>PLNQ01000079.1 GCA_003141815.1 Acidimicrobiaceae bacterium | reverse complement strand
GTCGCGGCGTCGGTCGCGCTCACGTCGCCCGAGCGCTCATCGAAGCCCTCGCCTATCAAGTGCGCGCGATCACCGACGCGTTCAATGACGGCGGCATTGCCCTTCACGAACTGCGCGCTGACGGTGGCGCGGCCGCCATGGACCTCTTGATGCAACTTCAAGCCACGAACTCGAAACTCTCGGTTCTGCGGAGTGCGTCACTCGAGGCCACCGCGCGCGGCGCCGCGACGATCGCCGGTCTCGGCGCCGGTCTGTGGACCTCGTTGGAAGAACTCAACGAACTCTGGACCTTCGACCGACGCTTCGAAACGGAGGATCCACTCTTCGTCGATCTCGGTTACGCGGCGTGGCGACGCGCGCTCGAACACGCTTGAGTAGGTTTCAAAGAACGTCGATCGGAGGACCATGAAGGAGTACAGCGCAGCGGTAGTACGCGAAGGGCTCGGCTTTGGCGAAGGCCCGCGTTGGCATGAGGGTCGCCTGTGGTACTCGGACTTCTATCGCCACGCGATCTATTCCATGGCGAGTGACGGGTCGGACGAAGTCCTCGAGCACGACGTCCCCACGCAGCCTTCGGGCCTCGGCTGGCTGCCCGACGGCGACCTGCTCTGCGTTTCGATGCTCGACCAGAAGGTGCTGCGCTTTCACGACGGCGCGGTATCCACCTTCGCGGACATCAGCGAGCACTGTGAGTTCTGGGCCAACGAGATGATCGTGTCGTCCAGTGGCTACAGCTACGTTGGCAACTTCGGTTTCGACCTCGACGCGCGTCTCGCTGAACTCGGCATCGAACGCTTCATTGCCGAACCGCCGCCGACGACCAATCTCGTGGTGCTGGACCCCGAGGGCGCAGTCATCCAAGTCGTGCCCGACATGGCCTTTCCCAATGGCACGGTCATCACGCCCGACGGCGCGACGTTGATCATCGGAGAGACGTTCGGTTCACAACTCACGGCCTTCGATATTCAGGCCGACGGGACACTCACGAATCGACGAGTGTGGGCACCACTCGAGATGTCGGCGAGTGATGGCATGTGCCTGGACGCCGAAGGCCAGATCTGGTTCGCCAACGCGGTGACCCGTCACTGCGTGCGTGTACGCGAGGGCGGTGAGATCACCGGATTGGTCACTTGCAGCCAGACCGCGTTCGCGTGCATGTTGGGCGGCGAGGATCGGCGCACGCTCTTCATCATGACCGGGACGTCCAGTGATCGATTCGAGGTCGCCGATAAGACACTGGGTCGTATCGAAGCGGTCCGCGTCGACGTCGCGGGCGCCGGCACGCCCTAGAAGGAAATCCTTGGCGCCGTAACGCGAGCTCAGCCCAGTTTCGTGAGCGTCTTGCGCAGGTTGCGAATCGCCTGGGACGTGCGCAGCCCGTTCTCGATCAGCGCGAAACGGACGTGTCCGTCGCCGCCCTCGCCAAATCCGACGCCGGGACTCGTCGCCACGTCAGCCGACTCGATGAGGAACCGCGCGAACTCCAGTGAACCCATCTCGCGGTACGGCTCGGGGACCGGCGCCCAGATGAACATCGATCCGCGTGGCGCGGTCACGTCCCAACCGATGCGAATCAGTCCTTCGATCAACGTGTCGCGCCGCGACTGATAAATGACCTGTAGTTGTTCGGGATACTCCGTTGCTTCATTCATGGCGACGATGGCCGCGATCTGGACCGGCTGAAAGGTTCCGTAGTCGAGGTAACTCTTCAACTTGGTCAACGCGGCCACGATCTCGGCGTTGCCGACGAGGAAGCCGACGCGCCACCCGGCCATCGAGAAGGACTTGGTGAGCGTGTAGAGCTCGACGCAGCACTCCTTCGCGCGGGGAACTTGGAGGATGGACGGCGGACGGTAGCCGTCGAAGCCGAGATCGGCGTAGGCGAAGTCGTGACAAATCACCACGTCGTGTTCGAGGGCGAAGTTGACGAGCCGTTCCATGAACGCGAGGTCGACGCACGCGCTCGTCGGGTTGTGGGGGAATGAGACGACGATGACGCGCGGCTTGACGCTCGCCTTCTGCCACGCGTCGACGAGACCTGCGAAGAAGTCGTCGCCCGGGTCGTTGGTACTCGCGCCGGGGTCGACCATCGGCACAGTGATCACGTTGGCGCCCGCGAAGCCCGGACCCGCCAAGTGGATCGGGTAGCTCGGGCTGGGCACGATGGCCGAGTCACCGGGTCCGAGCAACACCCACATGAGGTGCGTCAATCCTTCTTTGGCCCCGATGGTCGTGACGACCTCGGTGTCCGGGTCGAGGTCGACGTCGAAGAGCATCTTGTAGCGATTGGCGATGGCGAGGCGCAGATTCGGTATGCCGCGGCTGGCGCTGTAGCGGTGGTTCTTCGGATTGTGGGCCGCTTCGGCCAGTTTCGCCACAGCCACTTCAGGACTTGGAAGGTCGGGATTGCCGAAGCCGAAGTCGATGACATCACGACCGTGGGCTCGCGCGTCGGCCTTCAACCCGTTGATCTGGGCGAAGACGTAGGGCGGCAAGCCCATTATACGGCGGAACTCCATCTATAAACCGTAGTTACTCAGTGCGCCCGACGCCACTCTTCTAACTGATCTATTCTCAGTGGCGCGCTCGCCACCGCCCACGTGGCACCCGCCTGCGCCAACGCGTCCAGGGTCTGGGCGGTGTTTTCGTTGAGGGGTCCGGCCCAGCTGACGGGTCCGCTTCGCGCCACGTCGCGCACGACCGACGCTTCCTTGCCCCAAAGATTTATCACCACCCCGAGGTCTCTCGCGAGTTGATCGGTCTGAGGCGAGCCCGCGCCGCACCACACCTCCATCGTCGCCGACAACGCCACGATGGCGTCACGCAGGAGTTGACGACGATCGCTCGCCGAGGGGTAGCCGAGGTCGTAGGCCACTTGTTCGGCCTCGGAGAGTTTGTCCCCCGTGCCCATGGCGGCGATCACCCGGCCCGGTGCGAGTGAATGAAGGGTCTCGAACTGTTCGACCAGTTTCTCGGTCCCGACGAGTCCTACGCGCGCCACCAAGGGGCCGAGGTAGAGCGAGGGATTGCGCGACGAGATCGCCGCCAGAACGGGGAAGGGCGCGAGCGCGGGGCGTTCGGGCGAGCCCATAGGCCACAAGTGATCGAAGGCGAAGACGCCGTCGAGTCCGGCCCGCTCGGCCTCGCTCGCGACGGCGAAGGCGTCAGCCGCGTTGTCACGAAAGGTCGGAAGTAAGACGCCGAGTTTCACGCGCCCTCGAAGGCCACGAGCGTCGCACCCATCGCGCCCGAGCGCGGCCCGAACATCGAGGTCGTTACCGTGATGGTCGGACGAGTATCGTATCCCTCGACGAGATCGACGAGGTACTCGCGCGCCGCGGGCAACACCAACTCAGAAGCACTCGAGAGTCCCCCACCGATGACGAAGTGTCCGCAGTCGAGGATCGCGGCGAGGTTCGCGAGTCCGAGCGCAAGCCACCAACCCACTTCGCGCAATAACGTGACGGCTTCCACGAGACCTTCGGCAGCGGCTGCCGTGACGTCTTCGGCGCGCACGTGCCTCGGGTCGCCGCCGCTCCGATCGACCAGCGTCGCGAGTCGCCCGTCGAGCGCGGCCTCTCTCGTCATGCGGTGCAATCCCCCGCCCGAGGCGTAGCGCTCCCAACAACCGTGTCCCCCGCAGGGACACGCCGCGCCGCGCGCTTGGACAACCATGTGGCCGATCTCGCCCGCGAAACCGCTTCGTCCGCGAACGAGCTGGCCGTCCGCGATCACGCCACCACCAATTCCGGTGCCGAGGGTCACCATGACGAAGTCACCGATCCCACGGCCAGCGCCCCACTCGTGTTCGGCGAGCGCTGCGCAGTTCGCGTCATTCTCACTGAAGACGCTCGAATTGCGGAGCGCCTCGCTCAACTGGGCGCCGAGGTCCGCGCCCGACGCCGTCTGGAGATTCGGCGCGAACGCGAGGTGTCCGTCGCGTCGCATCATGCCGGGAAGCCCGAGACCGACTGGCACCTGCGCGGGGACGAGACCCTGGCGTTCACAGAGTTCGTTGACCTGTTCCACGAGGACCTTCGTCGTCGCCTCGCCCGCGCCAAAGCCTTCGTCGTGAGGTGTCTGGGACTTCATCTCGCCCAACACCCTGCCGTCACGAGCCACCATGAGCGCGAGCGCCTTGGTGCCCCCGACGTCCACGCCAATGGCGACGTCGCTCATCGCGCTCGCTCGGCTTGCGCTTTAAGTTCGCGCAACGCCTGACTCTGGATTCGATACGCCGCCCTCGACTTGATGAAGGCGGGAATGGGCACGAGGAGTTCGACCTCGAGGTCGTAGGTAAGGAGCGTGCCGTCGCCCTGTGGCTCGAATCGGTACTCGCCGTTCAGGGTCGCGGTGAGATCGCCACTCGTCTGGTACCACGAGAGCGTCTCGGGTGCACGCTCGTAGTCGTAGCGCAGGACGTAGGTCGTCGAGCGACCAAAAGCGGCGGCGCGAAACTCGACTTCGAGGGGCCGATCCGCCGCGTCGCGCGCGAGGACTTCGATCTTCTTCAAATCGCTGACCCAGTCGGTGTAGTGCTCAAAGTCGGTGACGACACGATAAACCACCTCGGGTGGCGCGCTGACTGCTATCGATTCCGTCGCACGCTGTGTCACTCCACCTCCCTAGTGCTCCACCCTAGGCCAGCGAACTCGCGGGTTTGAAGTGATCAAAGGGCTCGAGGCCCGTCGCCAGCTCGGTCGCGAGCGAGTCCCACGAGAAGTTCGCGAGTGCGAACGCGCGTGCTTGACGCGCGTAGCGTGCTCGGCGTTCGTCGTCGAGCATCAGCAACTCGATCGCGTCCGCGAGTTCGCGCGCACTTCTCGAGTTCTGGAGAACCAAACCTGTCTCGCCGTCACGGACCGCGTCGTGACTTCCACCCGAGCGCCCGGCCACTTGCGCAAGTCCACTCGCCGCGGCTTCGACGAAGACGATGCCGAAGCCCTCTTGTTCCAGACCCAACCAGCGACTGCGACACGCCATCACCATCAAGTCCGAAGCTCCGATCCAACGAGCCTGCGCGTCGTCGTCGACGTGGCCGAGGAACGTCACCGGTGCGTTCAGTTTCGAAACGAGGCGGTCGAGTCGAGCACGATCCCGACCGCTCCCGCCGATGACGACACGGAATTTGGGGTACGCCTCGTGAAGTTGCGCACTCGCACGAATCAACGTGTCCATACCTTTTCTCGGTACGAGTCTCGAATACGACGCGACCATGAACTCGTCGTCGCCAAAGCAGAACTCGCTACGCGCCAACGCGCGCGCGGCGTCCGATAATGGCGTGAATCGAGAAGTGTCGACGCCGGGGGGAATTTGAATGACGGGACCAAGGCGTTCGTCGGCGTTGCGAATCGCTTCACCCTCGGGGTACGAACCGGCCGCGATCGTCACCGAGGCGTTCTTCAGCACGTAGCGAAGCGACGACGCGACAAGAGGAATTCGACCAGGGATCGTCACCTCAGCGCCGTGCAAAATCACGCCATAGGGACGAGAGAGTTGCGGACCCAAGAGCCCAAGAGGCCAGGCGGGGTCTAGCAGGACGAGATCGGGTTGATGGCGTTCGATCGCCGCTTCAATGGCCCGCAGGGCTCGAATGGTCGGCAGAAACAATGTCGAACGCTCAACGCGTTCAACGATGACGTTCGTCGAGGCGTCGAAGACCTTGGCACCTTCGTGTGACGACGCCGTTAACACGACCGCGCGGCCGTCTTCGAGTCGACGCCATAGTTCGTGAAGGTAGACCTGAATACCACCTGTTTTCGGGGGGTAGTCGTTGGTCACCAGGAGGTGGCGGGCCATGGCACCACGCTAGCCATCTCGAACGAGGGGCCGGCTAGCGCGAAGAACGGTGGAACTTCAGTGTCGGAACTAGCCCTTCAGAGGTAAAGAGTTGCACGACCTCAGCTTCTTTCGCCGTCATCACCAACTCGTCGGGCGTTTCGCCGAGCACGAAGGAGACCAGACAGTCCGAACAGTCGGGCGTGCTCCGTCGCACGCAATCGTTACAACTAATCGAAAGCTCAATTTCCTTCGTCATGATGGTTCCTCTTTTCCGATGCCCACACTCTGCCAATCGTGTGTTACACGTCAAAGGTCCAAGAGCGACGCGATCTCACTGGCGACCTGTGCGGGGTTGAAAAGCGTGCCTTCGCCGAGCACCCGCGAACTCGCTGGGTCGATCAAGACGTACCAAGGGGCGGAGCGAATTTCGAGTTCGTCCATGAACTCGGGCGCCACGACAATCGGTTGACGGGTGGTGTTCCACTCCTGGTCACCCGGCGTGGCGCTGACGACGATGACCTGGACGTTGGCCAGGTCGCGCAGATCACCATAAACGAAGTCGCGGCAACCGTCACAGTTCGGTTTCACGGCGACGATCAACGTAGGACCGACGAAATCGACCGTGAGTTCATCACCACTCAGTGATCGTCCGCTCAGCGTGCGGGGGGCCGGGCGATCGCGAGGAGTGTCGAAGGAGTGGACGTGAAAGTCACTCACTTGGGATCGGTGAAGACCTCGACGCCGCGTCCGTGACCACACCAACGGCACGTCACCGACTCGACACTGTGCGCGATGATCTCGGGCTCTTCGACGTTCAGTTCACCGCCGACACTGTAGTGATGAAAAGCACGTACCGACGTAGTCTCCACCACGTCAAAACGCGTCAAGTTGCCGCACGCGGTGCAGCGATACCGGTTGGTCACGACCTCAAGTTACCGGAATTATCAAACACTCATTCGTGGCGGCGTCGCTGCCACTCGTCGGGGCGCACCTCGAGCTGATACGGATCGGGATCATCATATGTATAGATCGTGTCCAAAGGAACTGTGTAATTTTCACCTTCACGCCGTTCGGCGTCGATCAATCGACAGAGCGCCCCGGGGTGGCGCATGAAGCCCACCGCGATAGGTCCCGCGGACGTTTCGAGAGAGACGTAGCCCCGTCGCGTTAATCGCTCACTCACGCGCTGATCCACCCTTGTCGCGATGACCTCGCGCATTTCTATGGACGTGCGCTCGTGTCGAAGAACGCCGCCCTCGATGATCACGCGGTCGTTGGTCACGTGGACCTTGTGCGATCGCCAGCGCCAAACCCTCGTCAGGGTTACGAGACCGAGGGGACCGATCAGGACGAGAACCAACCAATCTTCGAATCGGTGGACCAGTGAGTACCGCGACGCACCCTCCACAATGAGGGCAACCGTGGTCAAAGTGACGAGAAGAGGTCGCACCACGCCGCGCGACACGGGCGTTACCGAAATGACTCGCACTTCGCCCTCGCGTAAGAGGTCACGCCTGCCCATATCCTTCCAGCGTAAGGAGTTTGCAACGGGAATGCGCGGAGGGGCGCATTCGGAGGCGCATGATGTGCCGGAACTAGACGTTTCTCATTTGATTCGCAGCCATGAGAAAATACGCCGTCATCTCTTCGTACTGTTCGTCACTCAGTTGGTCACGCACACTGTCGAGCGCACCTCCCATCGCCACGAGCCACGCGTCGCGAGCACTCTTCGTGACACGAAAGGGCGCGTGACGCATCCGCAGGCGCGGGTGACCACGTTGCTCTTGGTAGGTACGCGGACCACCCCAGTACTGCATGAAAAAGAGTGTGAGGTGTCGTCTCGACTCCGTCAAATCCTCGGGATACATGGGGCGCAACGTCGCGTCGACTTCGACCGCGTCATAGAAGACATTCACCAATTGCTCAAAAAACGGTTCGCCGCCGACCTTCTCAAAGAGCGATTCTTCCACCCCGACACGCTAATGGCGTCGCCTACAATGGTTCTCCCGGTCTCTACGGGATACGCGGGTGTAGCTCAATGGTAGAGCTCCAGCCTTCCAAGCTGGATATGCGGGTTCGATCCCCGTCACCCGCTCCGCCGTCACCCACTCCACGACTCTCATTGCAATGTTGGGACTACTGAAGGTTCGGTCGACATCTAACCCTTGAGGATTCCGCCGTGTTGGCGGCATTCTTTGCCTCGGTCGTGGTTACCCAATGCAGAAAGGCCGCCTGCGACACAACCTTGCCGTAGTCGTACATGTCGGCGTGCCAGATCCCGCACAACTCACTGCAACGGACCACGAAGTCACCGAGTTGTCGAGTCTTCGTGAATGCCACGTCATTCACCTGAGGGTTCGCGTCAGCCTTTACTTCAAGCTGATAGGCCCAAAAGCTGTGGATCACATCAAGCGACGTGACGTTGAAGGCGATGGTGGTGTTGTTGGGCAGAATGAGTTTGCTGTGACTCGAATCCGCCAAACGTCGGGTAGCGGTACGTCCACGCCCACTGTTGACCTATCACTTGAACGACCAATACGTCGTTACCACCTGGCGCCCACGAACCTGTTCCCGCGAGCGCGCCGGCTTCCGCCTGCGTTGCACCAGCAGGTTGCCAAATGGGGTTCGGCCCCTCACCGGCTCCAGCACCCTCGTTGACGATGAGCTCAACAGTGCCAAAGGCCACGAGAAGGATGACCAAGGTCGCAGTAATGGCAATCCAAGAGACTTCAACCTTTGTGTTCCCTGCAGCGGCGGGTCCACCGATGGGCTCGGGCACGCCGGGACGCTTCGAACGCCAGGTGATCAAGGCGTACAAGATGAACTCCCACACGCCAAAAAGTACCGGCAACGCAACGACCATAAGTATGTTGAAGTCGCTCTGATTGGAGGCCGCCGTCGAAGTCATTCTTCCTGGTGGCATATGAGGTCCCGCGCGGAACCAGAACAAGAGATCCGCTACTACGGACGAGACAAACCAAATCAGGGTCACACGACGCAAGTGGCGCGGCGCCGCTTTCGTTGCGCTCTCCGGCGTCATCAGACGTTCACCACTTCCAACTCACCACCCATGTAGTTCTGCGTTGACATGGGCCCTCCGTTACCAAGGAAGTATCCGACTCCGCAGGCCACGAAGCACTGCCAGTAGTAATTTCCGGGTCCTGGTGTCTTGAAACTAAATTTCACGATGTTGTGTGCGTACTGTGTCGTACAGGGGGCGGCGCCACAGACATTGCCGGTGGAACTCACTCCAACTAGTGGCACGTTCACGCCGAACTGCGGAATCGAAAACGTGTGGCCAAAGCCGTTACCGGTGTTTGAGTTGTACTCGCTAAACGACTTGGCGTTGAGGGTTGCCGTTCCGCCAATAACACCTAGCACTTGGCCGTACTTTTGATTGCGCAGTGGGCTCCCCGTGTCGTACTGATAGACCGTCATATCGATCACCGAGTGCGCGGGCAGCCCCCACGACGTATTCTGCACCCACTTACCGGTCGTTGGATTCTTCACGAGGTAGGACATCCACGTTGGGTGCGCGCCGAAACCAATCGTGCCAACAGTTTGTACGGTCAAATGGACCGGTTGCCCTTTGGCTTGCGTGTGAGGGAAGTTCATTACGGCACCGGGCACTCCGGGAGTGAGCCACGCAGAGAGCGCCCAGACGATAAGACCGGCCGCAACCAAGAAGAGTCCGCAAACCGTAGCCAGTCTTGTAGCCCTTGTCATAACTCCACCCTTAAATTGAATGAAGCACCGTCTTCACCGAAGTGAAGACTCACGGCTTTACTACGTCAAAAATTTGTTTTCTGGGCTTGGTTGTAGCACCATTTGTCGGCGTTTCTATATTTTTCCCCGGAACTTATCGAGCGCTGTCGGGCGACAATCGGGGCGGCCCTACGCCCCTACAAAGGTCCTGCTTGCTGGCCAGATTGTGACACGCAGCGCCATTGGGACGGCTCATCAGTCTTAGATCGACCGCCGCGAACGTGGTGAAACATCTTGCCCGCAAGTCACCTTGGTAAACTTGGATCGCCGCCTTGAGGGGAGTAGTTTGATCCCCGTCACCCGCTCCAAGCGTTTTCCTTGCGTCCTTAGTGAGGGCTTTTCTGCCCTAGTTTGTAACAATGCAACGACGGCAGTACATCATCGAAGGTCGTGAGTCGATGCCCGGATGGTTCGAGCGCGCTGACGCAGAACTTTTCAGCGCCATCGATTTGGCGCAACGCACCGCTGGACTGGTTGGTGACATTTTGGAAATTGGGTGCTATCAAGGTTCAAGTGCCATCCTCCTTGAGTACCTGCGCCGCTCGAACGAGCGATTGGTTGTCTGCGACCTCTTTGAAGAAGTCACCACGACTCTCGATGACTTTCACGACCGGACCGACTCATACTCTGATTTGAGCCAGGAGAGCTTCGAGGTCAACTTTCTTAGATTTCATAAGAGTCTTCCGGAGATTATTGCCGGATCGTCAACGACGCTTTCTTCGAGCAATTTTAAGCGAACGTTTCGCCTCATTCATATCGATGGATCACACGAATACGAGATCGTTCGCTCGGACCTGTTGTTGGCGAAATCACTCTTGATACCGGGTGGATTCGTGATATTTGATGACATCATCACTCTTCATACACCAGGCGTGACGGCGGCGGTATGGGAAGGCGTCATTCACGATGGCCTCATTCCCGTGTTCCAAACGCACAAATTCTACGGAACCTGGAGCGATCCACTCGAGGTGGAGATTCCAGAGGACTTCAAACGGTTCGCCCACGATGTCTGTGGACACACGATGAGTCATCTTGAATACGTACCTGGAAGCCCTGAATGAGTTGGTCTCCCGGAACTAGTGGCAAATTTCGACATGACAGATTCTCGAGCCTCAATGGCGTAGGTCGCCTGATGGGGCGACAACTGATGCGCCGAACAACCTCTCGTCATTTCCCTAGTATGGAGTGATGGTTCTTCCAGAGAAGTCCGCAAAGGGCCACCTTATCTGCGCCGTCATTGCACCCAATTATCTCAATCAGTTCCTTATTCTGGGCGAGTCAATCGCGCGGGCCATGCCCACAGCCGACTTGCGGGTGTTGATATTGCAGGATTGCAACGACACCGGATCCATTCAAGAGAAAATTGATCACTATCTCGTAGCGGCGGGAAGCAACGCGAATCATCAGGCGATCACAATCGATCAGTGCGATTGGGAAGACTTCGATATCGAATCGGCTTGTCTTTTCTACGGCATCCTGGAATTTGCTACGTCAGTGAAGCCGGCACTTCTTCGTTCTTTCGTTCGCCAGGGTTGGCAACGAGTCACGTACTTGGACCCCGATATTCAAATATTCAATGATTTTACGCTCGTGTTGGACGACGACACGGACGTGTCACTGACACCCCACCTTTTCAACGACATCCCCACGGATGATTTCAAACCTTCGACGAACGACATCCTCAGCGCCGGTATTTTCAACCTTGGATTCTGCTCGGTGCGGCCGAGCGCGTTGCCTTTTCTAGATTGGTGGTGCGAACGACTTCAATTTGACTGTCTGATCGATCTTGCGGCTGGTTATTTCACCGACCAGAAAATACTTGACCTCGCCCCGTTAAAGGCGAACGTTCAGATTGTCATGGATCCGGGATGCAACGTTGCGTACTGGAATCTCCACGAGCGTCGGATCGTAAAGGATCAGGGCGAGTGGAAGGTCGCCTTCGAAGGTTCACTTCGACCCCTCTATTTCTTCCATTTCAGCGGTTTCATTTTGAATCTGTCCCCCTCTCTCTCAAAACACGCGAGTCGACGGGTGCTTGGCGACGCGGTGCCGAGGCCATTCGCGAGTCAGTATGAAAAGTTGCTACGAAAGGGAAGTTGGCAGGACGACGACGACGACGAGTTCACGCTTGGCGGCGCAATCCTGGAAGAGTCGATTCCGGCCCAGTGGAGACGCTGTCTTCGAGAAGACGCTGTGGTGCACGCCCGCGCTGGGTTGACACTGCGTCAGGTCCGAGAGGAAATCTATTCTCCTCGCTACCGACATAAATGGTCAAAATGTGCAACGTGTGGGATCGAACACGACAACTTTGGTTCAAGGGTCCAAACGTTTCTTGCCGGTTGGGCCTGTCATCCATCACTCGAAGGCGTACCCAACGCGATCAGCGCGTTTTTTCGAACATCCCATCATCAATTTCGCGCGTCCGCAATGGAACAGTTGATATGGGCGTCGGACCACTTTCAAGATGACGTTCGAGGGCACGACGAACTTGTTGCGGACGTGCTCAGCGCGGGAGCACAGTCGATAGAAGACTCCGTAAATCTTAAGCTCGTTGGTTACTTCACCTACCCGGCCGGCATAGGACAAATTGCGCGATGGACGCTGCAGACACTCGAGAAAGCAAATATCCATCCGGCGATTGACCGCGTGTTCGTGACGACCGACTCGTACGAATACCTCTCTGACCTCCTCAAACGCAAGAACCCACTGGGCGCATCGAATGCTGGGGTCCTGTGTTTCGTAAACGCCGATCAGTGGGAACTCCACGTGATGTCGGCGCAACGAGTCAATCCCAAGATTCAGCACGTGGAGGCGATTTGGGCCTGGGAACTCGAACACATTCCCAGTGGAATGTTCTCCGTAGCGTCGTCGGGCGCGATAGACCGAGTGCACGCTTTGTCGAACTGGAGCGCGAACGCGATGGCAAAGGTCCTCCCGGTGCCAGTTGACCGATTCGCGCCCTTCGATTTGAATTTGCTTGAGTTGTTGCGTCAACCCCCCGAGATAGAGAAATCAAGGCCATCATCCCGTTACCTTTTGACCTCGTTTGACGCAAAGAGCTACTTAAGTCGGAAGAACCCTGAGGCCGTCCTGAATCTTTGGCAAAGAGTGCAGACTGATTACCCCGATCATTCTTTGATAATCAAGAGCACCAATTTGAGGGACTTTGCGCCGAGTGAACTTCTCGAAATGATTGAAACCTCGGCGAGAACAGTACTTATCGATGAGCACTTCTCGGATACCGAATACTTCAACCTGGTCGGAAACTGCGACGCCTATCTTTCACTCCATCGGTCCGAGGGCATGGGTCTGACGCCAATAGAGGCCGGACTTTGTGGTCTCCCGGTTCTCTACACAAACTATGGCGGCGTTGCTGAATATATGGACGAGGGTTTTTTCCCGGTCTCCTACAATTTGATTCAAGTGGGCGAGAACCACCATGAAACTGGTCCCTATGACAAATCGGCTTGGTGGGCAGAACCTGATCTGGACGACGCGGAACGCCAACTGCGTCGCGCTCTGGGAAGTCTGCCGGACGGGGACTCCACGAATTCAATCGAAGTTGACCGCAAGAAGCTCCAGGAAAACCTCGTCGCTGCACAACACGAAGTGGTTAGCACTGCGCTACGACTAATGGGGCAACAACCAAAAAGCGAACAACCCTATGTCGGCCAGCTGATTGCTCGGCTTGAACCACGTCCGATAGTGATAGAAGAGCCAGTCCCAGCACCGAAGGTGAATCCGATTTTTTTCGGATTAGTTGCCGTGTTTTACGGTGGTTACAAGTTGCTCCCGGCCCGAGTTCGTTACCAGTGTTCGGCGGCGCTCAACAAGTTAAGGGGCTAGCCGGAGCGCGCCAGCCCAACGGACCCGATTACACAGCCTGCGCGACGAGCGCTCGGCACCGGCACGCGCACCAAAGATTTTATGGGGTATCCATGTCACTGCCACTAAATGACGTCTAGGGCAGCCGGTGACCAGTCATGCCAACTCCGGTCCCAAGGGACTAATCCGTTACCAAGTTGTTCTTCGACCACGGAGCAAGTGTCGAGTAGGCGCTCCGCGTCTTCTTGGCTGTAAAACCCCATAGCCACAGCCATCTTGAGCTCGTCTTCGTCCTGGCGGTGCCAACTCGTAAATTCCCGCGAGACAATGAGGTCAAGAGTCTCGTCCATAGTGTCGAACCCGTGGGGCTGACGGCGCAGAGGCTCCTGGAAGTTCACATACCAAGAGGTGACGCCCCCCTTAGCAATTACGGTGGCGAATACCTCGAACGGCTTGCCTTTTGGAGCGATACGCAGCGTCCCAGGCGCGTAGAACTCCTTCTTGTCGAGTTCCCACTCACCAGACAGCCACATACGGAAACACTTCTCCCCGTGCTCAACATCGACGGGGAAGTCAATGAGAGTGCCAGGGGAAAGGTATGAAACAAACTGATCTTCGGAGTCTTCGATCACCGTGACAGGGCGAACCGTCCAGACCTTCCGGTTCAGTACCTCGCGAATAAGAACGCGCTCACCTGGCAGAAAGTGGCGCACGCTGTTGGACATACGGAAAGGCTACGGACGCTCCGCCACGGACCAACAGAAATCTAGATCGCGAACTTTGCCGTTATTGGCAAGTGGCAGTGAGATGGATACCCCACAAGATTTTCACGTGATGGCTCATGATGTACGTCGGCGCGACATCGTCCGCACGGCCTCCTTCCTCCGCTCGACCCGTGGGTCGAGCCGTTAGGCTTTATACGGGTAGGGGGTATAAGAAATGTCAGCACCACGGGGATACACCAGTGACAAAGACGTCGTTCAGAAGCGGCTCCGACGGATTGAGGGGCAGGTCCGGGGTCTTCAGCGCATGGTCGAAGACGACCGCTACTGCGTGGACATCCTCGAACAGGTGTCGGCGGCCACTCGCGCCCTCCAGTCGGTGGCCCTCGTCCTCCTCGACGACCACCTCGGCCACTGCGTCGCCAACGCCGTGAAAGCGGGCGGTGACGAAGCGACCGCCAAACTCAATGAAGCCTCCGCCGCGATAGCTCGGCTCGTTCGCTCGTGACAGTTTTTTCGTTCGCTTCCGTTGGTTGGATCGACGACATCGGGCGCAGCGTACGTGAAGGCTTCTTCATGTTCTGGGAAACGCTCTGGCCACTGATTCTCGGCTTCGGACTGTCGGGCGCCGTTCAGGCCTTCGTCAGTCGTGAATCGATGCAGCGAAAGCTCGGTAACCACGGGCCAGCCGCAGTGGTTCGGGCATCCGGATACGGAACGATCTCGTCCTCATGTAGCTACGCAGCGTCCGCAATGTCGAAGTCACTGTTCGCCAAAGGCGCCGATTTCACTTCATCGATGGTGTTCATGTTCGCCTCTACCAACCTCGTGCTTGAACTCGGCATCATCCTCGTCGTCCTGATGGGTTGGCAGTTCGCCGCGAGCGAGTTCGTCGGTGGCGCGATCATGGTGGTTCTCTTGGCCGTGTTCGGAGGGCTCTGGTTCCGGGGTCACCAAATCCAAGAAGCGAGGGGTCACCTGGAAGACCAGGCCACGGGTGCACACGGTCACGAGGAACACGCTCACCACGAAGAATCCGATCTCCAGGGCCAGCCCTGGTCGACCAAGCTTCGTTCGAAGGGGGGCTGGGCGAACGCCGCGACGTACACCATGGCCGATCTCACGATGCTTCGTCGTGAACTCCTCCTGGGTTACACCTTCGCCGGATTCCTCGCGGTCCTCGTGCCAGTTCGCTTTTGGAATCTCGTCTTCATTCACGGTCATGGTTTCTGGACGAGCCTCGAGAATGTTGTCGTGGGACCGTTCATCGCGATCATCAGTTTCGTGTGCTCGATTGGCAACGTGCCGCTCGCTGCCGCGCTTTGGCGCGGCGGCATCTCCTTCGGCGGTGTGGTGTCGTTCATCTTCGCGGACCTCATTGCGTTCCCGCTACTTCTCATCTACCGTCGGTACTACGGCACGAAACTCACGCTCAAGATGCTGGCGCTCTTCTGGGGAGTGATGTCATTGGCGGGCCTTCTCACCGAGGGCCTCTTGTCGGCGACCCACTTAGTACCCACGACGCGCCCCGTCCAGATCGCCCCAGCTCATTTCTCATGGAACTACACGACGTATCTCAACATCATCTTCCTCGCGATCTTTGCGCTTCTTTACTGGACGTATCGCAATCGTCTCCGACTCGGTGGCGGCGGGGGCTACGCACTCGACCCGGTCTGCGGCATGCAAGTGGAAACGTCCAACGCCCCGGCCTCAATCCTCCACGATGGCTCGAGGGAGTACTTCTGTTCGGATCGGTGCGCGAAGCGGTTCGCGACCGATCCCGCAAAGTTCTCGAAAGTTTCGAAAGCGTCATCGAGCCACGCGTTCTCCCATGGAGGAATGAATATGGGCAACGAGGAAAACTCGATCCCTGGCGACGTCGCGGACCGCGATGTCGATCCGTTTGCGGCATGACGGTTGACACCACTAGTGCGGCAGCCACCGTCACCCGCGATGACGTCGTCTATTACTTTTGCAGCGAAGGATGCGCCGCGTCATTCGCCGCCAACCCGCCACTCGCCTAGAGATGACACCCGCACCTTGCGAAGATGAGTACAGTCGGGCGCATGGAACGTTACGTGAAAGTGAAGGCGCTCAACGACGTCGACAAAGGCATCCACTACCGAGGGTCAGCAACTCCCAATACGACGTTGTGCGGTATGCAGACCGCTCCTCTCGCGGTCGAGGGTGCGGTCACGTGTTATCGGTGTCACCAGTTCGCCACCGGAGATCTTTAGTCCCACCGGGAGCGAGGCGGCTTGGTTCTCGCCACTACTTTTTACGTCAACCACAACGTCCGCAAGTCCAATCTCGGGTGTCGGAAATCAGATCTGTAACGTCGTTATTGCGTCGTCAGCAAACTCAGGCGACCTTCGAGCATTACAATTTTGTCGACACGAGTGAATCAAATGGGAGGTAGCCCACGTGGCATTCCTGAGGCGTTACGTCGTCACGATTGTCACCGTTTTGGTCCTTGGCTCAAGTGTGGGCCTCGCTAATTTGGAATCGGCGTCGACTCCGAACTTCAGTATTGCGTGCCCTATTCTAAATATTCAACTTCCGCCCGGAGCAGTTATTCAATCGTGTGGATCCAACGGCGACGGCGTACTTCAGGTCAGTCCGTAGTCGTTGGCGATCGTTCCTCAAGGTCTTGCCGACACGGAGTAATCGCCGATCCTCGCGTCGTACACCCTCCAACGTCCTGACCCCGAGTGTTGTCGGACAATTCGGTCTTGTGGGTAATTCTCTCGTTCATAGCGCCAGAACTCTGACGTTGGTTCGCCCGCTCCAATGAGACGCAACTCTTCAGAGCAATCCATTCAACACGACCGGGTGCGAACGGTACGATCGGCCCGTGTCGAAAACCTCGTCCTTTCCTGAAACTCGCGAGACACTTTCGGCACGCGAAGCGATCCGCGTCGCGCTGTTCGCGCAAGGATTAAGGGGGCCCCGGATCAGTAGTGGCGTTAAGGGATTGGTGCCGCATCTTCGAGGCGTCCAACTCGACACGATCTCGGTACTCGCGCGTTCGCACGAACTCGTCGCGTACGCGCGCTTAGGAGCTATTCCTCGGAAGAAGATCGAGGAGGCCTACTGGGGTCCTCAAGCCGAGACCTTTGAATATTGGTCTCACGCCGCGTGCGTGCTTCCGTTGGAGATGTGGCCCGCCTTCGCGGCGCAGCGCCGTTCAAGATCGGAACGAGGATTTCGATGGCACCGACTGGAAGATCAACATCGCAGTTGTGCGGACGTGCTACAACGCCTACAAGACGAGGGACCACTCACGTCTCGCGAACTCGGTGGTGCAAAAAAGGGCGGCATCTGGTGGGACTGGTCCGAAATCAAGATCGCCGTGGAGTGGCTTCTCGACGTGGGCACGGTGGTCTGTCGCGAGCGGCGCGGCTTCGAACGTGTCTACGACATTGCGGACCGAGCGATTCCGTCTTCACTTCGTGATCAAGAGTTGGACAGTGAATCTTGTGCACGGCTTCTCGTGGAGTCGGCTGCGAGCGCGATGGGTATCTCCACTGCTAAGGACATCGCCGCATACCACGGTTTCGCCGTGGCGATCGTCCGATCAGTGTTACCAACGACCACCCTTCGGCCCGTCAAGGTCGAGGGGTGGCGTGAAATCGCCTATCTCTCCGAGAACGCCGAGGCGGGCCTGCAAACGAAACTTCGGAGGCGAAACGTCATGTTGTCCCCCTTCGACTCGCTGTTGTGGGATCGAGCCCGATTGGAGCGACTCTTCAAGGTCGCTTACCGCCTCGAGGCGTACGTGCCAGCGCCCAAGCGCGTCGTGGGCTATTTCGCGATGCCCGTTCTCGCGGGCGAACGACTGGTGGGACTCGTCGATCCCAAGCGAGTCGGCACCACGCTGCACGTGCGTCACATCGTCGTGCATCACGTCGGTGCGGTAGATCAGATTGCGTTCGCACTTCGAGAAGCTGCGGCGTGGGTGGGGTGCGACACCATTTCGATCGATCGCGTGACACCGACGGAACTCTCGGGCACGCTAGAGAGTTCATTGAACCGGACATAGTTGGGCGTCGCTCGTCGCGCGCAGTGTCACGAGTTGTCATGACGTTTCTAATTTCGCGCGACGGACCTCGCCTACTGTGGAGCGCTGAAAAAGAAGTTGGCGCTCGTGGACGCGTTCCTCTTTAGCCCGATGTTCGTCCTGATACCCTTCTTCCTGCTCAACAATCTGCACTACGCCAAGGTCTATGTCGGCTTCTTGGAAGTGGCGTCAGGTGTGACGGACGTCATCGGCGCTCTCATCATGTCCAACCTGCCCTCACCGAAGCGTCGCATACGGGTGACGTGGATCTACTGGACCATCGGCACCCTTTCGGCACTCATCATGGGTGTCGTCACGAACTTCTGGGAGATCATCTTCTTTCCCATCGTCGCCTCGCCCATGATGATCTTTGGCAACGTGATCTGGGAGTCGATGATGCAGAGTGAGGTGCCACGCGAACTCTTGGGTCGCACCGGCTCAGTGGACTGGTTCGTGTCGCTCGGTGTCGCCCCACTGGGGCCCGTCCTCGCCGGTCAAATCGCAAATCTCGTCGGGATTCGCACCTACTTCGTACTGCTCTGCGTTACCTGCGTCCTGCCGGGTCTCTACATTCTCATATCGAAGCGCATCAACGAGATCGACGAGAAACGGGTTCACCCAACGCCAACTGTGGCGCCGTAGCGAGCGAGAGACCGACGACTCGCGCGCCCTTCTTCGCGCCGACCGGGTAGATCAATTCGCAGCGAAACGATCGACCTTTCGATTCGCCGATCCTTCCTCCTCGTACTTCCACCCACTCTTCACCCGTCGCTTCGTTGAGAACGTGGGCCACGAAGATCCACGTCTGACGGAGTTCCTTTGGAGCGTTGACGACGACATTGTCGCCGAAGCGCACGCCGTGCCACACCGTGGTGCGCACGATCTGGCCACGACGAGTGACGGTCGTGTCGCGTGCCATCTCTCCATTGTTACCCAAGCAACCGGGAAGTTACGTCACAGCGGTGGCGTAGCGTGGCGCCATGGCCTTCGAACAACCGCTCCCAAAGTCTCTCTCCCCCTCACGGCTGTCCGACTTTCAGACCTGTCCTCGCCGATACCAACACGCCTCGATCGAACGTCTACCCCAACCCGCCTCGTACGCCACGGCGAAGGGCCGCTTCGTCCACCACGTCTTCGAAAACCTCTTCCTTCTAGACGCTGACCAACGCACTATTGAACGTGCCCGCGTGTACGTCACGCCGGCCATCGACGTAATACTCACCGACGACGTGCGCCTCGACATCGGTCTCGACGAGGCGATGTTGGCCCGGCTCTTGAGCGAGACCGAAGCAATCTTGACGCGTTACTTCGAGATGGAGGATCCAACCACGGTGACGAGCGAGGGCGTCGAGCTTCGACTCGGCGTCGACGTCAACGATACGCCGCTCTTCGGCATCCTCGACCGCTTGGACCGCGACCCCGACGGTTCGCTCACGATCGTGGACTACAAGACCGGTGCACTCCCCAATCGCAACTATGACAGCAAGACGTTCGCCAACGCCGAGCTCTACGCGGCGCTGTGCGAGGCGAAGCTCGGTGAACGCCCCACCACCATCCGCTTGATGTACGTCGCGCACGGCCAGTCGATTGAACGTCCCGTGTCCGACGTCGTGGTGAAGGCGCGTGCGAGCGCCGCCGCCGGCGCGTGGACGAAGATAAAGCGCTACTACGACGACGGCGATTTTCCAGCGACGCCTTCGTCGAACGCGTGTCGTTTCTGCGCATTCAAGAACCTCTGTCGTAGTCAGGGTGTGCCGGTTCCGTCGCGGTAGTTCCTAGGCTGGTAACGTGCTTGCTTTCCAACTTTCCTATGACTATCGCTGCCCGTTCGCGAAGAATATTCACCTTCACGTGGTCACGGCGCTCCGCGCGGGTGCGGACTTTGACGTGACGTTTGTCCCTTGGACAATGAGCCAGGGCTACAAGGCCGACGGCGCGCCCGGCGTGTGGGACGATCCAACACGCGACGAAGAACTCTTAGCCCTCGCCGTCAGTACCTCGATTCGTGATTTCCAGCCCGAGCACTTCCTCGACGCGCACGAGGCGCTGTTTCGCGCTCGCCACGAGCGTGCGGTTCGACTCGTCACGAACGACGAGATCAGTGGTGTGCTCTCGTCGACGGGTGTCGATGTGGCGGAGGTCTTCGACGACGTTGAATCACGGCGTCCCCACAAGGTCATTGGTGAGAGCTTTCGAGAGTTCGATCGCTACGAAGCCTTCGGCGTGCCCACGTTCGTTGTCGGGAATGACGCGACGTTCGTGCGCTACATGACACCGCCGGGCGATGACCCGAAAGCGTCAATCACCTTGGTCGAGTCGTTGGTCAACTTGATGAGCAACCAGAGCGCCCTCAATGAGTTCAAGCACACCAAGGTGCCGATGTAGGGCCTAGTTCAGGCGAAAGATCAGTTCCAACAGCGCCAGTACACCAAGTATCAGCGCGGGCGCGAAGTACTTGGCCTTGTCACCCTTTCGAAGGTGAAGGATAACGGCCAGCACCATCATCACGAAGAGCCCCCCGGCCGCGATCTCGTTCACTATTCCGAGGAGCGACGACCCTCTGGCGGCGAGACCGATCAACAGCCCAATTGCACCGAGTACTTCAATCCCACCAATTGCTCGATAGGTCCGTTTCGTAAGGCCCAAATGACCGGCCGCCTTGGACATCACGGGATTGAAGATCATCTTCTGGGCCCCGGCCGAGCCGAAGGCCAAAAAGAGCACAATAGAGAGCAAGGACGCGACAATTGACATTTTTATTTACACCTCGGTAGGGAAAGAACTTTAGCCGAGCGAAGAAATTTATTTTGGATGCCTCGAATTAAGAAGAGTGCTGGTATTCGATTAATACTTCGAGGGCTCCCTCTCGTTCTTCTTTCGTCCCAGACGGCGCACCCGAAAATTCGGTGACGCCAGCTTCCGCCAACTCGTGCAACTGATCGAGCACCNNGCCGCGTAACTCGGCAGCGTTCCGTAGATCGCGTATTCGGTATTGAGACGCTCACGGGCATCGGCCAGGTCAGACGTGACCGTGACTGGTAGGGCGCAGACGACTCGCGGCTCGTCGCGGCCCGCGGCAGAAGCCGCTTCGCGAATCGTCGGGACGATGTGCGCCGCGATCGTCTTGGGTCCAGTCATCCACAGAACGGTGCCGTCGGCGAGCGTGCCCGCGAGCTTCAACATCTGGGGCCCGAGCGCCGCGATCAAGAGACTCGGTGCCGCGACCTCCTTGGGTCCGAGCGGGCTGAATGTGACGGCCTTCACGCGCTCGCCCTGGGCGTTGACGTTTTCTCCGCGCAGCATTGGCGCGAGCGCGTCGAGGTACTCGCGCATGTACTGAGCCGGACGCTCAAAGGAGATTCCCCACAGCCCCTCCACCACTACTTGGTGCGAGAGACCTACGCCGAGTGAGAGATGACCGCCGATGGCGTCCTGCACGGTGCGCGCTTGCGCGGCGAGCATCGAGGGATGACGAGGCTGGATCGGGATAACCGACGTACCGAGATCGAGGTCGGGCAACTCGTGACCGACCAGCGCGAGTACCGTCAACGTGTCGGGACCGAAGATCTGCGATGACCAGAGACTTCGAAATCCACGATCGTGCAGGCGCGTCGCGCGCTCGATTGTCTTCTCGAGGGGCCCGTCGGTGTCCAGTCCTAGTGCAATGCGCATTCTCGACGCTCCCTCGAGGCAACTAGCGTTTCCCTCGTGTCCGATGCCACCAAACCTACCGTCTCACCACACGTCGGCGTCGTGGGCGCCGGCCAACTCGCGCGCATGATGGGTGAAGCCTCTCGTGACGTCGGCGTAACGATCACGGTGCTCGCGACGTCGCCGGAAGACAGCGCGGTCGCGACGTGCCAAGCTGTCTTACTCGGCGCGGCCGATGACGAGCAGGCTCTTCGTGCACTCGCCCGTGACGTCGACGTGATCACCTTCGATCACGAACTCGTCGATCTCGACGTACTCGAGAGATTGGAAGCCGCTGGCGTCATCCTTCGCCCCAGTAGCGCGGCGCTGCACTTCGCCGTCGACAAGGCCTTCCAACGACAGGCCTTCGATGACGCCGGTATCGAAGTTCCGCGCTTTCTCGTCGTTCGCTCGTCGCGCGACGATCGCCTGGACCGCTTCCTCGACAGCGTGGTCACGTCGCCGGTCGTGAAGGTCGCCCGCGGCGGCTACGACGGACGCGGCGTGGCCTTTCCGTCGACCCGAGGCGAGACGTACGAGATCATCGATGATTTCGCTAGCGCCGGCGAGGTCGTCGTGGAGGAGCGTCTCGAACTGACGAGCGAAGTCGCCCAAATCGTGGCGAGGTCCGTCGACGGATCATTGGCCCTCTACCCGCTCGTGACGACGGTGCAGCACGAGGGTATGTGCGTCGAGGTTCGTTTTCCGAGTGACGTCGACGCCGCGTTGATTGACGAAGCGCGTCAACTGAGCGAACGCGTCGCGAACCTCGTCCAGGGCGTGGGTGTGATGGCCATCGAGTACTTCGTCACTGAACGAGGCCTCCTCGTCAATGAAGTCGCGCTACGGCCCCACAACACCGGACACTGGACCATCGAGGGCGTGGCGACGAGTCAGTTTGCCCAACACTTGCGTGCCGTCAGTGGTCAGACTCTGGGCGACGTCACGCTACTGACGAACAACGCTGTCATGGTGAACGTCGTAGGCGCGGACGAACCCGGTTCGCTCGACGCGGCTCGCGATGTCGCTGACACGTTCGTCCACGACTACGGAAAATCGTGGCGGCCGGGGCGAAAACTCGGCCACGTCACTGCTCTCGGTGACGAACCCACGGATCCTCACGTGAGAGCATGGAACAGTGCCCGCGCTTACGGCACCGTGACCCGGGAGATCTAGTGCAGCCAGTCGTGGGAATCGTGATGGGTTCGTCCTCGGACCTCGAGGTGATGAACGACGCCGCCACGATTCTCGAGCGCTTCAAGGTCGGCTACGAGCTCCACGTGGTCTCGGCGCATCGAACGCCCGAAGCGATGCTCGAGTACGGCAAGAGCGCGCGTTCGCGAGGCCTCCAGGTGTTGATCGCCGGCGCCGGGGGCGCGGCGCACCTGCCCGGCATGCTCGCGGCCGTAACGACGCTGCCGGTCATTGGTGTGCCCGTAGCGCTCGCTCGGCTCGACGGTCTGGATTCGCTCCTTTCCATCGTCCAAATGCCAAGGGGCGTACCGGTCGCGACCGTGGCCATCAATGGCGCTACCAACGCGGGGCTGTTGGCTTTGCGCATTCTGGCGTCGTCGAACGACACGCTCGGCGGCGAACTCGAGTCGTACCGCCAAGGACTTGCCACTGAAGCCCGGGCTCAGGACAAAGATTTACCAGGAAATTAGGTAATCAACACGGTGGTGTGTGGTGCTTGTTGGCTCCCGCTTCGCTGGTTCGCCCTAGTCTGGTCGAGTAGCAAAAGGAGGCCCACGTGGGCATAATGAAGCGCGTCCAGACGATTTTCCAGGCGAAGGCCAATGACGCCCTCAACAAGGCCGAAGATCCGCGCCAGACCCTCGACCTCTCGTACGAACAGCAGCTCGAGAACGTGACCAAGGTGAAGCGCGCCGTGGCCGACGTCGCCACCGCACGTAAGCGCGTCGAGATACAAGCCGAGCAGTTGAAGAGCCAGGGCGACAAACTCGCCGAGCAGGCCAAGGCCGCCCTCGCCCAGGGTAACGAGCCACTCGCTCGTGAGGCCCTAACCCGACGCGAGGCCATCGCGGGACAGCTGAAGGACCTCGAGGTCCAGCACGCCTCCATCGACGAGCAACAGCAAAAACTCGAAGCCACCGCCACCAAGCTCCAGAGCCAGGTCGAAGCCTTCCGCACGAGGAAGGAGACGATCAAGGCCACCTACACTGCCGCCGAAGCCTCCGCGCACGTCAACGAAGCCGTCAGTGGCATCTCCGAGTCGATGGGAGACGCCGGTGCTGCCATGCAACGTGCCCAAGACAAAGTCGCTCAAATGCAAGCGCGAAGCGGGGCTCTGGACGAACTGCTCGCCTCGGGCGCCCTGACCGACCTCACCAATACGAACGACGACATTCAGGCACAGCTCGACAAGGCCTCGGCGACCTCGGACATTGACGCCCAACTCGCGGCGTTGAAAGCCAGCGGAACGACGAACGAACTACCCGCCGGCACGAGCAATGCGTCGAGCGAAGCGCCCACCGTCGAAGGAAACTAACCGTGGCCAAAACGAAGATCGAAACGGACCACAAACTCAACGTTCGAATGTTCATCACGGGCGCCGCGCTCGTGGCGCTCTACGCGATCGTCGTCTCCGTAATGTTGAGCTTGGGCGTCTCAACCTTGTTGGTAATCGTCATCGCGGCCGCACTCATCTTTTCCCAGTACTACTTCTCGGACAAGATCGCGATGTTCTCGATGCAGGCCCACGAGGTCACGGCCCAGCAGGAGCCGCGACTGCACGAGATCGTCGATCGCTTGTGTCTGCTCGCCGACATGAAGAAGCCCCGCGTGGGTATCTCGGAGTTGGACATGCCCAACGCCTTCGCCACCGGACGTAGTCCTAACCACGCCGTGATCTGCGCGACCCGCGGTCTCATGCAGCGACTCAACGACGAAGAACTCGAAGCCGTGCTCGCGCACGAACTCAGTCACGTCGCCCACCGCGACGTCGCGATCATGACCATCGCCTCGGGCGTGGGCATGTTGGCTGGACTGGTGAGTCGTATTGCCATGTTCGGCGCGATGTTCGGCGGCGGGCGCGGTGGTGGGCGCGGGCGCGGTGATCAGAACATTGTGCTGTTGGAAATGGTCACGATGCTCGTGTCGATCGTGATCTACGTGATTGCCTACCTCTTGACGATGGCCCTCTCTAGATACCGCGAACTCGCGGCCGATCGCTCAGGCGCGATCCTTATCGGCAAACCCAGCGTCCTCGCGGCGGCGCTCGTGCATATCACGGGCGACATCGGCAAGATCCCGCGCACGGACCTTCGCAAGTCCGAAGGTATGAACGCCTTCTTCTTCGCTCCGGCTCTGGCCGGTGGCACGGCGGCCACTCTCTTTTCGTCGCACCCGTCGCTGGAGAAGCGTCTCGACCAGTTGAACAAGCTCGAGAAGGAACTCAACGGCTAGTGGGACTACGCGACGCGCTGTTTGGGCGTACCAAGCAGGCAGCGCCTAATCTCGACAATCTCTTCGCCTTACCGACGGCGGCGCTGACCCTCGAGAGTGAACTAGACCTGGTCAGTTCCGGTCAAGCGGGGCTCTGTTTCAAGGGTGGTAGCGGCGAAAGCACCATCACCACGGACGACGACATCAAGCAGCTACTCAACTTTGACGAGACCACGAACAAAGTGTCGCTCACAAAGGACGACCTCGGATTCGAGTGGCTCGTTGTCACCGATCCCGATTTTGAGGCCTTAGTGACGCGCGTGCACGCGGCCAACACGTCGATGGTCGAACACGGTCTCGGCCCTCGACTCTTGTGCGCCGTTTTTGGCTTCGTTCCCAAGACGCCACCGGGCGAAGGATCGGTGCGAATGGTCTATCTCTTGAAGCAGGGCACCTTCTACCCCTTCGCGCCGACCAGTTCCTCGCAGCGCAACAACGAACTCGAACTGCGGGTCAAGTCATTTCTGGGTTCGGACCTTCCTATCGAGAAAGATCTCTCGCGCTGGATGGCTCTGTGGAACCTTCCGGTGAAGTAGCCACTGCCAATGACATCGCGGAGTGATTTCCGCTCGTCAATGATCTCAACGTGGGCACGAACCGACGCCACGTCATCGTCGCTGGGCGTCGAGTGATCCGTTTACGGCTTCTCTTTCGCGCCCTTCGAGGTGGCTTTCCGCTGTTTGCGTTGGGCCGCCATCGCCGCGGGATCGCGTAAACGCTCGTAGTTCGCAAGTTCCGATCGCATGCGCCGCCACGTCTCCAAACGTTGGGGAGAGAGTCTGCCGGACGCCACCGCGGCTTCGACGGCACAACCGTCGTCGCCTTGGTGACGACAGTTACGAAAACGACATTGTTCGGTCAGATCGTCGATGTCTTCGAACATCTGACTGAGACCCTCCTCGTCGAGCATGACGTCGAGGAGGCGAATGCCCGGTATGTCGAGTAACACCCCTCCCGCGCGCAAGCGATAGAGCTTGCGCGTCGTCGTGGCGTGACGACCTTCGCCACTTCGCCCGACGGTGCGCGTGAGTTCCGAGCTCCCTTCCAAGGCGTTCAAGAGTGAGGTCTTTCCCGCGCCTGACGCACCGAGCATCACCGCCGTGACACCCGGACCAAGGTATCCACCGAGATCGTCAATGCCGAGGCCATTGGCGGCGCTGGTCATGAGAACGTCAACCCCGGGAAGCTCGGCTTCGATGTCGTTTTCAAAAGAGGAGGCGTCACTCAGGCCATCGACTTTTGTCACGACCACCAACGGACGAGCGCCACTATCCCACACCATGATCGAGAGTCGCTCGAGAAGTCGAACGTTCAAGGCTAGATCGATCGGTACCACGATCAACACGAGATCGACGTTTGCAGCGAGAATCTGCACGTCGCGGCCATTGGGGTGAGGGCGACGAAGTTCGCTTCTTCGAGGCAACACCTTGGCGATACGGCCGTCGCGAATGACGACCCAGTCCCCCGCGACCGGTATGAGGTCTAGGTTCACTTCGAACTCGCATCGGGCGTCAACCTCGAGATCGTCGTTCCCGACCCAGATAACGTCCGCGCTGGCCCCGTGAGAGATAACGACCCTTCCGACGTTCATCCCCGCTGTGTCATCGAGGCTGTCGAGTTCCGTCAAACCAAGTCTCTGCAGAATCGGGTTCATCCCCGACGCACTCTTTCGCGAACGACATTCATGACCCAAAAACTACCGCGTCACTTTCGTCATTCAAGCCGCCGCGCCGAGAATCATTGCAACAACGAACTATCGCTGGAGATACTTCACCTTGCATGTCGTACCGCGGACAAACGCCAGGGTGAATTGAAACACGCCGTTCTTCGATCCCGACGACACCTTCACCCGGACACTCAGTGAAGTGCCGGTGTCCCTCGTGACCAGCGCGGTCGTTCTTGCGTGGCTCGTTATCCGCGGCTGGCCGTAGAAGCCTGATCCTTTGATCGTTAACATCTCGGTCTTGCCCGCCACGGCGTGGCCCACGACCGTGACCGCCTTGGGCGCCGTCGACACCGGCGGCGGCGTGATAACGGACGTCACTTGAAGAGTGAACGAAAACGAACCTTGATCGCCCGAGGAGTCAACGACGGATCCCGACGCGGTGTACGCACCCGCCACCAACGCTCCACTCGTCGAGACGTGGCCGCTCGACGAGACGGCGAGGGACGGCGAACCACTGGCTTGGCTGAAGGTCACGGTTCCGGTGGCACTATTGGCAGCGAGCTGCGTCGTGAACGTGGACGATCGCGTCGACGTCGTCGAGGCCGAGACGGGCGAGCCCTGGGTGATCACGCCGACGCTCAGGGTGAACGAGAACGAACCCGCGACGCCACTGGGGTCGACGGTCGTCCCGGACGTCGAGTACGTACCCAGCGCCAACGCGCCGTTCGTCGTTATCAGACCGCCCGACGTGACGACGAGGGCCGGGGTGCCCGTGGTCTCGGTGTAGGTCAACGCGCCACTAGCGTCGCTCACCGGGAGTTGATCCGTGAAGGATGACGATCCCGCAACTGACGTCGAGCCCGCATTGGTGTTCAGCACTTGGCCACAGACGTAGTCGCCGTCGAAACCGTTCGAAGGGTACTGGGTCATCTTCACCGGGCCACCGGTGAAGGACGCCAATCCGCAGGCCGACTGCGCGGCACTCAACGTCGGGGCACCGGGAATCCAGACCGGAATCGAGGCGAACGTGGTTCCGGATCCTCCAGTGATTTTCGTCCACTGGTACGTCGTTGAATAGATACCCAGCGAGGAGACGCCCACGGACGAGAAGTACGCGATCTCGCCCTGGAGCATCGCCTGATCGTTCGTGTCCGACGACTTCGTGGGTCCGTACGATGCTTCCGTCGTCTGCCAACTGTTGCCGGTCTCCACGTCGAGCCACCAAGGCGCCGCGGCGGCAGCCGACGTGGGCGAGACCGCTCCGATGGCTGTCTCGGCGTTGACTGCGTTCGTGAAGGAAATCTGGGCCGAGTTCCAGCCGTAGTCGTAGGAGCACGCCGTCGAGTTATCCCCCGCACAGACCTGGGGCGTTGCTTGGCTGGTGGGCCAGTTCGTCGTGTACGCCGGTCCGGGGTTCGCCGTGTTGGCATAGAACGACGGCGATGGGTTCTGTGCCGCTCCCGCCCACAGCAACTCCTTCGACAGACACGGGTTCGTCGTGAGCGGGGATCCGTCGTTCACGCCCACGATGCCAAAACCTGGCGTGAGCGGCAGCGTCTTGGTGCACTGGGGAAAACTGATGTCGTAACCCGTCGCCGTCGATGTCTTTGGCGAACTGGCGCCCGCGACGATGGAGACTGAGGAGAGGCCAGCGACCGCAACCAAAATCGCGATGAAGCTCTTCGTTAGCGGCCTAAGCATTCACACCCATCCTACGGGGAGCACCCGTGATGGATTCATTGACGTCGTGCGTGGCGCGAAAGCCTGTCGATCACGCCCTTCTCGTGCGTCGAACAATCAGTGAAACGTACTTTCACGACGTCAAAGGATTCATTAACAAAGGTGAACTGCCGGACAGCGACGTTCTCACCGTGTCGAGAGTGACCCGACGAGTTGAGGGAAATAAGCAGGTGTAGTTTGACTTCTACGGCGTCAATACCCGTGAGCGATTTGGAGAGCGTTGTGGATTACTTTTCGCGAAGTCCCATCGTTCATCACTTTGAACCGGAGCCGTTCACTGATGAAGAGTTAACCATTCTTGCCATGTCGGCTGACTGTGAGGCGCCCATCGACGGAAACGCCGTGCCGTGGAACTGGGGCTTTGGTTTCGAACGAAGCTTGCTGCCGGACTGGTACATGCCGCGCCCTATCGCGTCCGGGCGCGGGAAGGGTACGAAGCTCGTCGTAGGCACGCTCGTCGCGGGCCTCCTCATCATCGGCGCGTTCGGACTCTGCATTACGTCCGGATTCCTCTCGCTCGCCTGAACGAGATCGACCACCTTCATCGAAAGGTTTAGGACGCTTGACCCGCGCTTTCGCGCGCCGCGGTGACAAGGTCGCTGAGAACCCGACGAAGTTCAACGGTGATCTTGTCGGCTCGGGTGTGAACCTCCTCAATGATGTTGAGGGGCAGGGTTAGGACTTCGAATCGCGACTGCAAGGAAAGGTCTTCGTCGACGACGGCCATTTCAAACTTGATGGCCTCGTCCATGCGCTCTTTGGATCCGTCGAGGTCATTGCGCCACAGACTCGAGTAAATCCGCACGTTCTCGTCGTCGACCGGCACGATAAAGAATCCGAACACGTTGGAGCCGCCCGCGTCGAGGAACTCAATCGCCAGTTCGAGGTGAAACGGTGCGTTGTAGCGATAGGTCAGGCGACGGCGTTGGATGAGCGGTCGAATCCCAGCCGCGACGCCGGGATCCTCACGATGAGCGAAGTCGTGCTCATAGACGGCCTCGAAGGTGTAGCCGGTTCTCGTCACGGTGTAATTCGGCACTTCTCGCGCTTCCCCGGCGCCGAAAGTGCCGGCGTGAATGAATGGAAAGTGCGCCATGTCGAGGAAATTGTCGGCCAGAAGACCCGCAGAGGCGCGAGTCTCGATGACGGGTAAGTCGCCGCGTTGGAACGACGGATCGTTAGCTGACGCGATTGTCGGCGCCGACGTCAAGGGCGCATCGGGCGCAACGAAGATCATTGCGTGCGATTCGTAGACGCCCGCCGGTCCTTCAAGTTTGGCCCTTGGGGGAAGCGTCGCGTCGGGACCCAGCGCAGGAATCTCGATGCAGACGCCGTCTTGATCGAAGGCCCAACCGTGGTAGGCGCAACGTATCGACGCACCTTCGCACGTTCCAAGTGAGAGGGGCGCAAAGCGATGGGGACAACGATCGACGAAGACGCGCACCTTACCCTCAGGCGAGCGGAACACCACGTAGTTCTGGCCGAGAAGCGTGAACGCCCGAGGCGTCACCGTGGCGTCAGTCGCCCGACATAAGGGATGCCACGCACGTCGAAGCGCCGGGTCAAGATTGCGAAGTCCGTCGATCACCTCGAAGAACCTAGTGGAGCGGCGAGATACACGAAGATTGAAAGCGGACTTGCTCAACTGCGCGGCGTATTCCAAGACCTACGGATGCGTCATTTCGTCGGGCACGACCGCCTCGTCAAACTGTTCCGCCGTCAAGAAACCCAGCGAGAGCGCCGCTTCGCGAAGCGTCGAACGCTCTTTGAGGGCCTTCTTGGCCACTTGTGCGGCCTTGTCGTAGCCAATGATCGGATTCAGCGCGGTGACCAACATCAGGGAGTTGTTCAGGTGATTCTGAATCTGTTCGTAGTCCGGTGCCAATCCTTCGACACAGAACTCACGGAATCGATCGCACGCGTCGGTGAGTAGGTCGATCGAGTTACAGAAGTTGTAAATAATCACCGGCTTGCAAACGTTCAACTCAAGATTGCCTCTCGAGCCGCCGATTGCCACGGCGGTGTCGTTGCCAAAGACCTGAACGCCGACCATAATCATCGCTTCGCTCTGCGTCGGATTTACCTTGCCCGGCATGATGGAACTGCCGGGCTCGTTTTCCGGTAGCTGCAGTTCACCAAGACCCGACCGAGGTCCTGAACCGAGCCAGCGAAGATCCTCCGCGATCTTGGTCAGACTCGCCGCCAGTGTCTTGATCGCCCCATGAGCGAAAACGAGCGCGTCGTGGGCCGCGAGCGCGGCGAACTTATTTGGCGCTGTCACGAAGGGCTTCCCCGTTAGCTCGGCGATCGCCTTCGCGACGCGTACGCCGAATTCAGGGTGCGTGTTAAGTCCAGTTCCCACTGCGGTGCCGCCGGCCGCGAGCTCGTAGAGACCAGGCAACACGACATTGAGACGGTCGAGATCGGCGTCAAGTTGCGCGACGTAGCCCGAAAACTCCTGACCTAACGTCAGCGGCACGGCGTCCATGAGGTGCGTCCGACCGATCTTGGTGACTTTGGCAAAGGCTTTCGCCTTTTCGTCAAGGGCGTCACGCAGCCGCGTCACTGACGGCACCAATCGATCAGTGATCTCCATCACCGCCGCAATGTGCATTGCCGTTGGAAAGGTGTCGTTCGACGACTGGGACATGTTCACGTCGTCGTTAGGGTGCACGGGAACTTTGGAACCGAGGACACCTCCCGCGAGCTCAATGGCACGATTGGAAATCACCTCGTTAACGTTCATGTTCGTCTGCGTTCCCGACCCCGTCTGCCAGATTCGAAGTGGAAACTCCCCCGACAACGCGCCGTCGATGACTTCTTTCGCGGCGCGCTCGATGAGCGAAGCCTGCTCGCCGCCGAGTTTTCCAAGTTCGTGATTCACTCGAGCGGACACGAGCTTCAATATCCCGAAGGCACGAATGATGGCATCCGGCATGGTTTCACTACCGATCGCGAAATGGTGCAGACTGCGCTCGGTCTGGGCCCCCCAGTAGTGATCTCCGGGAACCTCAATTGAGCCCATCGTGTCGGACTCAATGCGTACCTTCGTCATCAGATCCTCTACTTCTTCTTCGTAGTTTTTTTTGCGGTCTTCTTGACGGGCGTCGACTTCTTCACGGTCTTCTTTAGGGTCTTCTTCACGGTCTTCTTGGTCGGTGCCGTCTTCTTCACGGTCTTCTTGGTCGGTGCCGTCTTCTTCGGCGACTTCTTGACAGCTGTCGTCTTCTTCACGGCCTTCTTCGGCGACTTCTTGACCGGCATCGCCTTCTTCATCGCAATTTTCTTCACAGTGGTCTTCTTCGTCGGTGCCGCCTTCTTTATTGGCGCACTCGACGTGGGACCGTCGTAGAGCTTGATGCCGGCCGCCACGACTGCTCTCGCGGCCACGACGTCCTCGGCACGGGGACCTTCACCCGTTCCCGGTACCTCAAGGAGGAGCGGTAGGTCCCGAATCTTGGGGTGTCCGACCAAGGGCGCGAGACCTTTGGCGCCGATGGTTCCTTCGCCAATATTGGCGTGACGGTCACGGTTGCCGCCGAGTTCGATTTTGGAGTCGTTCAAGTGAAAACAACGCAGACGGCTCATGCCCACGCTGTTGTCGATCTCTCTAACCAACTTCTCGGTGCCCGCGACGCTCGAGTAGTCGAAACCGCTCGCCCAAAGGTGTTGGGTGTCGACGCACAGGCCAAGTCGGTCGTCGCCGTTACAAGCGTCAATGAGGAACTGAATCTCCTCGAGCGAACGGCCAACCGTTCCCCCGGCACCCGCCGCGTTCTCTATGAGGATGGGACAGTCGGCGACTCCTTCGGGAGCAGGGTCAGCCTCGGCGAGGGCCCGCTCGAATGCGTCGGCGATCTGGCGAACCACATCGTCGAATCCGGCCCCCTTGTGTGATCCAACATGCAGCACCAGCCCCGACGATCCCATACCGCGGGCCACCGACAGGTTGTGCGTCAGACACGCGACCGACTTCTCGTAGAGTTCGAGGTCGGCCGAGGCCAAGTTGATGAGGTACGTCGCGTGACAGAAGGTATCGGTGATCGTTGGATGCGTCGCCTGCGCTTCGCGGTACGCGGACAAGACTTCTGGCGCGTACTGCGAGGGCTTCCACATTCGCGGACTCTGGGTGAAGACCTGGATGGAGGTGGCTCCGATCGCCACGCCCGCTTCGAGAGAGGGAATGAGTTTGCCGCCACCACGGACGTGCGCACCAATGTTCATTACAGTAAAACTAGTAGGCCCATAACGAACCAACGACCGGAGTCCCGTGACCGACACCTTCAGCCCCACCTCTCGGGCCATCTTCGCCAAGAACGTTCTCGCGCACGTCGCGAGCCTCGACGCGGACGGCAGTCCGAACGTGACCCCGGTCTGGGTTGAGCTCGACGGTGAGGACATCGTGATCAACACGGCCCTCGGACGAGCCAAGGCTCGCAACCTCGCGGCTGACGCGCGCGTGGCCGTGTCGCTGACCGACCCTGATGACCCCTCCGTCTGTATTGCCGTGCGCGGAACGGTCGTGGGCTTCACGACCGAGGGCGCGGACGAGGTGATCGACCGCTTCGCGAAGAAGTACATGAGCGTCGATTCCTACCCCATGCGCCGCGAGGGCGAGATTCGCGTCACCGTCAAGATTCACCCCGACCGCATTTCCACGCAACCGGCCTAACTCAAGCGAAGAACGTCAACTCGCCAGCGTCACTCTCTTCGACGCCACGCTGCGTGAGGACGTCGTCGCCGCTCACGAGACGCTCGTCGTCGTAGCGCCACACCGTGACGGGTGCGGGTGGCGCGGGTCGGTTGTAGGCGCCGGCGATATGCGCAACGCCGTTGGTGAAGTTCACCTCATCGTTGGTGAGAAGGGCTCGAACGACGTCGGCGTGCTCGTCTGATCGCGTACTTGCTTCGACGACCACGTGACGAAGGGGCACGATTGCGGCCAGGGTCGCGACGTCGCGGGCCGCCAATTGCGCCGGGTAGGCACTCGTAATCGTGAGCCAGACGCCAACGTCACTGGTCAGTCGATCGACGAGAGACGCGGCGACCAGCACGGTCTCGGCGTCGGTGCATTGAAAAAGGACGAGGCGATCGTGGGTGGCGCGTACGACCTCGTCACGTTGGGACTCGGCGGCGGCGACGCGGACCAGTTCCATTACGAGGGCTGGAGATCTTCCTTGGGCAGGCGTTCGATGTTGACGTCGCGAAACGTAAGGATGCGGACCGAAGGCACGAATCGCGCCGCACGGTACATGTCCCAGACCCACGCGTCGTGCAGGGTCACTTCGAGGAGGGTCGGCGTGGCGTTCGATCGAACTTCGACGTTCACGTCGTTCGCCAAGTAGAAACGGCGATCGGTCTCGACGGCGAAGTCGAACATACCCACGACCGCTTTGTACTCCTGGACGAGCGCCAGTTCCAGGGTCGACTCGTAGTCGTCGAGCTCTTCCTCGCCCACCAGCGACTACGCGCGCTCGGTGACGCGCAACTCCTTGATCTTGGCGGCCTTGCCGCGGAGATCACGCAGGTAGTAGAGCTTGGCGCGACGAACGTCGCCGTAGGACTCGACTTCGATCTTGGCGATCGTGGGGGTGTGCACGGGAAACGTGCGCTCGACGCCCACGCCGAAACTGATCTTTCGCACGGTAAACGTCTCCTGGAGACCCGAACCCTGACGGCGAATCANNTCGCGAAGCGAGTCGCGGTCGACGAGGTCAGTGGGGTTCATGAGAGCGGTCCCTTTCGGATCACAGGCTTTAGAAGTTTAGCCGTTCCGCTCGATCTCATCCAACGTAGGGAATTCTGCCAATATTGCGAGGTCTTGCGCACTCAAACCCCCACGACGGATCATGAGGTCGGGCCGACGTTCCATGGTGCGCCGTAACGCCTGCGCGTGGCGCCACCGGTCGATTTTCGCGTGGTCGCCCGAGAGCAGGACCGCCGGCACGTGCTCGCCGCGCATCTCGGCGGGCTTCGTGTACTGCGGGTACTCGAGGAGTCCCTGACTGAAGGACTCGTCCACGCTGGACTCGTCGTTGCCAAGCGCCCCGCGAAGCAGTCGGACCACCGACTCGATCACGCAGAGCGCCGCGAGCTCTCCCCCGGCCAAGACGAAGTCGCCCAATGAGATCTCGTCGTCGACGACCAGATCGAGGACCCGCTGATCGAAGCCCTCGTAGCGACCGCTCAGGAGCGTGAAACCCGCGAGTTCGCTCAATTCGCGGGCCACCTCGTGGGTGAACACGCGACCCGAGGGCGTAAGGGCGATGACGGGCCTCGCGAGGTTCGTCACTGATTCGATGGTGGAGATAATCGGCTCGGCTCGAAGCACCATGCCCGCGCCGCCACCAAAGGGCGTGTCGTCGACGCTGCGGTGCACGTCGGTCGTGGCGTCTCGAAAGTCGTGCAAGTGCAGCGACCAGACGCCGCGCTCCGCCGCTCGACCGAGGACCGACGTCGTGGCGTAGTGGGCGACGGCGTCGGGAAAGAGCGTCAACACGTCGACGCGCAACGTCATTCGAAGAGTCCGTCGGGTGGGTCGATCTCGACGCGCCGGTTGGCGTCGAGGTTGACGACGAAGGTCAGAGGCACGAGCGCGCCCGTGTCGAGCACCATGATGTCGCTCGCGGGGTTCGCCTCGACGTCGACGACGACGCCACGGAGAACGCCCGAGGTGTCCACGACTTCGGCGCCGAAGAGTTGATCGATCCAGATGACGCTGCCGTCGTCGATCCGAGGAGCAGAGAGCACGATGCCACGCCAACGTTCCGCTTCTTCTCGCGAGTCGATGCGATCGAAACTCACGATGAAGCGGGCTTGGTGGGCCGCCGAGGCGACAACGACCAGGGGTCCGCGCTCAGTTTCGAGGGTCGCGCCGACACCGAGACGCTCGACGCGGTCACTCCAGAGATCCACTTGCACTTGGCCACGAAGACCGTGAGCCTTCACGATGCGCCCGACTTCGAGCGTGGCACGCTCGTCGGCCACGGTTAGTCGACGATGTCGACGGAGGTGGTGACGCCGTCACGCGCTCCTGCGGCGCCCACCAGCGCACGGATGGCCTGTGCGGTACGACCGCGGCGGCCGATGATGCGACCCATGTCGTTCGGGCCAACGCTCAGCGAGAGGATGACTTTGCCCTGACGCTCGTTCACTTCCACCGAGACGGCGCTGGGGTCCTCGGCGAGGGACTTCGCGATGAATTCCAGTGCGGCGGTCGCGGCCACGGCGCTGTCGGCGTTGCCCGCGTCGTCGTCGTGATCGTCGTGGTCGTTGACGTCGTTTCCGGCGTCGTTGTAGTCAATCCCGTGATCGTCGTCAATGGTGTTGATGTCCCCAGCAACGTAGTCGTCGTGCGCGTCGCTCACTTGGCGGCCTTCGAGGCCTCGAACGCTTCGAGAGCGCCGCTGACCTTGAGGAGTTTGGCCACGCGCTCGGTGGGCTGAGCGCCGTGCTGCAACCAGTGCAGCACCTTGTCGTTGTCGATCTTGAGAACCATTTCGGGTTCAGCCGTGGAAATGCCACGAGGCTGATAGGTGCCCACGATCTCGAGGAACGCTCCAGAACGGGCGCGACGACTCTCAGCGGCCACGACGCGATAGGTGGGTTGCTTCTTCTTACCCATTCGCACCAAGCGTAGTTTTACAGCCACAACGAAATTCCCTTCGAACCTGTTTTGTTCCGTGTCGGAACGGGGCGATATACCCGAGCGTCCAAGTTTAGCGTTGTTTGGGAGGAGTGACCCTTCCGCCCTTCTTCTTCTTGTTTTTTGCGCCGCCGCCGCGTGGCGCGGTCGCGGCGCTCGCCATACCCGCGCCGAGTGCCTCAAAGCCTGCTGGCAGTTGATCACTGCGCGACGAAGCGCGCGCGGCCAGTCCCGCCATGCGGCCGAGCCCGCCAGGCAGCGCCGGTGCGCCACCACTACCCATCTGGCGCATCATCTTCTTCATCTCGTTGAACTGTTTCAGTAGTTGGTTCACGGCGCTGACGCTCGTGGCCGAGCCCTTGGCGATGCGCGTGCGTCTCGAGCCATCGATGATGTTGGGGTCACGGCGTTCCTTTGGCGTCATGGAACGAACGATCGCTTCGACACGGTTCAGTTCGCCCTCGTCGACGTTGTTCGCCGCAGTGCGCATCTCTTTCGTCACCCCGGGCATCAACTTCATGAGTCCGCCCAACGAACCCATCTTTCGCACCTGGCCCAGTTGCGCGAGAAAGTCGTCCAACGTGAAGGTGCCGCTCATCATGCGCCCCGCGGACTCGGCGACAACGTCGGCGTCCATGGTGCGTTCGGCCTGTTCGATCAGCGAAAGAACGTCACCCATGCCGAGGATGCGCGAAGCCATTCGCTCCGGGTAGAAGAGGTCGAAGTCAGCGATCTTCTCCCCGCTGGAAGCGAAGACCACCGGCCGTCCGACGACGCCGAGCGCAGAAAGTACCGCGCCACCGCGGGCGTCGTAGTCGAGCTTGGTGACGATGAGACCCGAGAGCTCGAGCGCTTCGTGGAAGCTTCGAGCGGTGTGCACGGCGTCTTGACCCGTGACGGCGTCGATGACCAAGAAGGTGTAGTCCGGTGATGTCGCGTCGGCGATGGCGCGCACTTCGTCCATCAGGGCTTCATCAATGGCGAGTCGACCGGCGGTGTCAATAATGACGACGTCGCGCCCGAGTCGCGTCGCTTCAGCGAGACCGTGGCGCGCCACGTCGAGGGGGCTAGAGGGCTCGGAGAACACGTCGACGCCCACCTGTTGGGCGAGGACCCTCAGTTGTTCAACAGCCGCAGGGCGCTGTAAGTCGGCCGCGATGAGGTAGGGCTGGCGCCCCTGTTGCTTGAACCACGCAGCGAGCTTCGCGGCCGCCGTCGTCTTACCGGCGCCCTGAAGACCGGCGAGAAGGACCACCGTCGGCGGTTTCGCCGCGAAGGTGACCTTGAGCGGCGAGGCGCCGAGCACTTCGATGAGCTGTTCGTGCACGGCCTTGATGACCTGTTGACCCGGCGTGAGGCTCTGGGCCAGTACTTCGCCACTCAGTCGTTCGCGCACCGCATCGACGAACGCGCGCACGACGCCGAGTTCGACGTCTGCTTCGAGAAGGGCTGAGCGAACGTCACTTAGCGCCTCGTCGAGGTCGGCGTCACTGAGCCGCCCGCGCGAACGCAACGACGTGCTGAGTCGTTCCAGGCGTTCGCTGAGGGCATCAAACATGATGCTCGAAGGTTACCGTCACGCCCCGAGTAGTGAATCGACGAAGACCTCAGGCTCAAAGAGGATGAGGTCATCCACGCCTTCGCCGACCCCCACAAACTTGACGGGAATCGCCAGGTCGCGTTCGATGGCCACGACGATGCCGCCGCGTGCGGTGCCGTCGAGTTTCGTCAGCACGATACCCGTCACGCCCGAGGCCGCCAAGAACTCGCTCGCTTGACTGAGCGCGTTCTGGCCGGTGGTGGCGTCGAGCACCAAAAGGGTCTCCACGACTTGCCCCGGCGCGCGATCGGCGACGCGGCGAACCTTTGACAACTCGTCCAACAGGTTCGTGCTGTTCGCGCGTCGACCCGCGGTGTCGGCGAGGACGAGATCGATGTCGCGCGCGCTGGCGCGGCCGATAGCGTCGTGCACCACGGATCCCGGATCGGCACCCTCGTTCGCGCGCACGATGTCCGAGTTCGTCCTCGTCGCCCACTGCTCGAGTTGATCGGCCGCGGCGGCGCGAAAGGTGTCCCCCGCCGCGAGCATCACCGACCGGCCCTCATCGTGGTGGCGCTTGGCCAGTTTGCCGATGGTCGTGGTCTTGCCGACGCCGTTCACCCCGACGAACAACCACACGGGCACGCGACCCTCGTCGGCCGCCGTCGTCGTCGAGCGATCACGACGAAGTGAGTCAAGGAGAATCACTCGCAACGCGGCGGCGACACCGTCCGGCGCGCCCTTCGTTCTCAATTCCTCGAGCACCGCGCTCGTCGTCGTAACGCCGACGTCACTACGAAGCAGGACCTCTTCGACGAGAGCGAGCTGATCAGCACTCAGCTCGGCAGTTCCCGCGATCGAGCGCACACGATCGAAGACGCCCCTCGACGACGCAAGTCGGTCGTTCAGACTCAGCCCGTGCTCGAGCGACGGCATCGGCGCCGTTTCGGTCACCAAGATCTCGGGCATGGCCGCTCGTGGAGGCGCCACGAGTGCCGGACGCACGCGCCGACGATGACGTCGGGTTCCAATGAGCACGCCAGCGAGCACCACGACGATCGCCACGACGATGTAGAGAACGGTCACGCCGTTTCGACTTCCTTGACCCGCTGCACGCGTTGACTTACGACCTTCGATGACGCGCCGGGTACCATCGTCACGCCGTAGAGCGCGTCGGCGGCTTCCATGGTGCGCTTTTGGTGCGTCACGATGAGGAGTTGCGCCTCTTCACGGAACTCGTCGACGAGACTAAGAAATCTCTGCAGGTTGACGTCGTCGAGGGCGGCCTCCACCTCGTCCATGAGGTAGAACGGCGACGGACGAGAACGAAACACGGCAAAGAGGAAGGCCAACGCGGCCATTGACCGCTCTCCGCCCGAGAGCAGCGAGATGCGGCGCACGTTTCGTCCCATGGGTCGAACTTCGATCTCGACGCCCGTGTTCAAGGGATCGTCGGGCTCGCTCATGTTGAGTCGGCCCTGGCCACCAGGAAAGAGCATCGCGATGAGCGAGGAGAAGTGCTCATTAACGTCGGCGAAGGCCGTCGTGAAGGTCTGCATGATCTCTTCGTCGAGCGCGCGTAGAACCTCTTGTAATTCACGCCGAGCGTGGCGCACGTCGCTGACCTGGGCGTCGAGATCCTTGTAGCGATCTTCGAGCATCGCCAACTCTTCGAGGGCCAGCGGATTGATGGGTCCGAGCGACGTGATGCGCGCTTCGAGTTCGCCAACGCGCGTCTCGAGCGAACCACCTTCAGAGAGATCGATGAGCGGTGCGGGACCCATTTCGTGTGGCTCGACACCCAAGTCGCGGCGGATGATTTCGTGGACGTTCGCGACCTTCACCGCGAGCTCCGCCTGTTCGATCTCGTGTCGGCGCATGACCTCGCCGAGTTCACTGAGTCGGGTGTCCGCGTCGTGTCGAGCCTTGCGTACCTCTTCGAGAACCTCGGCACTCGCGCGCGTCGCCTCGAGTTGCTCGCGATACGTCGAGTCGAGCGCCTCTTGGGCGACACGGATCTCGTCAGCGGCTCGTTCGACGAGTTCGGCGAGACGCCCGAGAACTTGGCGGTCGAACTCGAGGGTCTGTCGTTTAGTGGCAGCTTCTTGACGTTCACCCGAGCGGCCTTCGAGGCGCGATTCGATCTCACTTTGACGCTGTTCGATGATGCGACGCCGTTCGGCGAACTGCGCTTCTCGACGTGACAGCGCCGTCGCCTCTTCGTCGACCGCACGTCGATTCGTCTCGAGGTCGACGCGCGCTTCGCCTCGACGCCGCTCACGCTCGGCGCCGTCACGCAGGGCTACTTCGAGAACGGGCAGTTGCGCTCGTAACGTCACCAGATCAACGTCCACCGTTTGAATCTGAACCGAGACGTCCGCGACGTCGACGCTCAGTCGCTCAATCGTGTCAACCAACTCGTCACCTTCGATCGAGAGACGCTCGATCTCTCCAACGAGGCGTTCATCTTCGCTGCGCGCCGTGGCGAGCGCGGAGGTGGCGAGATTGAATCGCTGCAGTGCTTCACCGAGTGCCGCGTCAGCCTCGGCGAGTCGTTGGCGCAGTGGAGCGAGATCGCGGCTGGCCCGCTCGGCGTCGTCTCGAGCCTGCTCCACGGTGGATCGGGTCACCATCGCGAGGCCCGACGCCACGCGCCAGCCCGACGCGGCGAACCGATCGCCCTCCAACGTCACGATGACGAGGTCGGGGTTCGCGATCGCTACCTCAATGCCCGACTCCCAGTCGCTCGCCACGAAAGCTCGCGAGAGTAACGCGTCGAGCACCCGAGCCACGTGCCCTGGCGCGTCACGACGAGTCCGCACGAGTTCGCGCAGCGCCCGGGTTCCCTCGGGCGTCGCCAACGTCGTGACGTCACCTTCGGCGACGGGCAGGATGAGACCCACCTCGCCTTCGCGCCGAAGAGCCGCCAACGCCGCGCGTGCCGAACGACGTCCGTCGACGACCATCGCGCCCACGGAGGCGCCCGCGGCCGCTTCCACCGCGCATTCGAAGCCCGCGTCCACCTCGATGAGATCAAGGAACGACCCCAGCACGCCTTCGAGTTCGCCAATGACGGCTCGACCCCCGGCGCCCGAGAGCTCGTCGAGGGCTCGGGCAAGGGTCAACGCGCGCGCTTGCGTGCTCGACGCCAGGTCCGCACCGTGTTGGAGCGCGACATCTGCCTCTCTGCGTTCGCCCTGGGCTCTCGCAGCAGCCCCTTGCGCCCCAGCGGACTCCTTGACGGCGGCCTCGAGCGCGCTTGCCGCTTCGAGCTTCTCCTTCAGCGCTTGTTCGTGACCGGACTTGATCTCACTGCTGCGCAGTCGAGCGCTGGCGAGTCGCGTGCTGGCGCGTCGTTCACTCTCTTGGAGTGAAGCCAGCGACCGTTCGAGCAGCGCGATCTGTTCACGTGCGTTGGCGAGCGCCGCTTCGTCACTCTCGGTCGAGGACGAGGCCCACGTGTCTTCAAAGTCCGCTTCGATGTCGACGAAGAGCCGACGCGACGCGCTGAGCGCTTCACGGAGTTCGTTCAACGAGTGTTCGTCCGCACTAAGACCCTTGAGATCGATGGCGAGTTTCGCGGCGTCGGCCTCGAGGGTGGCGATCACGTTCTCGTCGGCCGAGGCGATGAGCGCTTGACGTAACGAGCGTTCGCGTTCTTGGATGACCGACGACGTACCACGCGCGCGCTCGGCGAGTCCCTGCAAGGTGCCGAGCGTCGAGGCGAGCATCTCTTCGCGGCGCGAGGCCAACTCTGCCGCCGCTGCGGTCGCCTTGGCGTCAAGGGTCACGAGCTCATGGCGAAGTTCACGCTCTCGAATGGAGGACTCTTCGAGCGAGTGCTCGAGTTCGCGTCGACGCTGATCGAAGTGGTGCAGGCGCGACGCGAAGAGCGCGTGACGAGCAGCCCGAAGCTCACTCTCGACGTCGGAGTAACTTCGCGCCGACGCGGCTTGGCGTTCGAGTGGACGCATTTGGCGTCGCACCTCGCGAACGAGGTCACCGAGTCGCTCGAGGTTCTCTTGGGTCGAGGCCAGCCGGCGTTCGGAACGCTCCTTGCGCCGGCGATGTTTGAGGACACCCGCCGCCTCCTCGATGACGGCGCGGCGATTCTCGGGATTCGAGGAGAGGATCGAGTCGAGTTGACCCTGTCCGATGATCATGTGTTGTTGACGTCCGACGCCCGAGTCGCCCAAGAGTTCTTGGACGTCGAGGAGACGACACGTGGTGCCGTTGATGGCGTACTCGGAGTCGCCGCTTCGAAAGAGCGTGCGAGAGATGGTCACTTCGGCGCCCTCGATGGCCAGTCGACCCGAGGAGTTGTCAATGGTGAGCGCCACTTCAGCGCGACCGAGTGCCGCCCGGTTCGAGGTGCCCATGAAGATGACGTCGTCCATCTTCGAACTCCGAAGCGCTCGCGTGCTCTGCGCACCCAGGACCCACGTGACGGCGTCCACCACGTTGGACTTACCCGAACCGTTAGGCCCGACGACCGCCGTGACACCGGGCTCGAACTCTAAAACGGTGGTGTCGGCGAAGGACTTGAAGCCCTTCATGGTCAATCGCTTAAGAAACACGCACCGACGCTAGCAACCTTCTGGTCGCTCTCTGGGCGCTACGCCTGGCACTTCTCGCAGTAGAACGTCGAGCGCCCTCGCACGCTTACACGATGAATCGGCTGGCGACACTGGTAACAGGCCTGACCCTCGCGGTTGTAGACCTGATGGAACCGTTGGAAGTTGCCGGGCTTAGCGTCGGGGTCGACGAACTGCTCGTCGTCGAGCGTCGAGCCGCCGTGTTTGATCGCCTCGGTCAAGACCTCGGTGATCGCGCGGTGCAGTCGTCGAATCTCAATGGTCGAGAGCGACTCGGCGGGGCGATCGAAGCGCAGTCCCGCCGAAAAGAGGATTTCATCGGCGTAGATATTGCCGATGCCCGCGAGGATGTCCTGGTCGGTCAGGACCGCCTTCAGCGGCGTCGAGCGACTTCGAAGGATCGCCGCGAAACGGTCCCAACCGATCTGATCCTCGAAGGGATCGAGGCCCAGGTGGGCCAGTTCGGGCACGGCTTTTCGCAGCGCCAACCCCTCGCCGCCGATCGAGAGGCGCGCGAACTTGGAGATCTCGACGGGTGGGTCGCTGTCGCTCGGTGCCTTGGAGACGTAGAGCTCGCCGAAGGTCCGCGGGTCCACGTAGCGCAACTCGCCACCCTGCACGAAGGTGAAGACGACGTGGGTGTGCTTGGGTTTGGGATCCTTCGGTCCTTTGGCCCTGAGTAGTTGGCCACTCATACCCAGATGAATCACCAGGTGTGTCGAGTTGTCGAGACCCAAGACGAGATTCTTGCCGAGTCGCTGCACGGACTTGATGGAGTGTCCTTCCACCAGGGCGCGAAAGTCCTTCGCGGTCTTGTGACGGCGAACGGCGCGGCCGTTGGTGACGGACGCGCTCTTGATCTTCTTGCCGATGAGATCGCGCGCCAGCGACGCGCGTACGGTTTCAACTTCAGCGAGTTCAGGCATCGAAGTGACCTCGCCAGGCCACGAGCGCGGCCTGCGCCTCGGCACTCTTCTTAGATCGACCTTCACCCGTCGCCACGACGGTGTCGCCCAGGCGCACGGCGGCGACGAAGGTCACGTCGTGCGACGGGCCACTCGACGAGATGTCGTAGAGCGGCGTACCCCTTCCCGTCGCTTCAGCCCACTGTCGCAGTTGGGTCTTCGGATCGACGTCGCCGGGCTCTTTCGACGCCGCTCGGACTTCGTCCTCGAGCGCTTCGTGCACGAAGGACTTCGCGACGTCGTAGCCACGCTCTAAGTAGATCGCCGCCACCACCGCTTCGAAGGCGTCAGCCAGCAGCGATGGACGTTCGGTGCCGTTCTCTTTTCTGACGCCGCGCCCGACACGCATGACGTCACCAAGTGCGAGATTTTTCGCGGCCTCCGCGAGGGCAGCCTCATTGACCACGCGACTGCGTACGAGTGAACCGGTGCCCTCGTTGAGTTCG
>PLNQ01000149.1 GCA_003141815.1 Acidimicrobiaceae bacterium | reverse complement strand
GTATTGAGCGTGAACCCCCGGTTCACCAGTCAAAACTGTCACGAATGTGGACACGGCGAGGCTGGTAATCGTGTCAGTCAAGCGGCGTTTCGATGTCAGAGATGCGGGCACGAAGCCCACGCCGACGTCAACGCCGCTCGCAATATCCTCGGGGCTGGACTGGCCCTTCTGGTCGCGTCGGCGGCTTGAAAAGAAGCGGGCGGCTTTAACCGTCCGAGAAGTCACAAACGGAACTTACGGCGGCGAGCGTCAGAGCTGAGATCAGTCGGCGAGAGTGTCGAGCGGGCGCCCCATCGATCGTTGTAGCACTTCGACTTTGGTCGAAAATTAGAATGTTCGCATTTTGTCGGGCAGTAGGGAAGCAATGATACGTACCTTCCTCAGGTATGACGACGGCTTCACGCGAGCCACTTGACAAACGACTTATAACGATATATCGTTATAAGCACAAACCTATCGAAAGGATACGTTGATGAGAAATCGAGAATTCGATCACTCGCCAAAAGGGCGAGGAAGTAATGATGAAAATGGCGAAGGAAGACTCTTTGCCGACCGTTCCGGCGGACGCCGTCGACACGGCCTGCGCCACGAAGGTGGAAGAGGTGAGCACCCGAGAGGGCGAGGACCTTCCATGCGGGGCGGCCGGGGACGTCGTGGCGACGTGCGCGTCGCCATCCTCGCGCTCCTCGAAGAGCGGCCCATGCACGGCTACGAAATGATGCAGGAACTAGCTGAGCGAACCCAAGGTCTGTGGCAGCCAAGTCCCGGATCCATCTACCCCGCGTTGCAGCTCTTGGAAGACCAGGGTCTGGTGCGCTCAGAGAGCGCGGAAGGTCGTCGTCAGTTCACGCTGACTGATGAAGGTCGCGCCGAGTTGAAGGGCCGTTCAGAACGAGCTGCGCCGTGGGAGACGATGGTTCGCCAAGCGGATCGGGGAGACATGGCCATCCACCAAGCTCTTCGACAAGTGGCGATTGCTGTGACCCAAGTGGCACAAGCAGGAAGTGCCGATCAAAAGGTGCGCGCCGGCGATCTACTCACCGAACTTCGTCGCCAAATGTACTTGCTCCTGGCGGAGCCACTTGCACCAAAGAGTGAGTGAGAATCAACTGATTGTGGTTGAAGAGATTCTTTTCGTTTTTCACCATTGACGAAGACCTCGCAAGAGAGTTCGACGCCCGGATCCAGTTCGGACTCGGGCGTCGAACGTTTGTCGACGCGTCAATCGTTCGTCCGACATTTATCTAGCCTGGCGATGCGTACGTGTTGGACGGGATTTAATTAGAGGGGCATCCGTCTCCGTGCTTTAGATTTGCCATGGCACTCACGGCTGGCGCACTATCCAGGCTTCCATTTTCGACCTTACTTAGGCTGGAAATTGTGTAGATGATCGAGTCCACGTAGCCAGCGATTCCTGCAATGTCAGTAGAACGGGATTTGCAAACCGTTCTGGCCACTCGAATTTATGTAACTCATAGCGTCCAGGCAGCCTTGATCCCAATTGTCATAACTCTGGTAATTCGAGCGTGGCAACCACTCAGGGGTAGTTGATGGCCACGCTGCCGCGGCAGCGTCGTCGCAGATAGTTCCCGAATTTCCCGTGCCAACGTCAACGTGACGACCGCTACTATAAAGTTTTACGGCATAATTCCATCGATTGACGTAGGCCTGTGGTTTTCCGCTGCCGTTGCAAGCACTCAGTGCCAAGCCACTCGTCGCGAATGCGACGGCTACCAATAGACGTCGCATCAGTTTTTCCTATAAGAAGTCGTGGTCACGTGCAAGTTACCCATAGAAGGTAAAGTCCCCGCCTCTTCTAGAAATGCACACGTTCTCTCTGCTTGTCTCATTGCATAGAAAGCTCTCTGATGGCGTCGCCGCAGCGCCAGGGTCGCGCGAGGCTGCTCACGGAACTCCGACTCAAAAGCACAGTGGATCCCTGGCGCAGACCAGGTTCTATTGCACTGAGACGAATACCAAGTTTTCGCAATTCGAGGACACATTGCACGAGACCGTAGATGTCGTCCCACGTGCTTTGCGACTCCTTGTCATGCTCTACGTCGCATGAGTAACGTCGTCCCCCAGACGAGGGCCGCTGCAATGCCAACGAGGATCACCGCTTCGACACTTTCAAATAGCCAGAATCGACTGGCGGGCTGATAACTCACCCAGAACGAGTCGTGGTGTTGCGCGAGCCAGGTCATCTGATGATTTGGCAGTTTTCCGGAGTACATCGACTGTAGGAGCGTCTTTATCGCGGGTGTCGTGAGGTGACGTCCGTCGGCGCCGGTGTACCAGCCGTTCACGAGCCAACTGCCAAGCGGTGGTGCGCGCTGAGGTCGCCCGACGCTGACAGGTGCGGCCGCTGCGTTCAGCGTTCCCCAATTGAGTCCGCCCGGACTAGCTTTCATCACCCTTGGGTCAACGCTGAGTAACAGGTGATCTAACTTCCAAAAGACTGCAATGAGGATCCCACCTGCCACCGCGCCCGTCACTGCCATGGCGCTCACCGTGCGTTTCAAGAGCGCCCCTACGAAGGTCCCGAGAGTGAGCCCAAAGAGCACCCACGCGGGCAGAAGGAGAGCCGTGATGTCGAACTGGCCTGACACCCAGGGGCTTCCCAAGCCCAAGGCGTTGAAGGGCCCGGCGTACGATTGAGCGAGTAGTCCCAGGAGCATCGTCGACACGGTGACGACGAGCGCAAGAAGCGTGAGCTTGAGCGTCAGCCACGTCGTTCGGGGCATTCCTTGCGTCCACGTGAACCGGTAGGTTCCCGTCTCGAACTCCCTGGCGATGAGCGGTGCACCAACGAACATGGCGACGACGACGGGTAAGACGTGCAACGCGATGTCGATGAAGGTGATCGTAATGGCGGAATGCCCGAGCTGAGATTGAAGGGCGCTGCAGTTCGCGGCGCTCGCGAAGTTGAAGGGACAACCATTCACGACGTACTTGGCGTACATCGTGTGTATCTGAGGTCCCATGACGAACATGTAGAGCGCCAGGCAAATAACCAGGCCGAAAACGCCGATAATCATGTAGCGATGTTGAAGCCACGTGACCCTCGCCATTGCTTTCCACGGCCGAGAACTCTGTTCGATTGGGGAAGGAATTTCGGCGAGTGTGACGGTGCTCATGATCTGACCCCGTGGACGGATGGTGTGCCGTGCGCAACTGGTGGAGAGAGGGCCGACGAATGCGGATCTCGTAGGTAAGCGAGGATCAACTCTTCGAGTGAAACCTGCGACGCCTCCCAGTTGGGCCCGACGTCAGTGATCTCGGGGGAACGTACCAGTAGACGTGCTTGTCGATCGCCGCGAAATGTCTGCACGACGTCAAAAGAATTGGCGACATGGGCGATTTCATCGACGGGACCCGTGAGCAGCAAGTGGTTCTCCAAGAGTTCGTCGATCTCACTCGCGATCTGAAGACGACCAACGTTGAGCACGATTAAATAATTCGCTACGCGCTCGAGTTCGGAGACGACGTGTGAGGACAGAACGACCGAGAGACCGTCTTCGGCGACAGCGGCCATCACGACACCCATGAATTCGTTGCGCGCGAGGGGGTCGAGGCGGGCGAGTGGCTCGTCGAGGACCAAGAGGTCGGGGTGGCGTGCGATCGCGAGTGCCAGGGCGAGTTGCGACTGCTGACCACCCGAAAGTCGCCCCACTTTCTGATGGGGGTCTATTCCCAGATCGTCGAGTCGATGCAGGGCGAGATTGGTATCGAAACCGCGATTCAAATTTCGAGTTAGTTCGATGATTTGGTCGACGGTCAGGTACTTATAGAGGGGTGCGTCCTGGGCGACAAAGGCAATCCGAGCCAGTGCTTCCGGGGAGCCAGCTTCAAGACCTCCGAAGACTTCTGTGTAGCCAGTGCTGGGCTCAACAAGACCGACCGCACAGTGCAACAGCGTGGTCTTGCCCGCACCGTTAGGACCGACCAGCGCCACGACGTGACCCGAGGGAATCGAGAGTGAGCATTCCTTGATCGCCCAGTGCTTGCCGTAGCGCTTACCGAGATTGCAAACTTCGACGACGTTCACGCGACCACCTCACCAGACTCGGCTCGTCCGTTCGCAGCCGTTCCCTCGATGAAGAATTCGCGGAGCGTGCTCGCAAACAGTGCCACGATGTCGTCTTCATCGAGACCGGCGTCGGCGGCAGTTCGCAACCAACCCCGCTTCAACGACCGGCGAAGTGAGTTGAGCTGTGCAACGTCGACGGTCGCGGGCACTGAGACGATGAAGGTGCCTACTCCGGGTCGACCCTTCGCGATTCCCTTACCCTCGAGGTCGGCGTACGCCTTGATCACGGTGTTCGGGTTGATGGAGAGTGAACCGACAACGTCCTTTACTCGCGGCAGTTGATCACCGTGTTCGAGGTAGCCAAGTCTCAGCGCGTGCTCAAGCTGATGGACGAGTTGAAGGTACGTGGGTACGCCCGACGTTGGATCGAGTCTGAAAATGATGGGTGATACGAACGCGTCACCACCGATCTGCGTCTCTTTAACTTTATCTATCTTCATAGATAAAGAATATTAGTCACCGTGACGTTGAGAACGAGACAACGAGTGAAAATCCTTATTTCAAAGGTGTTGTCTTCTTCTTTATCAGTCTACTAGAATAGACTGAACACGTGAAAGCGCGTGAACTGAGGAGAATGCTTCGACAATCCGGATGTGTAGAGGTGCGACAGTCGGGTTCTCATCTCATTAGTCGATGTGGGACTTGCCAGAGCGTCGTACCGGCTCACGGAGGAGACATTCCCAAAGGTACGCTCCAAGCGATTAATCGTGATCTCGGACCTTGTCTAGGAAAGGAGTGGTTACGGAATGAATAGGACACCGTCGGCAACGACTACGTATCACGCCACATTCGAATTGGATCAATCAGGGGAGTGGCTCGCACAGATCGACGAGATTCCCGAAGTGCACACGTTCGGTCGTACCTTAGGAAAAGCGCAAGAGTACGTCATTGACGCGTTGGCGCTCTGGTTGAACGTCCCCGTCGCTCATGTAAATGGTTCAGTCGAGTTCCATGAAGCAGTACTCCCGTCGGAAATAAAACAGACGATTGACGTCGCCGTTGCGACTCGAGAGCTGGCCGTCGCTGCAACAAACAACGCGAACGAATTCTTAGCCAACGCTGCTGTGGCCCTCGTCGACGACGCTCGACTCTCCATGCGAGACGCCGCCAGAATCCTTGGCGTTTCTCACCAGCGAGTCCAGCAACTCGTTGCCCGCAGACGGGACAACCTCACGCCAAAGGTGCTCAGCTCGTCAGAGGCTGCTCGGAGCATTGCAAGAACTCTGAAGGAGTTCCTACCCGGTGGGTCGAAGGACGATCTAGGAGCGGCACTAGGCGTGGTTGGCCTCGCCGTCGCGATTGCGTGGTTTGGAGAGCACAACTGAGTCAAGGGGAGTGGTCGTGAAGTCGGCTCGAACGTAGGACATGGAGTCATGATCTCGACGTGATTGTCGCGTCCAATCGCTCCCCTTCAGCATCGGCGAAGATGACCAGATGACCACGTCAATGCAAGACCCACGAAGCAACCCCGTCGCACTTGTTACGGGCGTCGGTCGCCGCGACGGGATTGGCATGGCCGTGGCGGAGCGTCTCGCGCGCGATGGATTCGACGTCGGCTTCAACTACTGGACTCCCTACGACCAACGGATGTCCTACGGCGCCGACGTGACCACCTCGGAGGAACTCACGACCAGCATTGCTGCGCTGGGACGTCGCGTTGTTGCGGTAGAAGCCAACCTCGAGATTCCCGAGTCCACGACGAGTCTGTTCGACAGAATCGAATCAAGTCTTGGTCCCGTCTCGGCGTTAGTGCTCTGTCACTGCGAGTCCGTCGACTCTGGGATACTCGACACCACCGTGGAGAGCTTTGACCGTCACTTCGCGGTGAACGCGCGAGCCACGTGGCTCCTCATTAGAGAGTTCGGCGTTCGCTTTCAAGAGGCGTCGGGCTACGGACGCGTCATCGCGTTGACGAGCGACCACACCGTTGGCAATCTGCCATACGGTTCGAGCAAGGGGGCACTGGACCGAATCACGCTCGCCGCAGCGCAGGAGTTCGCGGGCCTCGGTATCACCGCCAACGTCATCAACCCAGGACCCACGGACACCGGTTGGATGACGCCAGAATTGAAGAGTCGCATCACGGACGAGACGCCGCTGGGCCGACTTGGCGTTCCCAATGACGTCGCAAACCTCGTTTCGTTTCTCTGTTCCCCTGAAGGAGGCTGGATAAACGGCCAACTGCTGGCGTCTTGTGGTGGATTAGGTGCTGGTTGACCGCTCGATTTTGAGAGGTGTTTGACACGCGTCGTCATCGGGATTCATGAATTCTCATGTTTTGCGATCTTTTTTAGATCCTTCGACGGCGAACCGTGCGTCGAACAAACTTGCCGAGTACCCACGCGCCGCCCAGGGCAATCACCGCGAAGAGCGCCGGGCCCGCGAGTCGCAGCAGCCACTCGAATCCCGAGACGAAGCCTTTGACGCCGTCGTGCCACGCCTTAGCGAAGCCAGAAAGCGGCGACGTCTTGTGCGAGTGGTGTCCCGTTTCGGAGACCGTCACCGTGAGTGTTCCGTACGTGGTCTCGTGGCTGAGAACGTTGAGCTGACCTTGG
>PLNQ01000136.1 GCA_003141815.1 Acidimicrobiaceae bacterium | reverse complement strand
AAGGACCGGCGCCATCTTTTGGCTGACGCGACCGGCGACGATCATCAGGTCGGCCTGACGCGGCGAGTTACGAAAGACTTCCATGCCGTAACGCGCGAGGTCGAAGTCCGCGGCGCCAGCCGCCATCATCTCGATCGCGCAGCACGCGAGTCCGAAGGTCGCGGGCCACACCGAGGCGCGACGGGCCCAACGCACCAAGTCCTCGACTTGGCCCGTCAGAAAGTTGTGTTGGAGATCTTCGAACGCCACTACGCAACTTCTTTTTCATCGGCGCCAATACGCACGATGGTCGAGGAACTCGTTCGCGACGGCATGCCGGGCACGAGGTGCTTTACGGGTCCCCAGGTGAGCGCGCCTTCGGCTACTAAGAAGAGCAACGCCGCGAAGACGGCCAGCGAGAAGACCAACACTTCGATGAGACCGAAGCCTCGAAGTTGGCGAAAGACGACGGCGAAGGGGTACATGAAAACGACTTCGATGTCGAAGATCACGAAGATCATTGCCACGAGGTAGAACCGCACCGGAAAGCGTTGTGGCGGCTCGATCTCGGGGACAATCCCACACTCGTAAGGCGCAAGCTTCGCGTCCGTTGGACGTTTGTGCGGCGCCAGTAATCCCGACGCTACAAACGAGCCCGACGCGAACAGCACTCCGAGTATGAGTAGCCCCAGTATTGGTAAGTACTGGTCCACGTCCATCATTTCTACCAGGTCGCGCGACACCCTTTTGTCGTTCGAGCATCTCCGGCCACGACGTAGGCTGGTCGCGTGAAAACACTGCGCGACGTCGTCGCCAAACCAACGATCTACGACGTCGTTATCGTCGGCGGCGGACCCTCGGGTTCGGCGTGCGCGTACTGGCTGGCCCAGGCCGGTTGGTCCGTCTGTCTCATCGAGAAGAAACTCTTCCCTCGCGAGAAGACCTGTGGTGACGGGCTGACGCCGAGGTCGGTGTACCAATTGAGCGAGATGGGCCTCGAAGGCATCGTGGCGGCGAACGGCCACAAGTACAACGGACTTAGAGCCTTTGGCTTCGGTGCGTCTCTCGAGATGAACTGGCCCAAGCACCCCATATTTCCCAACTACGGCTACACCATCACGCGCTTCAACCTCGACGGCCTCGTCGCCGAAAACGCAGAGAAATACGGCGCCGACGTCTTAAACGGCGTCGAAGCCCTTGATCTGCTCGAACCAACCCCGGCGCCAGTCGGAGGCTTGGTCGGCGCGTCGGGCGTCGTCGTGAAGGACAAGGACACCGGGGACATCGCAGAGATTCGAGGTCGCTACCTCGTCATCGCTGACGGCCAGAATTCTCGGTTGGGCCGAGAGCTCGGCATCACGCGCAATCGCGATTGGCCCTTGGGTATGGCGCTACGTGGTTACTACACGAGTGATCGCCACGCCGAGCCGTGGATCGACTCGCACCTCGACATCCGCGACACCAACGGCGACGTCGTGCCCGGCTATGGCTGGATCTTTCCTCTGGGCGACGGCCGCGTCAACGTCGGCGTCGGACTGCTCTCCACGGGCGGTGCGTGGAAGGGCGTGAACACCACGAAGCTCCAGGAGTACTTCGTCGCGCAAGTGGCCGACGAGTGGGGCCTCAACGACGACACGTGTCAGGGGCCGCCAACGGGCGGACGATTGCCAATGGGACTCTCGATCGGACCGCGAGTAGGCGCGAACACGCTCACCATCGGCGACGCCACGGGCATGGTCAATCCCTTCAATGGTGAGGGCATCGCGTACGGCTACGAGTCGGGACGCCTCGCGGCGTCAGTCCTCGGTGAAGCACTGCTCGCCAACGATCCCTCGACGCTACGTCTCTACGACGAGCGCCTCGAGGCGGCGTACGGCGACTACTTCAAGGTTGCGCGCGGTTTCGTTCGATTGATCTCCGAGCCAAAGATCTTGGCGGCCTGCGTGGGGATGGGACTACGAGTCAAGCCCGTGATGCGAGAGCTGTTGGCGGTGATGGCGAACTTGATGAGTAACGACGACAAGGGTCCCGCCGAAATTGGCTATCGCGCCGTTTCGCGACTCGCGAACGCCATTCCCGATCAGGCCTGGGACATGGTCTTTGGCGAGTCCGCGCACCAAAAGGCGCTGAGCTAAACAGCTTTGGACGACGAGGTCGTCGTCCGCGAAAGCAATGTGTTGACAAGGGTGTTCAGCGTGCCCTTCGCTTTCGTGAACGATCCGACGAGGGCGCTCAAAGTGATTTCGTAGTGTCCCTTCGTGATGACTGCTTCGACCAGTTGCAACTTGGACGTGACACCCGGCACGGTGATGGCGACCACGCCACCGCGCGCCCAACCCTTCGTGAAGGTGGCGGGCTGCCAGTTGGTTGCACCGGGAGTCCCGCCGTTGTTGACGCCCAGACCTGAAAGAACGAGCGCCGCGCTGGAATCGACCATGCACACGCCGAAGTTCTTCATCGACATCTCTTTGTTGTCCTTCGCGACCATGTTCGTGGCGCTGTAGTACTGCGACGTCGAAGCGACTTCAATGCCCCCAAGAGAGTTCGTGGTGAAGACCGGCGACGACACTTGGTAGTCGGCCTGTTGGCCCGCCGCGCCATAGACGCGGTCATTCTTGTTGGTCACCCCGAGACACGTCTGAAAGACGCCCGCGGCAACGGTGAACGCCGAGTTCTTCGCGGGAGCGGTGGTGGTGGTCGACGTGAAGACTTGCCCGCTGGGCGGTACGAGGTCGTTCAAGACAGAATTCGTCGTCGAGTACCAACTATTGGGAAGGTCCTTCAGGGTGAGGTTCACGGCCTTCGCAGCGGCGAGTTCTTTCGCGGCGCCACTGCCCCGATTGAACCACGACGCGATGCCGCCAGCGAAACTGGCGAGCACCACGACCGCGACGATCGCGAGGACCCCGGCGCGCCGTTTGCGATGCGAGACGGTCCCGCCGTGTTCCAACACGACGGTACGGATGTTTTCGAAGTCCGTGAGTTCGCGGTGGCGCCAGCAGTAGCGAACACCACCCACGGTGCCAAAGAGAGCCATCTGGTGAGGGAAACGAACGAGTTCTAAGTTCGTCAGTTCACTCCACGGGGTTTGCCACGCGACGGCCGGGATGCCGGCGAGTTGCGTGAGACCAAAGTCGTCCGCGAGGAGCACCACCGGCGAAGTGGGTCCATTGGGCACGAAGGACGGCTGTACCGACCAGTCTTCGCTCCGGAGATTCGTCACGATCTCACCGCTTTCGCAGCGTCGGCGGCGATGCTAACGGTTCTCTCTAGATCAGCCCTGGTGTGCGCGAGCGAGACGAAGAGGATCTCGTACGCACCAGGCGCCAACGCGACGCCGCGCTCCAACATGGCGTGAAAGAACTTTCGATACAGTCCGTTCTCGCAGAGCACTTTCGCTTCCGTGAAGTTCATCGGCGGACTGGACTCCTCTTCCGATAGGTAGAGACCCATCAAGGCGCCCACGCTGGGTGCCTGCGCGAAGAGACCAGCGCCTCGAATCGCGCCTTGGAGTTCGCTCGCGAAGTTCGTCACGCGTTCACTGAGAATGGCGAGGTCGTCCGGTGTCACGTGCTCGAGCACCGCGACACCAGCCGCTGTGGCCAAAGGATTACCCGACAGGGTCCCTGCTTGGTAGACGGGGCCGAGCGGTGACAGTGACGCGAGCACCTTCTTCGTTCCGCCGAAGGCGCCGACGGGAAGTCCCCCACCGATGACTTTGCCAAAACACCAGAGATCCGGCGTGACGCCGAAGTACTCTTCCGCGCCGCCCTGAGCCAAGCGGAAGCCGGTAATTACTTCGTCAAAGATCAGCAGCGCGCCCACGCGGTCGCACTCCGCGCGCAGGCCTTCCAGAAAACCAGGGAGTGGCGCGACGAGGTTCATGTTCGCCGCGACCGGCTCCACCAATACGGCGGCGACCGATTCATCTAACGTCGGCACTTCGTTATACGGCGCGACGATGGTGTCGGCGACGGCTCCCGCGGTGACGCCGGCCGAACCGGGAAGACCCATCTGCGCGACACCACTGCCGCCAGCGACGAGCAGCGCGTCCGAGTGACCGTGGTAGCAGCCGTCGAACTTGACGATCTTGTCGCGACCGGTGAAGCCTCGCGCGAGTCGAACGGCGCTCATGACCGCTTCGGTTCCCGACGAGACGAGACGAACCTGCTCGAGGCCGCGAACGCGCGTGGTCATCGCCTCGGCGAGCAACACCTCGCCCGGCGTCGGCGCACCGAAGGTCGTGCCCTTGGTCGCGGCGTCTCGCAATACCGAAACAATGGTCGGGTGGGCGTGGCCGAGCAAGGACGCTCCGTAGGACTGGACGAAGTCGAGGTAACGATTCCCTTCGACGTCGACGACTTCGGCGCCTTCGCCACTCGCAACGGTGTACGGCGTGCCGCCCACGGAGCGAAACGACCGTACTGGTGAGTCCACGCCACCGGGAATCACGATTTCAGCCCGTTCGAACCACGCTGTATTCGAGGTCAACGACTCAACTCCTCGGCGAGCTCTCGGGCGAAGTAGGTCAACACGAAGTCCGCGCCGGCTCGACGAACGGCCGTCAGTTGTTCAATGGCGACGGCAGTGCCGTCGATCCAACCATTCGCTGCGGCGGCCTTCACCATCGCGTACTCGCCACTGACGTGGTACGCGCAGAGCGGCACGTCGAGTTCACGACGGAGATCGCTCACGATGTCGAGGTACGTCATGGCAGGCTTCACCATGATGATGTCAGCACCTTGTTCGATGTCGGCGCGCGCTTCGCGCAGCGCCTCGCGGCGATTCCTCGAGTCTTGTTGGTAGGCCTTGCGGTCGCCGCCGCCTTCGATCTCGACCCCAACCGCTTCTCGGAACGGTCCGTACAATCCGCTCGCGTACTTCGCGGCGTAGGCGAGGATGATGGTCTCGTCGTAACTCGCTTCATCAAGGGCGCTACGAATAGCGGCGACCTGACCGTCCATCATGCCGCTCGGCGCGACGACCGCCGCGCCGGCTTGGGCTTGAGCGACCGCGACGCGCGCGTAGAGCTCGAGCGTCGCGTCGTTGTCAACGGTGCCGTCAGTTCGCAGCACGCCGCAGTGGCCGTGGCTGGTGTACTCATCGATACAGAGATCGGCCATGAGGACGATGTCGTCACCGAATGAATCGCGCAGCGAGCGAAGGGCCACTTGGGCGAGACCCTTCGGATCCCAGGCAGCACTCCCGAACTCGTCCTTGGTCTCGGGCACGCCGAAGAGGATGACGCCACTGACGCCCGCCGCCGCGAGCGCCTTCACTTCGTCGTGGAGTGAGGAAAGGGTGTGCTGAAAGTGTCCCGGCAACGAGAGGATGGGCTTTGGTTCGCTCAGTCCTTCGGCGATGAAGAGGGGCGCGATGAAGTTATTGGGTGAGAGGGTCGTTTCGGCCACGAGTCGACGTATGGCGGGCGTGCGACGGAGGCGCCGGGGGCGCTGGGCGGGAAACACGGTCTCAGCCTATTCCTCGGTCTGCAAGACCTTTCCAGGCTTGGGCTAAAGAGCGAGTAAATGTTCTCGCAGTTCGGGGCCCCATCCTTCGATCACGCGTTCGTGCTGGCGACGAACCGTGTCGGCCGTCGTGGCGCCGGGCACGACCACCCACGCGTTGGCCGAGACGAACGCTTCCGCGACGAGCCACGCCGACGGAGCGCCGATGAAGACCACGTCCGCGTCGCGCAAGAATCCCTCGTCGTCGCTGGACAAGACCGCGGGCAACGTCTCGTAACAGGCCAACGTGGTGACGTCGACGCCTCTCTCCTCCAACGCCACTGTCAGTTCGTTGCGCATCGTGGCGGCTCCAAGGAGCAGTATCGGTCCCTCAGGGATTGTCGGAGCGAGATCGACGGCGCCGTTCTCAGCCACAACGTCGACTTCGACGTCCTCACTCTCGAGAGCTTTTGCCGTCGCTGATCCAACGCTCAGGATTGAGCCACCGTCTCTCAATCCCTCTCGAGCGAGGGCCACGTAGAGAGCACTCCGCGCACTCGTGACGACGAGAGCGCGAAACGCTCCGTAGTGTTCGCTCGCTCGGAGGCTCGTGAGTACTTGGTTGGCGTCGAAGAACCGCGTGGTCGTGAGGGGAACCTCGTTCACCGTGACACTCTCGGGCAACCACGACCTCAATGAGTCGTTGTTACCCTCTTCTCGCGTCACCACGACGCGCACGAGCCTTACGACTCCCAGCCCAATAGCGCTCCGCCACCCTTATCGTCACGGAGAAGTCGCGCGAGATCACTTCCTAGTTGGTGAGGATCCGTACCGGTGAGTTCGGCACGAACGCTCTTCGAGCCGTCGGGCGCGATCATGACACCACGTAACGTCAACGTCTCGCCGTCAACGTCGGCGTTCGCGCCGGCGGGAATCGAACAGCCCGCGCCAAGTTCTTCTAGGAACGCGCGCTCCGCCACGACGGCCTTGAAGGCCGCTTCGTCGTTGATGCTGCGGAGGATTTCGCGGATCTCGTCGTCGTCGACGCGCGCCTCGAGGCCCAGCGCGCCCTGGCCGACTTGTGGAACGAACCACGTGGGATCGAGACGTTCACTGACAAGACTGATGTCCTCAAGTCGTTCGATCGCGGCCATCGCTGCCACTATGGCGTCGACGCCGTTCTTCCCGGCCGTGTCGAGTCGTTTTGACATGTTGCCTCTGAGCCCTATTACACGGAGATCAGGTCGCCGCTCGAGCAGCAGCGCGCGACGACGCGGCGAACCCGTCGCGACGGTCGCCCCCGGGCCAAGTCCGGCGAGCGAACGACCCACGAGCACGTCAGCGGCGTCACGTCGCTCGGGCACGCTGACGAGCGCGAGCCCTTCTGGCGTCGAACTCGGAAGATCCTTGGCACTGTGCACCGCGACGTCAGCTTCGCCGTTCAATAGTGCGTATTGAATTTCCACGGCGAAGAGACCTTCGCCACCCATGGTCGCGAGATCGGCGCCCGATTCGCGGTCACCCTTCGTCTCCATCAAGACCAACTCGCTCTCAATACCCTGTTCGGCGAGGCGTCCTTGCACGTAGCGCGCTTGAATCAGGGCGAGGGGCGAACGACGCGTCGCGAGGCGAAGCGTCATAGGTCAAAGAGGTTGCGCGTGGCCTCACTGAGTCGGGTCCCCTGGTCGGTGCCCGCGGCTTCTTTGAGGGCCACGGTGGGACGGTGAGCGATCTTCGCCACGACCGAGCGAACGAGCGAGACGACGGTCTCGCGCTGCTCGCTCGTCAGATCTTCGAGGTCGTGACCGCGTCGCGCGATTTCGCTAGACACCACTTCGTCGAAGTGGTCACGGAGTTCTCGAACGATGACCGCCGCGCCTCGGGCGCGCTGCTCGCTCAGGAAGCGCTCGACGTCCTCGGCGACAATGAGCTCTGCCGCGTCAATGGCTTCGCGGCGGTCGCCGAGTGCCCGTTCGACCCGGTCACGCAAGTCACTGATGTCGATGCGGCGCACGTTGGCCAGATCATTGACGTCACTGGCCACGGCGCGCGGCACACCCAGATCGACGATCAACATCTCACCCTCGAAGGCCGCGAAGTGCTCTCGAGCGAGAATTGGCGCCGAGACCTCGAGGGCACTCACCACGAGTCGAGTGCCACGAAGGTGGAGTTCGACACTCTCGAGGGAGTCGACGTAGACGCGATCGTCGTTGACGTCACTACGCAGAGATTCCGCACGCTCGTGCGTTCGATTGAGAACGGTCAACTTCGTCAGCTGCGGCGTCGCGGCGAGCAAGCTCTTCACGACGCCAGTCGCCATCTGACCAGCCCCAAGAACGACCACGTGAGCGCCAGCCAACTCGTCACCGAGCTCATCGATCGCGGCTGATGCAGCGGCCCGGGCGAAGCTCGTCGTTCCCCTCGAAATTGCCGTCTCGGAGCGCACGCGGCGCCCGGAGGCAAGAGCGCGCTGGAAGATGTCGGTGACCTCGCTGCCAGCGCACTGCTCTTCGACGGCCAATTCAAGGGCGCGGCGCAGTTGACCGAGGATCTCGAACTCGCCCGGCACGACGGACTTGAGACCCGCGGCGACGCTGAAGAGGTGGGTCGCGACGTCGTGCTCGAAGTTGACCGTCAGTCGGTCCTCGAACTCCTCCTTGGAGAGTCCGGTCGCTTCGGCCAGTGTTTCAGTGATTTCGTCGATCGCGCCGTGGAATCGGTCGATGACCGCGACGACTTCGGTGCGTAGGCACGTCGAGACGAAGACGGCCTCGTGAATATTGCGGTGGCTCACGAGCGTGCGGAGCATCTTCGCCCACTCGTGCTCGGGCACCGTGGCGCGCTCTAAGAGATCGAGCGAGGCGTGCTCGTGATCAATCCCTA
>PLNQ01000041.1 GCA_003141815.1 Acidimicrobiaceae bacterium | reverse complement strand
CCGCCTGGACGTTCACTAACTTCAACTCGGGCCCGGCGGGGATCGCGACACCGTACCGGGTGGCGAATCAGCGGATCGAATACCAGCCCGCGAGCAGCCCCCTCCTTCAAGCTTCCTACCGAGCTCTCGCGGCCACCGCCAACAACTTCGCGCGAGAATCGCAGATTGACGAACTCGCCCACCAGCTCGGCATGGATCCGATCGAATTCCGCTTGCGAAATCTCGACGACGAGCGACTGGCCACGGTCCTGCGGGCCGCGGCCGAGCGTTTCGGTTGGCTCGCGGGCGCCGGCGCCGGCCAGGGCATCGCGCTGGGTTTCGAAAAAGGTGGCCGGGTGGCCACCGTGGCCGGGGTCGACAATGTCGACGGGAATCTTCGAGTCACCCGTCTCGTCACCGCGTACGAGTGCGGAGCCGTGGTGAATCCCCAGACCGTGACCAATCAGATCGAAGGGGCCATGGTCATGGCCCTGGGCGGAGCACTGTTCGAGGCAATCCATTTCACCGACGGTGTCATCACCAACGGTTCCTTCTCCGCCTATCGCGTTCCACGGATCAGCGACGTTCCCCCCATCGAGGTAGTGCTGCTCGATCGTCCGGACCAGCCATCGGCCGGAGCGGGCGAGACGCCAATGATTTGCGTAGCCCCGGCGATCGCCAACGCCATCTTCGATCTCACAGGCGTCCGGTTGCGAACGCTGCCGCTGAGCGCCGGTGGTTTGGTGCGGTTCGCACCGTGAGGGCCCGGACGGTCCCGTCCGAACGGGCCGGAACCCGTAGTTCGGTATTCAGCTCCAGACGGCTAGGTCTTCTGCGGTGTCGATGTCTAGGTAATGGCCCTCGCACGCGACTTCGCGGACCAGCTCTGGACGAGCACGTATCAGTTCGCGAGCGCCGACGTCTCCAGAGATGGGGAGTAGCGGCCAGACGGCGCGGACGAGTCGAACCGGTGGGGTGCGATGGCCGGCCAGGTTGGCGACGGCAATGGGGCTTTCGGCCTCGGCAACGGCGACCCATGCGGACGGGGGCACGAGTGGCTGGTCGCCGAGTCCCACCACCACGACGTCATGGCCTCGCCGCTCGGCTTCCGCGACGCCGGCGCGAAGCGAGGAGGCGACGCCCGACGCCCACTCGCGGTTGTAGACGACCACCTCCTCCGCGAGCACTTCGCGGAGGTCTATCGGACCCACCACCACGATGATTTCGTCGAACTTCGCCCCGCCGACGTGACCGAGCGCCCATGCGACCAAGGGTCGGCCTTGAAAAGGGGCCAGGAGTTTGTTGCTGGCGTCGATGAATCGAGTCGACCCCCCGGCGCAAAGCAGTATGCCCGCGGTCACGCGCGCGCGTGATGGATTGGACCGGATCGGTCGCGCAGGGAGGGGACGGGAATACTCGCCCGCAGGGCGATGATCTCGGCGACAATGGCGACCGCCGTCTCTTCGGGGGTCCGCGCACCGATGTCGATGCCAATCGGTCCCATGACGCGCGACAGTTTCGCGTCAGCGACACCCGAATCCCGCAATCGCTCGATGCGCTCGGCATGAGATCGTCGCGAACCCATTGCACCTATATAACCCACTCGTGAATCGAGCACCGCCAAGATGGCGGGCACGTCGAACTTGAGGTCGTGGCTCAGTACGCACACCGCGTCTCGCGGACCTAGGCGATCGGCTACCGTCGCCAGGTAACGGTCCGGCCAGACGGCGACCACTTCGTCCGCCTCGGGGAATCGCAGCGCAGTGGCGAACACCGTGCGGGCGTCACAGACCGTGACCCGGTAGCCAAGTATCTTGGCCACCCGAACAAGCGCGGCGGTGAAGTCCGTTGAGCCAACCACCACCATGCGTGGCGGCGGCGTGAAGACTTCGTAGAACACGGTGACGCCACTGTTGCCCGGGTCACCATTGGCTGGGTAACTGCGAACGGTGTTTTGTCCGGTTGCGAGCGAGTCAAGCGCGTCGCGCAAGACGGTCTCGTCCAGCGTGGGCTCGCCGAAGGATCCTAATGGAGTAGTCCCGAGTCGAACGACGATCTTTGCGCCGAGTGTCGGCGACGGAGCCGGCGGCGACGTCGCGTTTGCGGTCGAGACCGGTTCTTGGGGCGAAAGTTCGACCACGGTAGCGAGCACCGCAGGTTCGTCCGAGCGCAGGCACTCGCGCACTGCTGCCATGGCGCCAATCATCAGTCAAGGTTTCGCATCAATCCACCGGTTCGATGAATATTTGGATCGTGCCGCCACAGGTGAGGCCCACGGAGAACGCTTCGTCGTCTGAGTAGCCAAAGGTGCACAACTGCGCCTTTCCAGAGACCAGCACATCGAGTGCGACCGAGACCACCGCTCCCTCGACGCAGCCGCCCGACACCGAGCCGGAGACCTCGGCTCCATCGCTCACCGCCATGGCCGCGCCCGAATCGCGCGGCCCCGATCCCGTCACGCCAACGACGCGGGCGAGGGCGACTCGGTGTCCGCCGGCCTGCCAGCGTTCGATGTCATCGAGTACCGCTCTCATGGCCACCATCTCATCCTGCTCGCGAGGGAGCTTCCGAGCGATTCACTGAGCAAAGCCTACTGAGCAGTTCCGCTGCATTAATTAAACTGTTTAGGCGCACTGATTCGTGCGCCGCGCGCGCCGTTATGTGAGAGTTCGAGCTCTTAGTCCGACCGATTCTTCGCACAGGGCGAGCAGGTGCTTCCTCGTGGCAGTGAAGTTGTCGTGAAGGATCCGGACGCGCCGCGGGTTGGTGAAGATGGCGCTACATAGTGGGCGACGGGGGACTTGTGCCTCTTCAGATGGTTTTTCGACCACCTCGCTCACTTTCGGACGAACCCGCACCCGATTAAGGGTGTGGTTGGTCATGGGCGACATGGTACACACTGAGTATGACCGTGGCACTCCTATCGGACAGAAAGTGGACCCCACCGCCAGCACGAGAGTAGTGCGACTCAACCAGATTCTTCTGCCACATTGAGTGCCTGCTTCGCCTGGAGCAAGCAGTGGCGACAAAGCTGCGTCGCGGCGTTGATCTCATCGACATCGCAAATCGTGGAGGTGGCGGCCAAGGGAGAAGGGAAGAGACGTTCATGACTACGGTGCAGCGGTTCCAGCATGAGGACGGTATACTGAATCGGGTTCAGCAAGTTGACCCAAGGTGGGGGGATTTTGATAGCGGGTGCGGTCGTCGCCAACATTCACGCAGGTGACTGGGAACTGTGGCGCACGGTCCGACAGTCGATTCTGATCGTGCGAGAGCGGCCAGGTGAATTCAACACCGATGACGAGGGTGGCGCCCGCGAGTGAGAACGCCGTCTTCACGGTGTTCCCCGAGCGGATGCACCTCTTCGACCCGGAGAGTCAGAACGCCATCGTGACGGAGGAGACTGTTCAAGGCCGGCCACGGTGGCGGCGAAGGTCGCGGACAAGAATTGGAGACGGATCATGAGATTGGCCAGAGTGGGAGCGGCGGGCCGCGAGAGCGCGGTGGTGATCGACGACGGCGTCGCGCGTCGACTGCCCGAGGCCCTCGGTGACATCGACGCCGACTTCTGGCGTGAGGACCGAATCGTCGAGGTGCGTCGCCTGTGCGAGGCCGGTGCGCTCGGCGAGGTGGTCGAGCGCCCCCTGCGCTTTGGCGCGCCGATCGCCAAACCTGAGAAGGTGATCTGCATCGGCCTCAACTATCGCGACCACGCAGCTGAGAGCGGTCAGGCGATTCCCACGGAGCCGATCATCTTTATGAAGGCGCCCAACTGCGTGATCGGGCCCGACGACGAAGTTCTAGTACCGCGTGAGTCGACCAAGACTGATTGGGAGATCGAACTCGGGGTGGTGCTCGGGCGTCGGGCCCGGTACCTCTCCTCACCCGAGGAGGCGGCGTCGGTCATCGCCGGCTACTGCATCTCGCACGACGTCTCGGAGCGCGAGTTCCAACTCGAGCGCGGCGGCCAGTGGGACAAGGGCAAGAGCTGTGAGACGTTCAATCCGCTCGGGCCGTGGCTCGTCACCTCCGACGAGGTCCCCGACCCCCAGAGTCTCGCGCTGCGACTGAGCGTCAACGGCGTCTTGCGCCAGAACGGAACAACTGCTGACATGATCTTCGGAGTGCACCACATCATCTGGTACCTGAGCCAGTTCATGGTGCTCGAACCGGGTGACCTGGTCAACACTGGCACGCCCGCCGGCGTGGCGCTTGGTCACCCCGACGTCGCCTTCTTGAAGGTTGGCGACGTGACCGAACTCACCATCAACGGTCTCGGCTCGCAACGCAGCGTCTTCGGCCAGGCGTAGGCGTCGGGCGTCGACCGGTGATGACGACAACGCAGCCCGGCGACTTCGTCGACCGGTCGGGCGTCGACGAGGCCGCCCGACAGTCGATCGGGCGAGAACTGACCGGCGTTGTGCGCGGCGAGGTCTGTTTCGATGGCGCGACTCGAGGCATCTACGCGACTGATTCGTCCAACTACCGCCAGGTCCCTCTCGGCGTCGTCTACCCGCTCGACGAGCAGGATGTCGCGGCCACGCTGGAGGTCGCCCGACGTCACGGCGCTCCGGTGCTCGGCCGCGGCGCCGGCACGAGCCTCGCCGGTCAGGCGTGCAACGTCGCGGTGGTGCTCGACATGAGCCGACACATGAACAAAATTCTCGACCTCGACCCAGTCGCGCGCACGGCCCGGGTCCAACCCGGCGTCGTACTCGACGACCTGAACGCGGCGGCGCGCGCGCTCGACCTCACCTTCGGACCCGACCCGGCGACCCACGCGTGGTGCACTATCGGCGGCATGGTCGGCAACAACTCCTGCGGGACCCACGCCCTCTACGCCGGCAAGACCGTCGACAACGTCGAGGAGCTCGTCGTCTACACCTACGAAGGCGCGCGCATGACGCTCGGCGCCTGCGACGACGAGCGCTACGCCGAACTCGCCGCCGTGCCGGGTGACGTTGGGCGAATCGTGCGCGAGCTTCGCGAACTGGCCGACGGGTGCGCTGACGTGATCGCCACCGGGTATCCGGCGCTCGATCGTCGCGTCTCTGGCTACAACCTCGACCAATTGCTACCCGAACGGGGCTTCCACTTGGCGCGGGCTCTGGTGGGCTCGGAGTCGACTTGCGCCCTGGTGACCGAGGTAACGGTGCGACTCACGCCCTGGCCGCGCCGGCGCGTCCTAGTCGTGCTCGGCTACGACGACATCTACATCGCCGCTGACGACGTGCCACACCTACTCACCCACGACCTCATCGGGCTCGAGGGCTTCGATGGTCGTCTGGTAGATCAGATGCGTCGCGCGCAACTGCACCTCGACAAGTTGTCATTGCTGCCCGAGGGACGCGGATGGCTGCTCTGCGAGGTCGGCGCCGACACCGACGAAGATGTCGAGGCGAAGGTGGCATACCTCGTTGGCGACCTCGAACCCGGTGTCCGCCCAGTCGTGCTGCGGCACCCGGTGCTTCAGCACCGCATCTGGCAGATTCGCGAGTCGGGCCTCGGCGCGACGGCCCGGCCGGTTGAACAGCCCGTCAACTTCGAGGGCTGGGAGGACGCCGCGGTCGATCCCCACCATCTCGGTGCATACCTGCGCGGCATCGAGGAGCTGTGGCGTGAGTACGGATACAGCGGCGCCTGGTACGGGCACTTCGGTCAGGGCTGCGTGCACACGCGCAATAATTTCGATCTCTCGAGTTCCGAGGGGCTGCGCACCTACCGCTCGTTCGTCGAGCGCGCCGCCGACCTTTGCGTCTCACTCGGCGGATCAATCTCGGGTGAACACGGCGACGGTCAGGCTCGTGGGGAACTGCTCTCGCGGATGTACGGGCCCGATATGGTGAGCGCCTTTCGACGCTTCAAGTCCATCTGGGACCCGACGGGTCGCATGAACCCCGGCAAGCTAATTGACGCCTATCCCCTCGACACGAACATCCGCTACGGACCTCGTTACCGGCGGTCCACCCTCGAGGTCAACGGCTATTCGTTCGCCGAGGACGGGGGATCGCTCCAGCACGCCGTCGAGCGGTGCGTCGGGGTAGGTAAGTGCCGCAGCCACGTCGACGGCGTGATGTGCCCTTCATACCGGGCGACCGGTGACGAACGTCACTCGACCCGGGGTCGTGCGAAGCTCTTCATCGAGTTGTTCCAAGGTGAGACGACCGAGGCGTCGTGGCGTAACGAGGACCTCGCCGATGCGCTGGCGCTCTGCCTCTCGTGCAAGGGCTGCGCCTCGGACTGTCCGACCCACGTGGACATGGCCACCTACAAGTCCGAGTTCATGTCGCACTATTACGCGGGACGACTCCGTCCTCGCGGCGCCTACGCGCTCGGTCTCTTGCCGTGGATCGGGCGCGTCGCGTCGCGCGTTCCCCGTCTCGTTAACGCCGTGCTCGCCAATCGGGCGCTACGACCGGTGGCAATGCGGGCGGCCGGTCTCACGACGAATCGTCCGGTCCCGGAGTTCTCCACGAGAACGTTGCGCCGTCGCGCCGTCGCGCGAACGGCGACGACGACGGTCGTGGTGTGGCCCGACACCTTCACCGACCTCTTTCGACCGGAGCGGGGTGAGGCCACGATCCGCGTGCTCGAGGCTGCGGGTGAGCGGGTCGCCGTCCCGTCGCGCTGGGCCTGCTGTGGGCGGACACTCTACGACTCGGGGATGCTGAACCTCGCTAAGTCCACCGCTCGCAATGTGCTCGATGTGCTCGACGTGCATCTGGACGCGGGCCGTCCGATCATCGTGCCCGAGCCGAGTTGTTTGGCAGCGTTCCGCGACGAGATCCCGAACCTCCTGCCCGACGATTCGCGAGCCGCCCGACTCGCGTTGCTCAGCCGTAGTCTCAGTGAGCACCTTGTCGCGATCGGATGGGTCCCGTCACCGATCGGGGCCGGCGAGCACATGGCGGTTCACCCCCACTGCCACCAACTTGCGGGACAGGCCACGGCAGCGGACCGGGAGGTCCTTGAAGCGTGCGGCTTCGACGTGGAGGTGCTCGACACCGGGTGCTGTGGCCTCGCGGGTTCCTTTGGCTACGAGCACGACGATTTGTCGCGACGGATCGCTGCGGATCGGTTCCTCCCGACGTTGGTCGAGCACAGTGCCAAGGGTCTGCTCGTCCTCGACGGCTTTAGCTGCGAGTTGCAATCGGACCAGTTGGCGGGCATCGCGTCCTTGTCGTTGGCCGAACTCATCGCCTCGCGTCTCGTCTCGTAGAGTTCATCGAGATTCAGCTCATCCGACGTTTGGAGGTTATACTGAATCCAATTCAGCAGGCTGAACATGAAAACGGAAGTTTCAGATTACAGGGGGCGGTTATGAAGATCACCAAGGTGCGATGTCACGTACTGCTCGATCCCAAGGTCGAAGTGGGCGCGACCAGTTCGGCCCAGGACGACCTGGTCGTCGAAGTCGAGACCGACGAAGGCATCACTGGTGTCGGTGAGTCGGACATCAACGCGTGGATCGGGCGGGCCTGCATCGAATCACCCGGTACTCACACCATGGATGTGGGTCTCGGCAAGGCCATCCTCGGTCTGGACCCGACGGATCCACCATCAGTATGGGACCGCGTGTACGTAAAGACCGCGATGACCGGGCGAAGAGGGGCACTCATCCACGCGCTGGGCGCTCTCGATATGGCGCTGTGGGATATCGCCGGCAAGGCGAAGGGCGTGCCTACTTGGCAGCTCCTTGGTGAGAAGGTCGAGAACCCCGGACAGCCCTACGCGTCGCTCCTTCCACAGGACGCCACCTTCGACGCGTTCCTGGCTTCGCTCGTTCGACAAACCGTGGAGGCAAAGAAGATCGGCTTCACCGCCGCCAAACTTGAGACGTTGATCTGTGGGCCCTACGCCACGATGGGCATGGACGAATCGGACGAGCGGATGATTGAAATCATCGCGGCAGTGCGCGAGGCGGTCGGCCCCAACTTCACACTCATGGTCGACGTGGGTTACGCCTGGAATGACGTGCGCCGTGCCCGCGAGGTCATCGAGACCTGGGTCGACTACAACATCCTGTTCGTAGAGACACCGTTGTGGAGTGACGACATCGACGGCTACGCCGAGCTGGCTCGTACCTCACCGATCCCGATCGCTGCTGGTGAGTGGTTGGCGACTCACTACGAGTTCCGTGAGTTGGTCGAGCGCGGTTGTTTGCACGTGCTTCAGCCCGACGTGGGACGCGTCGGCGGCCTGACCGAAGCCCGGAGAGTCTGCCAGCTGGCGGCCGCCCACGACCTGACCGTCGTGCCACATTCGTGGAAGACGGGGATCGGCGTCGCCGCGACGACGCAACTGGCGATGGTCACTCCACAGATGCCCTTCTTCGAGATGATCCCGCGTCAATTCGCGGATTCCGAGCTGCGCCGCGACCTCCTGACCGTCCAGCCAGAGATGACGCCAGACGGTCTGGCCGTGCCCACTCTGCCGGGACTGGGCATCGAACTCAACCGCGAGGCCATGGAGAAGTTCGAGGTGACCGCAGCCAAGTTCACATGACCGCGGCCGCCCCGGTAGCCCTACGCGGAATCACGTGGGACCACCCGCGCGCCTACGAGCCTCTCGTGGCCGCGACCCGCGAGTTCGCGTCGGTGCACGGGCCGGTCACGGTTGAGTGGTTGACGCGCAGCCTGTTCGAGTTCGGGGAAGGCGATGTCCGGTCGCTGACCGACGCGTTCGACCTGCTGATCATTGATCATCCATCGAGTGGGCTCATGGCCGCGAGCCACTGTTGCCTCGCCCTCGACGAATACGTGGGAGCGAAAGACCTGCAAGCCCTGAGCGAAGAGTACGTCGGCCCTTCCTTCGCTAGTTATCTGTTCAACGGCCGTCAGTGGGCGCTACCGATCGACGCGGCTTGTCACGTGACGGTGTCACGGCCGGACCTGTTGGCGCGCGTCGGTGTCGGGTTGCTGCCGACGACCTGGCCTGAAGTGGTTGAACTCGCCGAGTACCTCGCCGGACGGACGGACGGACGTCTCGTGATGCCGTGGTCACCGACTGACGTGCTGATGAGCCTGTACAGTATCCGCCACGCAGTGCTCGAAAGGAGTGGTGACGACGTCGCAGCGTGGACGGCGTCACTCGAGTTGCTCGGGCGGGTAGCGACGCTCGCGGATCCGAGCGAGGACGAGCGTCGGACGTCACCGATCAACGTGCTCGATCGAATGAGTATGACCGATGATGTGGCCTACTGCCCCGTGCTCTTTGGTTACTCGAATTACAGCCGGACCGGTACCCGGCCGAACCTAGTCACTTTCTCCAACGCGCCGGGCCGAGACGTTAGGCATCACGGCAGCATCCTCGGCGGGGCTGGCATCGCGGTCTCGGCAACGACCGCCTTCCCCCTGATCGCGGTCGAGCTCTGTCGGTTTCTGACGTCACCTGAGGTCCAGGCGGGCACGTACGTGAGTACCGGAGGTCAGCCAGCCCACCGGGCGGCGTGGACCGACGACCGGGCGAACGAACTCACCAACGGCTTCTTTCTCAACACGCTCGACACTATCGAGGGTTCGTATCTGCGTCCGCGCCACCTGGGTTACGTCGAAGCGCAGAACGAGTGCGGGCGTCTAGTCCACGAGTGGTTGTTCGGTGGGATCCGGCGCGACGCCGCCGAGTTAGCGATGGTGCTTGGCTCGACCCTTTTCCCGACGCCGACGCCCGAGGCGGCTCCGGATTTACTCGGGTGACGACGCCCGAGGACTTCGGGCCCCGTGGGCGACCCGTTTACGGCCCGACCGAACCTTCCTCGGAGAAGACCGCGCATCGGTCGGCGCCTTTATCGTCGAGTGAGATCGACGAGGTGGTAGCGGTCATTGGACGGGGACGTCGAAGCGGCACGCCCCAGGTTCTTCCGGATGAGTTAAAGACCAGCGACTGGTCGTCAATCCTCGAGGTGGTGCTGCACCTCGACGCCGTGATGGGTTGGAAGGGAGCGGGCTGGAAGGTCGGCGCCGCGAGCGAGGAGATTCGTCGGGCCGAAGGATTGGCGAGCCCGATTCCTGGTCGCTTGTACGAACGCAGCGTGGTGTCGAGTGGCGTGACGGTGGGTGATGTCTTTATCAACTACCGGAACTGCGAGTCCGAGTTCGCCTTCGAGATGGGTGCGACGCTGGACCCTCGTCCCGAGCCTTACGATGAAACGGAGGTTTTGGGAGCGGTGAGCGGACTGGTCCCGTCGATCGAGGTCGGCGACTCGGTCTTTCGCGATTGGTACGACGCGAGCAGTTACTTCGGCATCTGCCTCGACAACGGGGGTGGGGGTTCCCTGGTTCGAGGTGCGCTCGTTCGAGACTTTCAAGTCTCAGACCTTGCTGACGCCCGGGTTGACTTGTCGGTTAACGGCGTGCCCGTGAAAACGGGTTACGGTCGGGCGGCGATGGGTTCACCGCTCACGAGCCTTACGTGGATGGTGAATTGGCTCCGCGTTCGGGGACGAGCTCTGCACCGCGGCGAGTTGGTAAGCACGGGCACGTGCACTGGTCACTGTTTTGTTGTTCCGGGCGACGTGGTGACGGCCGACTTCGGTCGTTTCGGTCTCGTGACGGTGACATTCGAATAATGTCGTCGCGCCATTTTCGGATTCACCGGGGTTCGCTAGGACTGGACGGTATACTGAATCGGGTTCAGCAAGTTGTCCCAACACAGGGGGATTCTAATGGCAGGTGTGTTCGACGGTATGGTGGCGCTGGTGACCGGGGCCGGTTCCGGTATCGGAGCGGCGACGGCGGAACTCATCGCCAAACAGGGTGGACGTGTTGCGGCGTTCGACATCGTCAACACCACCGGTTCATCGCAGGTGTTCTCGATCACGGGCGATGTGCGCGATCAGGCGTCGATCGACGACGGGGTGGAACGAACGATTGGTGAGTTTGGTCGCCTCGACGTGCTGGTGAACTGTGCCGGTGTCGGTTCGGTGGGCGACGTCGAGGAGGTCAGCGACGAGGAGTGGTCGAACGTGTTCGACGTGAACCTATTCGGTGTGGTGCGGATGGTTCGGGCGTGCCTTCCACATATCAAGGCGTCACCTTCCGGCGCGGTCGTGAATGTCTCGTCCATTCTCGCCACCATCGGTGTCCCGAACCGCGCGTGTTACGCCGCCAGCAAGGGTGCGCTGTACTCGCTGACGTTCGCCATGGCGGCGGACCTGGCGACGCAAGGCGTGCGGGTGAACTGTGTGATACCGGGGACCATCGGCACTCCCTGGGTGGAGCGGCTTCTCGGAGGAGCGACGGATCCCGAGGGTGAGCGCAAGCGTCTTACCGCGCGCCAACCTCTCGGACGGCTAGGGAACCCAGACGAGGTAGCTCGGGCGATCGCCTTCTTGGCGAGTCCCGACAGCGGTTTCGTGACCGGGACGTCCCTCACGATCGACGGTGGGATGTCAGGATTGCGGATCCCGTCCGAATGAGGTTGGAAAGTACTGTCAGATGACCGTGGTCGATCGTCGTCGGACGCTACATCGTGGCGTGACGTCGGTAGTGGTGGACCCCGCCCGAGGTGGCGAGCTTGCGGCGATGATCATTGACGGACGTCAGATCCTTTCCACGGTCCCGTGGGAGCGCGCCGAACGACCGACGACGGACGCTCCTAGCGAGGACCAGTGGACCGATGCGTGGTCGGGAGGGTGGCAGCTCGCACTCCCCAACGCCGGTGACGCCGGTGAACTCGATGGCGTCGCGTATTCCTTTCACGGGTTGGCGTCTTTCACCCCTTGGGAGTTGCTCGCCGATTTCGAGGATGGGGTTTCGTTGGGCTGGTCGGCGGGTGGCCTGCGCGTTCTTCGCCACGTCACGGTACTCGACCGCGGCGTGCGTGTCGCGTGCGATGTTGCGGCCGACGGTGACGAGTCAGTCGCGCTGATTATCGCCGAACACCTGACCCTCGGTGCAACGATTACCGAGAGTGGCTACCGGATCGTCGCACCGGACGCGCCCTTCGTCGATCTCTTGAGTGCTGAACGGGCCATTGTGCGCTGGCGTGAAGTGTCCGCGCACGGCGCACCCGTGACATGGAGCGTTGTCGGTGCCGCAGATCACCATGCGCGCTACGGCGCGCTGGGTCCGGTTGATCGCGGTGAAGTGCAACTCATCGCTGGTTCAGGGATCGAACTCGAACTGAACTGGGACGCGGCGATGTTCCCGTACCTCTGGATCTGGCAGGAACAGCAGGGTACGGACACGGTGCCGTGGCTGGGATCGACGAAGGCGCTAGGACTCGAACCGTCGACAGTAGGCCAAGGCGACGGGTTGGCGTCTGCGATCGCGAGGGGCGTTGCCCTGATTTTGCGACCGGGCGAACACCGGTCATGGACTATCACGCTGCATGAGCGAGAAGCTTCGACGAATAGTTGACTCGAAGGATTGTTCAGTATAGAGTCTTGTAGACAGCCAGTTGAACACTGGATGAAAATGGGGGGCAGTTCCATGGATGAAAACAGCGCGTCATCGACTGGACCGAGTGGGGGAACCACCGAGACGAATGTCACGTCGTCGGGTTTGTTCGCACGAAATGCGACCGGACTAGTCAGGGGAGTGTCGCAACGTTCATCGTTCGTGATCAACTTCATTCCCGGCCATCCGACTCAGGCCCTCGCTGCCGGATTTTTCTTCATCTTCGCCCTATTCCCGGGTGGAAACTATCTCCTCGCGCTGCTGCTGACTGTGCCCTTCACCGTGGCCATTTCCTACGCGTTCGGTCTCCTGACAGCCATGATCCCGAGGTCTGGTGGTGACTACATGATCGTCAGCCGCATCATCCACCCGCTGGTTGGACTGATCTCGTCGTTCTGTATGACCATGGCAGGCCTACTCTCGAATGCGTTCTTCGGCGTGGCGTTCACGACGTTGGGCATCGCGCCCGCGCTGACATCGATCGGCATGCTCGAGCACAGCCAGGGCCTCATCAACGCGGGCAACACGATCTCGGGCAGCAATACCTGGAAATTCGTGATCGGCGCGGCGATGATGGCTCTGTCGGCGCTCTTCATGGCGTCGAACTGGCGCCGGACCCTACGCATCCAGAACGTTCTGTTTTGGGTGGTTACTGGCGGTCTGGTAGTGGCGGTAATCGGAGCGCTCTTCACCTCGCACGCGGCGTTCGTATCCCATATAAACTCGTTCTTCGCGCCGTACACGCACTCGACGAGCACCTATCAGCAGATCATCCATAAAGCGACGTCGGCGGGTGTCAATGTGAACCCGAAGTTCTCGTTCCTCCGCACGATCCCAGTCGTCGGCTTCTTCGCCACCTTCGCGATCTTCTGCTACTGGTCGTCGTTCGTTGGTGGAGAACTTCGTGAGGCCAGTTCGACCAAGACTGCGCGCAACATGGCGCTCGCGGGCGTCTCGAACCTCGCGATGGTCGCAGTCTTCGCGATCATCCTGTTCCACACCTTCGGATCGAGCTTCATGATCGCCTCGAACGGTGGTGGAATGCCTTCGCAGATCACAGTTGCGCCGACGTACTTCTTCCTGATGGCCGGTTCGATGGGCAACCTGCTCTTCGCCCTAGTCATCATCGGGTCGTACGTCTTCTTCTGGCCCCTCATCTGCTACGTTTCGCTGCTCCAGCCGACGAGAACGTTCTTCGCATATGCCTTCGATGAGATCCTCCCGAAGCGGGTCGCGAAGGTCTCGCGTAGCGGTGCACCAACTATGGCAATCATCGTGAGCTGGGTGCTGTCCGTCGCCGTGCTCCTGTGGGGCATCAATGCATCGAACTTCTTCCAGATCATCACGTACGCGACGCTGATCCAGCTCATCGCCATGGGCCTCGTGGGACTGTCGGGCATCCTCGTCCCTTACCGACGGCCTGAGCTGTACAAGAGCTCGACTACTCAGCGCCGATTCCTCGGTCTACCGGTCGTGGTCATCGCCGGAGCTGGTGGTGTGCTGACGACCGTGTTCGTCTGGGTCTTGTTCTTCCACTACTCGGCGCAGTTTGGATTCACCGACCCGAGCAAGTTCTTCGGAGTCTTGGGCGGCCTGCTTGTACTCGCGACCGTCTACTACCTTGGGGCGAGGGCCGTACGCGCTCGTCAGGGAGTCGACCTTGCACTTACCTACGCGGAAATCCCGCCGGAATGATTCGGCAGGATTGCCGACCTCGGTGCGGACGTGAGGTTCTGAGCGGCAACGTGATTGTGAGTGACTCGTGAAGACGGTGGTGGTGACGGGTGCTGCGAAGGGCATAGGGCTCGGGATCACCCGTCAGTTGGTCGAGCAGGGCGATCGGGTCGTGGCAGTTGATCTGGACGCCGAGGCGCTCGATGACCTCCGCGCCGTTGTGGGTGACCAGGTCGTGGCGTTGGTGGGTGACATCGCGAATATGAAGACCCACGAGGCAGCCCGTGATGCTGCGGTGGCGGCCGGCGGGTTGCACGGCTGGGTCAACAACGCGGGCATTGACTGGGTAGGCGCGGCCCACGAGGTGACAGCCGAGCATGTTCAGCGCGGACTCGAGATCCTCCAGATTGGACCGATGCTGGGGGGCGCCGTGGCCGTTCGCCATATGCGTCGCCACGGTGGCGGCTCCATCGTGAACATCTCCTCTATTCAGGGGGTCGCCTCGTTTCCCCGGTACTACGTTTATGGAGCGGCGAAAGCTGCGCTCCTGATGGCGACGCGCAGTATCGCGATTGATTACGCGCACGAGGGGATCCGCTGCAATGTCATATTGCCGGGCTGCATCGAAACTCCGATGACGTACTCAACCCTTCCTAAGAACCTTCAACGTGAGGATGCGCTCGAGATCGAGGGTCGCCTCGCGCCGATGGGTCGGGTTGGTCAACCGCACGAGATCGCAACGATGGTTGCGTTCCTGCTCTCGGACGATGCCTCGTACGTGAACGGTGCCCAAATCGCGATCGACGGCGGCGCGACGGCGCGCTGCTTTGCTTACCCGACCCTGGACTTATAGGTTCCAGACGTGACACCCGACTCTCCAATCCTCTCCGACGTCCTTGACGAAGCCCGTCGTCTGCTCGACGCTGCCACCACCCAGAACGTCGTCATCCGCCTGTTCGGGGGCACCGCCGTGCAGATGCGGGTACCCGGTCAGATTGCGCCGTGTTTTGTGCGGGTCTGTCGCGATATTGACCTGGTGATACTCAAACGCAAGAACCGCGAAGTTGCGAGTTTTCTTACGAGCGTGGGTTACGAGGCCAATGAGCGATTCAACGCGATGAATGGCGCGGAGCGAATGGTCTTTTACGACGTGGCCCACCAGCGTCAACTCGACGTCTTCGTGGGCTCCTTCGAGATGTGCCACCGCATCCCGGTCGCCGATCGTCTGCACGCGAGCGAGGACACCCTTCCCCTGGCCGAACTCTTGCTCACCAAACTCCAGATCTTCCAGTTGAATCGCAAGGACCTGATCGACATCTGGTGTCTTCTCTACTACCACGACGTGACGGCGAGCGACGAGGATGACGCCATCAACGGTGTGGTTGCCGCCAAGATTCTCTCGGGCGACTGGGGGCTTTGGCGCACGGTCCAACAGTCAATACAGATCGCACGGGAGCGACTTGGTGAACTCGACATCGATGACGAGGGCCGGCGCCGCATCAAGGACCGACTGTCGAAGCTGTGGTCGATGGCCGAGGCCGAGCCTAAGAATCTTAAGTGGCGTTCTCGATCCAAGGTCGGTGAACGAATCAAGTGGTACCTGGAGCCCGAGGAGATCGCCCACGTATCACTGGAGGGTCCGTAGAACACCGGTTGTCAGAGATCGCGGGCCGCCCCGAAGGGTGAGAACGTTGGTACCGCGGCGTATTGGTGTCGCGCTAAAGAGAAAGTGAAGTGACATGGCGATATTCGGAAAGGGCAAGTTGAAGGACTCCTCGTCGGAAACGACGGACTTCTTCTACGCATCCGACGTACACGGATCGAGTCGCTGCTGGAACAAGTTCCTGAACGCCGGCGAGTTCTACAAGGTCAAGAACCTCGTGATGGGGGGCGACCTCACCGGCAAGGCCATCGTTCCGATCCAGAAGAATCTCGACGGCTCGTTCGTCGTGACCTTCGCGGGCGAGACCGTGCGCGGGTCCTCCACTGATGAACTGGACCGGGTGCTTCTCTCCATACGTCACAACGGGATGTACCCGTGGGAGGCAACGCCCGAGGAAATCGAACATCATCGCAACGACACGAATGCGCGGGATGAGTTGTTTGAGACGGTGATGATCAGCGAACTGAAGCGCTGGGTCGATTTGGCTGATGCCAAGGCAGAAGAGACCGGGATCTCGGTCTACGGAATCGCCGGCAACGACGATTCGTGGGAGTGCGACCAAGTGTTGGGGTCGGGCAAGCACTTTCAACTCGCCGAGGACCGGGTCGTACGCGTCGGACCTCACGAGATGATCGCCTGCTCGTACTCGAGCCCGACGCCGTGGAAGAGCCCGCGCGAGTTGGATGAGGAGAGCCTCTACAAGCACTACCGATCATTGGCCGAACAAGTGGAGAATCCGGAAGCGGCGATCTTCATGCTGCACGTCCCGCCCTATAACTCCGGGCTCGACCAGGCACGAGAGGTCAACTACGAGGACCTCACCGTTGTGATCCGCAGCGGCCAGCCCAACGAGATTCCAGTAGGCAGCACGGCTGTACGCCAGATCATTGAGGAGTACCAGCCCCTCCTAGCGTTGCACGGCCACATCCACGAATCGCGAGGTGTGGCGATGATTGGCCGCACGACGTGCATTAATGCCGGTTCGGACTACACAACCGGGCGACTCCACGGGGCCGTCGTCAAGCTCGCCCCCGACAAGGTCGTTGGCAAGCAACTGGTGATTGGCTAACGCGATGGCGACGTGGCTTCCCGAGGTGGTGGTGCAGGCCAGTGCGGACGTCGGTGAAGGCCCGGTCTGGGACGATCGCACCGGAAAGCTTTTGTGGGTGGACATGACCGCAGGGGACTTCTTTGCCTTCGACCCGTCGAGCGGGCTCAATACTGAACTCGGATCCTTCGACTTCCTCGGTGCGGCGGCACTGGGTCGCGACGGCCGCTACTTTCTCGCTCGTCGCGATGGTCTCTATACGTTGGACGACACTCCACAATGCCTGGTCGCGATCGACGAGTTCGACGACACGCGATTCCTGAACGATGCCGTTTGCGACTCGCGCGGCCGGATGTTCCTCGCCAGTGTGACCGACCAGGAGATCACCGGCAGCGGCTGCGTCTATCGGGTTGACCCCGACCTCTCGCTCCACGTGGCCATCACTGGCACCACCCTCGCCAACGGCATGGGCTTCAGTCCGAATGAAACCGCGTTCTACGCGGTGGACAGTCGCCGCCTGCGCGTGACGGCCTTCGACTACGACCGCGACACCGGTGCGCTCTCGCACGAGCGAGTCTTCGTTGAGACCCCCGAAGCGGCGGGCCTACCCGACGGCCTTGCGGTTGACCGTGACGGCGGCGTGTGGGTCGCGTACTGGGGCGGGAGCGCTCTGCGCTACTACCGGCCAGACGGCATGCTCGAGCGCGTTATTAACTTCCCGGTGTCCCAGATCAGCAGTTGCGGCTTTGGCGGGGCGGACCTTACTGATTTGTACGTCACCTCGGCCGGCGCAGGATTGGGCTCAGCGGCGCTCGCCGTTGAACCGCTTGCGGGGAGTCTGTTTCGGGTATCGGTCGAGGTGCCGGGTCTCGGTGTTGAACGATTTGGAGGTTGAGCCATGAAGGTTGTCGACATACGAAGTCACGTGCTCCTGGACCCCGATTTCGACATCGGGGCCACGAGTTCAGCCCAAGACACGATCGTGGTCGAGGTCGTTACGGACGAAGGCGTGGTCGGCGTTGGTGAGACAGACCTCAACGCGTGGATCGCGCGAGCCTGCATCGAGTCTCCCGGGACCCACACGATGGATCAGGGCATCAAGCATCTGTTGCTCGGGCGCGACCCGCTTGATCCTGAGGCGATCTGGCGCGACCTTTATGTGGGTACCGCCATGACCGGGCGACGCGGAGCGGTTGTGCACGCCATCGGTGCGGTCGACATGGCGCTTTGGGATATCGTCGGCAAGGTTCGTGGGGTACCCTGCTGGCAACTGTGGGGGGACGCCGCTGTCAGCACCCTCACGCCCTACGCGTCGTTGCAGCCCGATGCGTCGTCGATGTCGGTCTACAAAGAGACGATGGTGGCGTGGGCGCGTAGGGCGGTCCAAGCCGGATTCACTGCGGTGAAGCTTGAGGCGACCTTTGATGGTCCCTATCGACACAAGGGGTTGAGAGCCGGTGACGAGAAGATTACCGAGATTCTCCAGACCGTGCGTGACACGGTCGGGCCCGACGTGCGCATGATGGTCGACGTCCAGTACGCATTCGACAGCGTCGAGCGGGCGCTGCGCGTCACTCGAGAGTGGGACGACTTGGACGTCTTCTTCCTGGAGGCGCCCCTCTGGCCCGACGACCTAACGAAGTACGCCGAACTCTCGACGCAGTCAAAGGTACCAATTGCGTCTGGGGAATGGTTGGCGACCGAGTGGGAGTTTCGGGATTTGGCTGAACGTGGCAAGGTGCAGTTTCTTCAACCCGACACCGGTCGCGTCGGCGGCATCTCGCAGGCTCTCAAGGTCTGCCGCCTCGCCGCCGACCTCGGTCGTCAGGTCGTGCCGCACGCGTGGAAGACAGGTATCTCGACTGCGGCGGCGGCCCATCTGGCGATGGTGACCCCCCACATGCCGACCTTTGAATTCCTGCCACCCGAGTTGAGCACCTCGCGTCTGCGCCGGGAACTGGTGCGCGAGGAGCTCGTCTTCGAGAACGGTCTCCTGGCCCCGCCGACCAAACCTGGTCTCGGAGTCGAGTTAGTTCCCGAGGCCATGGCGGAGTTCGCTGCGGCGGCGGAACGCGTGTGGCCGAGTGCAGCGGGAATGGCTCGATGATATTGAGACGCACCACCCACATCGCGCGATGGCCGCGCGGGGGCCGTGTGAGAGAATTGAACGCACCACGACGATTGGTTTGAACATGAGTGGAAGAGCAAAAGGTGGCGATGGACGCGGACAGATCATGGAGGCCTCAGTCGTCGTGCCGGCCGTTCGACGGGCAGCCGAGATTATGGACGCCATCATGGAGCGTCAGGGTGACCCGATCAGCCTCACGGACCTCGCCCGATTGTTGAGAATCCCCAAGTCGTCGACCCTCAACATCTGCACCGAAATGACCGAGAGCCGTTTGCTACGGCGAGTCGACGGCCTGTACACGCTCGGTCCGAAGCTTGCGGTGCTTGGCGCCGTCTACCTATCGAGCGTGGACGTCGTGCGCGATTTCCAGAACCTGAGTGCCGATTGCAACCCCGAAATCCAGGAGACTTTGAAGCTCTCGGTACTCGGCGACAACGGTCAGATCGTCTTCCTAGCTCGCCACGACGCCGCGCGACCGGCGGCTCTCACCTTGGACGTACGGGTCCAGCAGCCCGGTCACTGCACCGCCGCTGGCAAAGCAATGCTGGCGTGTCTCACTACTGAGGAATTCGATCAGTGGCTCGCGGGACGGAAGGAACTCGTTCGACTGACCAAGCACAGCATCGGGAGTCTTACAGCCATGAGAAAAGAGTTGCGTCGGGTGCGCTCGCTCCCGTACGCGACCGAGGACGGCGAGTGTATCGACGGCATCTTCTGTGTTGGAGTTGCGGTACGCAATTCGATCGACAACACGCTTTACGGACTGAGTTTCGCGATGCTGAAGCAGTGGGCGACGCCCGAGCACATCGATTTCCTCGGGACCGAATTACGCCGGATTGGTCGCGAATTGTCGATTTTGCTCGATGGCGGTGCCCAGCTCACCAGCGAAACAAGCCAAGTCTCATAGGAGTCTCACCTCTCAGGAGAATAAGTCTGCGGTACTGCAATGGGAAAGGAATCTTGACATGTCTTTACGACTAGCGGGCAAGCGAGTCTTGGTTACGGGCGCATCGAGCGGCATCGGGCGCGAGATCGCGATCACCTTCGCGCGCGAAGGGGCGCAGGTGGCTGTCGGGGGTCGCGACGAAACTCGCGTGCGAGAAACCTGCGGAGTCATCACGGATCAGAGCGGCGTGGCGTTCCCAGTACTCGGTAATGTCGCCGACGCACAACAGGCGGAGCGGGTTGTTAGTGAATCGGTGGCGGCGATGGGTGGCCTTGACATCGTTGTCAACAACGCGGGTATCGACGCCGACGACTGGCACGACGTCGCGGATTGGCCCGTTGCCAAGTTCGACGAAATCATGGCCGTGAACACAAGGGGACCCTTTCTAGTCTCAAAGTTCTCGATACCCCATCTGCTTGCGGTTGGTGGTGGCTCGATGCTTCACATCAGCTCAGTCTGTGCGGTGACGGTGTGGGCGGGTGACTGCGCGTACGACATGTCGAAGGCCGCGCTCAACATGTTGTCTGACCACATCTCAGTCGAATACGGCGCGCGCGGCATCGTATCGAACACGCTTATGCCGGGCGTTGTGCGGACCGCATTGCACGAGCGGGTCATGGAGGCGATGAATGATGGCCGAATGTTCGAGCGTCAACTTCTGTCGCGGCACCCGATTGGCCGGTTCGGGACGGTCAATGAGGTCGCCGACGCCGCGCTCTTCCTTTGTGAGGGCAACACGCCGTTCCTTACAGGAGCGAATATCCTGATTGACGGCGGCTACAGCCGAGTCTGAGCATTGTTCAGCGGACTTTGCCTCTTCAGGTCACTCGAGGTCCGCCAATGACTTCGTCATCGCGCACGGTGGTGACGGCGGCTATGTCCAGTTTTACCAGGATTTGTTCGGTCTCACGATCCTTATTGGTGTAGCGTAACTCGACCAGTTGTGCAACTGACGTTTGACATATTCAAACTTCATTTGAGGAAGCGTGCAACGAGCCCGCCACTGCCGTTACAGACTTACTTCGCGGCGCACCCTACGCCGGCTCCGAGTCGACAATCAGAGGGCCACAGACTTACGCGTGGTAGACCGCCCTCGAGTTCACTCTGTTCCGTGCGGGACCGATCGTCATCGTGTCAGCTTCTGCGCGACGGAGGAATCCATCCATCTGTGATTGCCGATCGAAGATGTCGGATCACGGGGCACGTCGTACCGGGCCTATCTGATGATTTGCTCGCCCTCTTCGGCGAAAACTCGAGCAATCTCATTGAAGCGAGTCGCAATGAGACAAAAGCGAGCGAGCTCCTCTCAATGCAACAGATCTTCAAACTCAAAGTTCAAGCACGACACGCCCCGCTCCACCTGATTTTGCGATTGCGATTGCTTCATTGACATCTGATAGGGGAAGCCGGTGGGTGACCAGACTCTTTAAATCAATTAATCCCCTTAGCGCCAGACGAGCGAGTCGCGGGATCACGATCGCTGGAGTCGCACCACCGATGTGCGTCCCCAAAATGTAGTGCTCGAACTGGGTAACGTCGAAGACGTTCACTTGCATGGTCTTTCCAACCGCCGGTTGACCGATCAAGACAGTCGTTCCACCTGTTCGAGCGGATAGAACCGACTGTTCGGCAACGAGCGGATTTCCACTTGCTTCAAAGGTGAAATCTGCTCCTCCCTGTGTCAGGTCTCTGATCGCCTCGATTGGATCCACCGCACGTGCGTCAACGACGTGGGTTGCGCCAAGTTGTTTCGCCATTTTCCGCTTCTCTGGAAGGAGATCAACAGCGATGATGGGATCGGCACCAACAAGTCGTGCGCCCTGAATTGCCGACAATCCAACACCACCACAGCCGAAGATCGCCACAGAATCGCCAGGACGAACATTCGCTAATCCAGTTACGGCGGCGACTCCCGTCATGACTCCGCAACCGAGCAAACATCCTTCGATCGGGTCGAGTTCATCTGGAACCTTTAGCGCAACAGATGAAGGCACAACGGCGTGAGTGCTAAAGGAACCCACTTGGCCAAGAAAGTAGACGGTATCTCGCTGCCATCGATACCGAGTGGTGCCGTCAGGAAGCGTTCCCTCGTCCAAGCACCAAGCTGCCTCTGTACACAGGTTTATGCGCCCCTCGAGGCAGAATCTGCACCGACCGCAACCTGGCACAAACGTGAGCACGACATTCTCACCCACCCTCCTCGAACTGACACCTGGGCCGACAGCTTCGATGGTGCCGGCCCCCTCGTGCCCGAGAATGTACGGCAACGGCGCGGGCCATTTTCCCTCCAGGAATGAGATATCGCTATGACAAACCCCCGAGGCTCTCAGCCGGACCACGACCTCACCAAATCCTGGGTCGTCTAAATCAATCGTTTCCACTTGAAGAGGTCGATTGGGCCCCACCATAATTGCGGCACTTGCTTTACCGTACATGCTCCGGTGTCCCTTCCGTATGTGAACGCGCATACAAAACAGCCACACGTGGTCAATGTCCAAGTCTGCCTCAGAGCGGTGCCTGGCGATACCTTCTCTTCGGACTTTCTGGCTCGAGAACGCATCGAAGCGTCCTCATGTCGGTAGGTCTCGCCCTTCGTCTCGATGATCTTGCAGTGATGGGTCAACCGGTCGAGCATGGTGCCGGTGCGCCGCTCCGAGTCGGGGGGCCTCGGTCCAGTTCTCAAAGGGCAGGTTGGTCGTGACCATGACGCTGGAACGCTCATAGGCCGTCGCGATCACGTCGAAGAGCAGTTCCGCGCCGACATTGGTCCCGGGCACATAGCCGAGCCCAACGAGTACCAGCATGTCCAACTTGGTGAGTTGCGTCTTCAGACGCGCCAGTTCCCTTTGGTCCTTAGCCCCGATTGGCATCGTTACCAGCTCGGTCACCCGAAAGAACCGGACCCTGTAGCGCTTGGCGCAGGCCTCGGCCGCGATTTCCATTGCCAGGTGGGACTCGCCGGTGCAGGGGTTATCGACGAACAGCACGTTCTCGCATTCGTCGATGGTGACGCAGACGCGGCTCTCGGGTCCGATCGCGCGGGTCGTCGGCGTGTACGTGAGTACTGGCGGGGAGGTCCTCTTCGGCACGACCTGCGCGACGGTCGTCCGGCTGACCTTCCACGGTCTCGTGACAACCATCCGATCGGGGAGTGCACGCAGGTTCGCCACGAGCACGTCGGCTCGTGCCTTGGATTGAAGTCCTTGAGTTGTCATTGGACTACTGGTGTCGTCGTCATCGGCCGGGTCGATTGCCGTAATTATGAAATCGCCTGGCCGGGGCGACGTGACGGTGGTTCGGGCCGGGAGGGCGAGGTGTGGCGGCTTGATGGCCTCATCGGCGCTGTCACGCACCATCAACTCGAGATGATGAACGTCATGGTGCGGGCCGGCCGGCCGAGAGGTGGAAAAACCACTCCGTGGTGGGCGAGGGGGGACTTGAACCCCCACATCCTTTCGAATACAGGCACCTGAAGCCTGCGCGTCTGCCAATTTCGCCACTCGCCCTGAGACCTTGCAACAATAGTCGAATGGATTCTCGGGGCTTCCTGCACCGTCGTTCCAGGGGAACCGGCCGATACAGTTGGGAGGGTCATGGTTCTCAAAAATGTAGAAAACGGTCTAGAGCGACTGTTCGAGCGGACTTTCTCGCGCCCGTTTAGGAACGCGCTCCAACCGATTGAGATCGGCACGCGCATTGTTCGAGAAGTGGACCTGACGCGTCGTCTGTCGGGTCAAGGTCCCATCTCGGCCAACGCCGTTCGCGTGTGGTTGGGTCCGGCGGACGCGCAACGATTCGAGGGGTTTCAAAAGGCGCTCGTCACCGAGCTCGAAGAGACCGTTCGCCAACACGCCGTCTCCGAGGGCTACTCCTTCGTGGGTCCGGTCAAAGTGGAGATCTTCGTCGATGACGACCTCAAGGCGGGCGTCGTGGAGGTAAAAACGGAGTTTGTCGGGGGCGAGAGCCAACCCCGGCTCATCGTGAGCGATGGCCGGTCTTTTGCCGTTGGCGACGTGCCATTGGTCATCGGAAGGAGTCCCGACGCGGCGGTGGTCGTGAACGACTCCAACGTCTCGCGCCAGCACGCCGAAGTGTGGCGCACGGCCGAGGGGGTCGCTGTTCGCGATCTGCAGTCCACGAACGGGACGTACGTGAACGGACACCGAATCTCGGCGGTCTCGCTCTCGCCGCGTGACGACGTCACGGTGGGCACCCTCCACTTTCGGATTGAGCTGGCTTGAGTCTTCTCGCCGCGACGAACTACGCGGCGGTCGTTCGCCCGCTGCAGGTTCTGGCGATGGTGATTGCCATCTTGTTCTTCGCGCGAGTCCTGCGTGTCGCGTCCGTAGAATCGCGCCCCGTGGACTTTGAACCACGGAGTCGTCGTCGCCGTGGAACGCTCGCACTGGAGTTCATCGAACCGCTCGATCGAGGCGGCGAACGAGTCGACGTGGCCGTTGGCGTGACGATTGGTCGAAGTGACGCGTGCGATCTTCGTCTCGACGACACGTATCTCTCGTCGCGCCACGCGCGCGTCGCGAACGACGACGGTGACCTCTCGATTGAAGACCTGGGTTCGACGAACGGCACGTACGTCAACCAAGAGCTCGTGAGGGGTCGCGTTCATTTAGAACGCGGTGACGTCGTCCAAGTTGGTGGCGCCCTCTTCGAGGTCGTTCGTTGACACGATGGCGCTACGCCGCGGCGACCGATATTGGGCTGGTACGTCAGACGAATCAGGACGCCCTTTACGCCGACGACAAACTCGCGATCATCGCCGACGGCATGGGAGGCCACGCGGCCGGTGAAGTGGCAGCCGCCATGTCCATCGATCTCGTCCGCGAGGGCTTCCGTGAAAGTCAGAGTGTCGAGGGTCTCGTGGAGGCCATCCAGGGCGCCAACGCCGCTGTCCTCGACGATGCTCGGGATAATCCCGAACACTTCGGGATGGGTACGACGGTCATTGCGATCGGACTCACCTACGACCTTGAGAACGTGGTGGTGCCCACGTTGGTGCACGTGGGTGACTCGAGGGCCTATCAACTGCGAGACGGCGCGCTTCGTCAACTGAGCGAGGATCACAGCGTCGCCGAGGAGTGGGTTCGCATGGGCCGTCTGACGCCCGAAGAGGCGGCGGTGCACCCACGGCGTCACCAGCTGACGAGAGGCGTGGGCGTGGAAGACACGATCGCCATCGACGTCACGTCGATCGACGCCGCCGTCGGAGATCGACTTCTGCTCTGCAGTGACGGACTTTCGAACGAGCTCGACGGCGACACATTGGCGCGACTGGCGAGCGCGCCCAACGGGCTCGAAATGGCGGTCGAGAGCTTGGTAAGCGCGGCGAAGGTCGCGGGTGGTCGTGACAACATTTCGGTGATCCTCATCGAGTTCGACGAAGTGAACGTTTCCACGGCGCCCATTCGTCGAACTATGAGCTCCCCGCCACCACCGGTCGTCACGAACACGAGCCCGACTGGCGGCCGACGAAAACGTCACCTGACCTGGCGCGTTTTCGCCGCTGCCCTTTTACTCTTGGGAGTGATTGGCGCAGGTGTCGCGGTGATTCACTGGTACGCCTATTCGACCTATTACTTGGCGAGCGACGGCACCAACATTGTGGTGTTCCAAGGCCAGCCGAGCGGCGTCCTCTGGTATAAACCGATGATGGTCGCGGATACGGGCTTGCCGGTGACGCGCCTGCGACCGGCCGACCAACGAGCGCTCGTGGGCACCATCAGTGAACCGACTCTTAGTGTGGCCTTGAGTCACGCGAAGTACCTCAACAAGGCCTGGCACTCGACTAGAACGCCGACCACGTCGACGACGACAACCACGTTCTCGACGTCGGCGACGACGACCACGACGCTCCACGTGGCGCCGACGACGACAACGACAGCGAAGAGGGGTTAGGCATGTCGCGTCGACTCAGTGTTCTAGCCACGGTGATCTTGTTGCTCTTCGTCGTCGTGGCGGCGCAGTCGGCCAACCTGCAGTTCTTTCGATCAAAATCGCTGGCCGCGTCGTCACTCAATCCGAGAAACAACCAATCAACGGCGGACGTGCAACGTGGGACGATCTTCGCGGCGGACGGGTCAGTTCTCGCCCAGTCCGTAGCGGGAACAGGGTCGACGGTGTATCAGCGGATCTATCCCCTAGGCGCGCTGACGGCAGGCGTTGTCGGGTTCGTCTCTTCGTCGTACGGGACGTGGGCGCTCGAAGCGGAGTACAACAGCTTCCTCTCGTCACACTCGCAGCCTCCGCAGAGTTTTGAGCAGCTCTTAGCGCCCACGAGTGCCGCGGACAGCGTGACGCTCACGTTGCAGCCCGCGCTACAACGTGTGATGGCGAACGCGCTGGCTGGACGCGACGGGGCGGCGGTGGTCCTCAACCCCAAGAACGGCGACATCTTGGGCATGTACTCGAATCCAACGTACAACCCTGCGCTACTGGCGACGGGAAGCACCGCCGTGCAGAAGGCGGCGTGGAAGAAGGACACGACTAGGAACGCGGAAGGATTCGAGCCGCTGGGCAACGTGGCGACCCAGCAGATCTTTTTCCCCGGATCGACCTTCAAGATCGTGACGACCGCGGCCGTGGTGGCGCTGCAGCCGCAACTTCTTTTAAAGTCGTACCCAAAACTCGTGACCACACCGTTGCCCGACACCACAAAGACGTTGTCGAACTTCGGATTTGGTTCGTGTGGTGGCACGATTGCCTTTATGCTCCCGCCCTCGTGCGACACCGGCTTCGCGTTGGTGGGGCTCGACGTGGGTGGCGTCGACATGTCCCAGACGGCGAACAGCTTCGGCTACAACCAGGTACCGCCCATCGACGTACCGGGCGCAGTGGCGAGTTACTTCCCTCCAGCGTCCTACTTCACGAATCACCTGCCACAGCTCGCGTACTCGGCCATCGGCCAGGACAACGTTCAGACGTCGGCGTTGATGAACGCCCTCGTCGCGGGGGCCGTCGGTAACGGTGGGGTCATGATGACGCCGCACCTTATGGACTACATCACGGGACCAAACGGCGTCATCGTCAAGCGGTACAAACCCACGGTGTGGAAGACCCCGTTGACCGCGGCCCAGGCCGGTGTGATCAATCCCCTCATGGTTGACGTCGCGAAGTACGGTACGGCGTACGGTGTCTTTCCCGCCGCGCTCGACGCAGGCGCCAAGACGGGCACGGCCCAGACCGGCAACGGTGCGAAGAACACCGACGACTGGATGATCGCCTTCATGCCCGCGAGCGACCCGACGATTGCTGTTGCGGTTGTGTTACCTTTCCAAAGCGTCGAGAAGACGGGTGCGATAGCTGCAGGCCCCGTTATTCGATGCATCGCCGAAGCGGCTGCTGCGATACAGGCCGGTCAACCAGCGACGGGCACGGCGACGACTTGTCCGAAGTAACGACGACTCTCCCTTGAGAGCCAGAGCGTAGGATTAACCCAGTATGGAGCCCCTCAACGACCCACGTCTGTACACGAATCGTTACCAAGTCACTCACTTAATTGCCCGTGGGGGCATGGCGATCGTGTATCGGGCGGAAGATACCCTTCTCAATCGCGCCGTGGCGCTCAAGATTCTTTACCCCGAACTGAGCGCGGACCCTCTATTCGTCGAGAGATTCCGCCGCGAAGCCCAGGCCGCCGCGAATCTCTCACACCCCAACATCGTGCCGGTCTTTGACTGGGGAGAAGACAGCGGCACCTACTTCATCGTGATGGAACTCGTCGACGGAACCTCCCTTGCCGAAATGCTGCGCGAATCCAAAACGCTCTCCGGTGCACGTTCCGCGCAGATCGCAGCACAGGTCGCGGCCGCACTCGGTTACGCGCATCGCAACGGCGTCGTACACCGCGACGTCAAGCCCGGCAACATCTTGATGACGAAAGAGGGACAGGTCAAGGTCACGGACTTCGGTATCGCGCAAGCCGTCTCGAGTGAGGATCATCTGGCCGAAGAAGGTTCGGTCATGGGTACCGCTACCTACTTCTCGCCCGAACAAGCCGAAGGTGCTCCCGTCGACGGACGAAGCGACGTCTACTCACTCGGCGTCGTGCTCTACGAGATGCTCGTCGGGCGACCACCGTTCATCGGTGACTCACCCGTCGCGGTGTCCAGCCAGCACGTCCACGGTACGGTGCCTCCGTTGTCGCAGTTCTCCGACTCAGTGCCCCACGACCTCGAAGCCATCGTCATGGAAGCCTTGTCGAAGTCCCCGGGACAGCGCTACCAGTCCGCTGACGAACTGCGCGCCGACCTGATTCGCTTCTCCGAAGGGCAGCCGGTGCAAGCCGCTCAACGAAATCTGGCCTTCTTCGGCGCCGACGCCACACGCGCCGTCGCCACGGTCTCGCCCGGTGAGCGGACGATGGCCGTACCGATCATGTCGGGCCCCCGTACGAACTTTCGTCGACGTCGTCGTAATTACGCCGGACCGATCGGCATCGTCGTCCTCGTCCTCGTACTCATCGCAGGCGGTGCGTACGCGCTCGTCCAGAGCAACAAGTCCACGACGACGAACGTGCCCGACGTCATCGGCCAGACGCTCACGTCAGCGTCAAAACAACTCAAGAACGATGGCTTGACGGTGAACACGACAGGGCAACATTCGAAGTTAGCCAAGAATACGGTCATCTCCAGTAGCCCCAAAGCGGGAAAGAGTATCGCCAAGGGCGGCCTGGTGACGTTGACGGTGAGCATCGGCGTCACGGTAGTTCCGGTGACGATCAGGAATTACGTAGGCATGTCGCTTTCCAACGCCGAGAGTGAGTTGACCAGCCAGAAGCTCTTGTACCACTTGTCGTATATTCCGACCGCGTCACCCGGGCAGATTCCCGGCATCGTTCTCAACCAGACGCCCGCATTGGGAACCAAGACGCACACCGGCGTCGAGGTACTGCTCTACGTACTGGCGTCAAACGCGACGTACCCGCTCACGTCGGTGAACGGACTTACGCAGGTGGCCGCCGGTGCGAGTCTGAACAAGCAAGGTCTATCGCCGAGTCCCAACGTCGGCCATACGTGTTCGAACACCATCACATCGGGTCTCGTGGTCTCCACGGTGCCGCCCGCGGGTTCGTTGGTGTCGGCGAATTCGGTAGTGCGACTCATCGTCTCATCGGGACCCTGCAATGTTTATGTGGCCAACGTCGTTGGCGACACCGAGAGCGCCGCGACGTCGGCACTTTCAGGTCAAGGACTCCAGGCGAACTACACGGCCGATCCGACGGCGGTGTGCCTGCCCGGCTCACCACAAACAGTCGTCACGCAGAGTCCGCCACCGGGTTCACCCACGCCTTACGGCTCGATGGTGAGCATGACGGTATGTCAAGTCACCACTCCGCAAGCTTGACATTTGGTTGGACGGTGAACCTGGATGTCAGGTCACCACATTGCAAGAATGCCGCCCTATAACATCAATACCTATGGCGAAACCACCGTCGAAGCAGAATCCTAAGAAGTCAGTAGGGCGTTACGTCGACGCCGAGTCAAGCGGGCGCGTCACTCGGCGGCGCCCGGCCGGGGCCGACCACAGCCCCGCCTGGTACGGCTGGATCATCATTGAACTCATGATCTTCGGCGTACTCGTGATCACGCTGAACTACCTTCAAGTGCTGCCCGGTTCGACGTCGTCGTGGTACCTGGCCCTCGGCCTCGTGACGATGTTCGCTGGGTTCTACCTGGCTACTCGTTACAAGTAGCCCTCCCCGAGGCGAGGGCGGGAACTAACCCAACCGCTCGATAATCGTCGCGTTCGCGAGACCGCCGCCTTCGCACATCGTGAGAAGTCCGTAGCGTCCACCGGTGCGCTCAAGTTCGTTCAGCAACGTGGCGCACAGCTTTGCCCCTGACGCGCCGAGTGGGTGACCGAGCGCGATCGCGCCACCATTCACGTTGACTTTCGCGAGGTCCACCTTGTGCTCTTTCTGCCAGGCGAGCACGACCGACGCGAACGCCTCGTTGATCTCGATCAGATCGATGTCGTCGAGGGTCAACCCGGCGCGCTCGAGCACTTTCGTGGTCGCCGGGATGGGACCGGTGAGCATCGTCACGGGGTCGACCCCGGCGAGCGCGAAGGAGTGGAACTTGGCGCGTGGCGTGTAGCCGAGTTCGCGAGCTTTCTCCTCACTCATGATGAGCACGGCCGACGCACCGTCGGTGATCTGTGAGGAGTTACCGGCCGTGACCTTGCCGTCCTCTTTGAAGGCGGCCTTGAGGCTCGCCAGTGCCTCGACGCTCGAATTGGGACGGATGCCCTCGTCACTCGTCATCAGTTCGTCGGTCGCGAGGCCGTCGTCGTCACGGACGTAGATCGGAATGATCTCGTGCTCGAAACGACCCTCAGCCGTGGCTCTCGCCGCCCGGCGATGACTCTCCACGGAGAACTCGTCGAGTTCTTCACGCGAGATGCCCCACTGGTCGGCGATCATTTCGGCGCCAATGCCTTGATTCTTCAGTCCACCCACGGGCTCGTAGCGTTCGGCGACGCGCGGACCAAAAGGCCATCCCGCGTCCTTGCCAATGGACGAACCCATCGCGACACGCGTCATCACTTCGACGCCCGCCGCGACGACGACGTCGTAGGCACCGGACATGACGCCCTGCGCCGCGAAGTGCAACGCCTGTTGTGACGAGCCACACTGACGATCGATCGTCGTGGCCGGGACCGACTCGGGCCAACCAGCCGCGAGTACAGCACTTCTTCCGACGTTGAACGCCTGTTCGCCGACCTGGGAAACGCATCCCATGATGACGTCGTCGACGAGGCTCGGGTCGAGGTTATTACGGGCCGCGAGCGCCTTCAGCGCTTCGGACGCGAGGTCGACGGCGTGCCAATTCTTCAGCTTGCCGTTGCGCTTCCCTCCAGGGGTGCGCACGGCGTCCACAATGACCGCTATTGGCATTGTTCTCCTTTTGTTGGGGCGAGCACATCTCTCCGCGCGAAGCCTAGGCGCGCGTTCGCACTATCGTCGCGGACGTGAGCGGCACGAAGAAAGACATGGATCGTTGGTTGGGTGACGGGGGTATGGCCCTCATCGGCGCCGTGGGTGGAACCTTCGAAAGTTACGGCGTCGATGGCGAGGACCTTGGATGGGTCAGCGGCGGTTTCGTCCCGAGCGAACTGGCGTGCAACCCTCACGGGAGCGTTCAAGCGGGGGTGCACGCTCTCCTCCTCGACGCGGCGATGAACTTTGCGATCAATGCCGCGCTTCGTGGCCGCGATCGAACCAAGGCGACGATCGAGATGTCGACCGAGCTCCTCCGTCCGGCGCTCCTCGGCGAGCACTACTCACTACGTGGCGACGTCGTGCGCCTGACGCGACACGTGGGCTTCGGGGAGGCCGCCGTCACCAACGACGAGGGCAAACTGGTGAGCCGCTCGTCGGGAACGTTCCTTTTGCAACGTGGCGACTAGTGGCGGAGCACCGGCGTGTCGTTGCGTTCGCGAAACACGACGATCCCCACCACGAACGCGATAAGCGCCGTGAACATGAACGACACGTTGCCGGGTCCCAAGTTCAACCCTCCGCGCGCTTGCGAGACACCTAAGTAGTCCGAGAACGATGCGCCGAGCGGGCGCGTCAAGATGTACGCCGCCCAGAACATCGCGATCGTGTTGAGCCGCAGGACGCGGTAGCCAATGGCCGGCAGACAGAAGATGATGGCGAAGAGAATCCCCGACTTGANNCGCGAAGGTGACCGTGATGGCGGTCCAGTAGAAGAGCTCACGTCGTGTGGTGTAGATGCTGTGGATCGAGAGGGTATGTTCCGCGCGCGCCCAGTTAACGAAGGTGGCGACGAGAAGGATCGCGAACAGGGTTACCGAGGCCACGTAGGGCACGTGGAAGCCAACGTGCAAGACGTCAGCGCACATCGTCCCAAAGACGCTCACCATCACGACCGCCGTCCAGTACGTAATGGTGAAGAAGCGCGGTGCTCGTAGTTGGTTCCACAGGGCCACGGCGAAGACCACGCCGCCGGCGAGAACGACCAATTCGGGGTTGAAGCGGTGAACGAAGAAGTCGGACGTCGTTTCGCCCATGGCCGTCGTAAGGAGCTTCAAGAACCAGAAGACACCGTTGATTTGGGGCACTTTGCTCGATCGAAACGTTCGATGAATGTTGAGGGGCATGAGGATCAATTCTAGAACTTGGCCCGCGCGAGCCCGGTCAACTCCTTTCAACCGACGTCAAGTGAACGCCCATCGCGTTGGAACGGTCGTGAACGTGAGCGGCCACACTGCGCACTCGCGTTTCAGCGGTCGCGCTCTTCGGTCTCGCGCTCGTGTTGGATGAGTTGGTCGCGGGCGTTGTCGTCCTCGGGATCGGCGGCGGCTCGAATCTCCTCGGCGGCGAGGGGCTCTAGATCCTTACTCGCGACGAAGGGCATTACTCCCGGAACCCGAGGCGACAGGGAACCGTGCGGTTGACTCGTTTCGTGAGCGACCGCGATCTCTTCGAGGGGATTGGCAGCTACGCGGCGACGGTGACGTGGTGAATCAGCGTCCGTCGACGAGTTCTCCGATCTCTTGAAGCGACTGATGAGTCCCATGGCTCGAAACGTAGCGCACAGCCCGCACCAATGTCGAATGAAATCTTTCGCGGGAGGGGACCCGCCAGGACTGCGTGGTGGGGGATTCGGACAATTGGAAAGGCCGGTAGAACAAAGGGCTTTCGAAGGCGGAATGAGGGTTCAAAGAAGGGTTGCACCAGCCCATCTGAATTTGTTCACCAAGAATCGGCCACCTCTTCACCAGCGCCTTTGGGTGCCTTTCTACCTCGACAGGGAAGCGCCGACACGTTACGAGCACCCGCTGCTAGTCGGTGCTACTATGTACCAGTAGTCGGTATCACTTAGTAGGCAGAGGAGGAGTTCCGTGGGCAAGCAGATGACGGAGATGCTCAAGGGCACGCTGGAGGGCATCATCCTCGCGATCCTGTCCTTGCAGCCGGCATACGGCTACGAGATCACGGCACGATTGCGCGAACAGGGCTTCTCCGACATCGCCGAAGGCACCGTCTACGCCCTGCTCGTCAGGATCGAGCAGCGCGGTCTCGTCGGCGTGGAGAAAATCCCGTCAGAGAAGGGGCCGCCGCGCAAGGTGTATTCGCTCAACGCTCAAGGGCAGGAATATCTCGAGGAGTTCTGGAGGACGTGGAACTTCCTCGCCGAACAGCTCGGACAGCTCCACGAAGGAGGAAAATAGACATGGCTACAGGGTGGAACAAGCAGAAGATGCAGAAGATGCGTTACCGGCAGTACAAGGCGCGCACGGAACAACTTCCCGCGAACTATTACACGGCAATCGATGCGCTGGTGCGGTACATCTATCGCTTTGGGCCGGGGACGGGAAACGCCGTGTTGTCGATGTTGGAGGATCTGGTCGATCTCTTCGAGCAGAGCGCAGCGAACGGTACCCCGGTGCGCGCGGTCGTCGGGGAGAACCCCGTGGAGTTCGCCGAGACGTTTCTTCGCAACTACCCGGATGGTCAGTGGATGAGCCGGGAGCGGGAACGGCTAGTCAGCGCCATCGATCGCGCCGCGGACAACGAACCGACATGAAAGTGAGATTGGATAGCCAGACGACAGCCCATCAGGACCTGGGGCCCGCGATCCACGTGCGGGGCCTGGAGAAGTCGTACAAGAAGCTGGAGGTGCTGCGCGGCGTCGACTTCGACGTGGCGCGGGGAAGCATTTTCGCACTGCTCGGCTCGAACGGGGCAGGCAAGACCACGGTCGTGAAGATCCTGTCCACACTGCTCAACGCCGACGCAGGGACCGTCAGCGTCAACGGCTTCGATGTCGCCACCCAGGCGGCGGCCGTCCGGGGGTCGATCAGCCTCACCGGACAGTTTGCGGCCGTTGACGAAATCGTCAACGGGCGCGAGAACCTGGTGCTGGTCGCCAAGTTACGGCGCGTCAAGGACCCGGGCAGGATTGCCGACGAACTTCTTGACCGTTTCGGGTTGACCGACGCGGCTGCGCGCAAGGTGTCGACGTATTCGGGAGGTATGCGCCGCCGCCTCGACGTCGCAATGAGCCTCATCGGGAATCCACTTGTCATCTTCCTCGACGAGCCGACGACCGGGCTTGACCCCCAGGCGCGCATCGAAGTGTGGCGGACGGTAAAGGAACTCGCCGAGCATGGCACGACGGTGCTGCTCACGACTCAGCAACTGGATGAGGCTGAACAACTCGCCGACCAAATCGCGATCCTCCACGAAGGTCGGATCATCGTGAACGGCACTCTCTCCAAACTCAAGCAGCTGCTCCCGCCCGCCAAGGTCGAATACATAGAGAAGCTGCCGACTCTCGAGGACGTCTTTTTCGCGATCGTCGGTGACGACGGAAACAATAGGGACGATGTGGCGAGAACTGCATCGTCGGCACGGACGCAGAAGGAATCACGATGACCACACATCTGTTTGGCAATACTGCCGTCCTGTTGGGACGATCGCTGCGCCACGTCACCCGCAGTCTGGACACCATCATCACGACGACGATTATGCCGATCGCTTTTTTGCTGCTGTTCGCCTACGTGTTCGGCGGCGCGATCAAGTCGGGGTCGGATTCGTATGTGAACTACCTGCTGCCCGGCATTTTGCTCATTACGATTGGTTCGGGCATCTCCTACACCGCATACCGGCTCTTTCTGGATATGAAGAGCGGCATCTTCGAGCGATTCCAGTCCATGCCGATCGCGCGGTCATCCGTGCTGTGGGCGCACGTGCTGACCTCGCTGGTCGCTAATCTGATCTCGCTCGTGGTCGTCGTGCTCGTGGCACTCCTCATGGGCTTCCGCTCGGGGGCGGGAGTGCTGGCGTGGCTCGCGGTCGCCGGCATCCTGATCATGTTCACCCTGGCGTTGACATGGATTGCCATAATCGCCGACCTCTCCGCCAAGTCGACTGACGGGGTGAGCGTGTTCTCCTACCCGCTCATTTTTCTGCCGTTCATCAGCTCAGCATTCGTGCCCACCAACACCATGCCTGGCCCGGTGCGCGCCTTCGCCGAACACCAACCGGTGACGTCCATCGTTCAGGCGATCCGCGACCTGTTCAGACACCAGCCGGTCGGCACCGATATCTGGATTGCCCTTGCTTGGTGTTTCGGTACCCTTATCGTCGCGTACTTCTTCGCCATGTTCATCTACCGTCGCAGGATCTCCTAGAAGAGCGTCGAGTGAGGGCGGTGGCGCTGGGCGTGCGCCGCAGGTGCGCCTAAGCATGAATTGGCAATGGAGCCGCGAAAGGCTGTGCCTGGTGGGGGTCGTTCGACACCTCCACCAATGTGCTGTGGCAACCGCACCGGGGCAGCATCAAAGATTGCCGTTGGGTTGGTCCGCGACTGGATCACCGTTTTGGCCGCGCCATCCGGATCGGTCCCTTGCAGCGGCGGCGCTTCATTTGTCTGAATGTTTGTCCGAATGGTTAAGGGGTATTTGTCCAAATCCCTCCAAACGGGGGGATTCGGATAAATCCCAATCCTCTTTATATTAAGGCCTTTTGCTCACCGCAGATGGATATGAAGGTCACCGGTATTTGGGTGCCTGACGCGTTGGATCAGATGAGACAAAAGTGATCGTGCGAGGATAGCCATCGAACGACCGCAGTCGCTTCAGCGCAAATTCACCAACCCTGACAAGGGCATTTGTGCAACAGCTTGTGCCAGAGACTATGAGAGTCGTTGTTGAAGTTCCTCAGGTGAAGTNNCACATCCGGATCCGGCACGCGCGAGGTATCGTTGCTCTCCTTGCAGCGTTCGCCTTCGTCGCTATCTCGACGCCGGCTTACGGCTCCACTCCATCAGGGAAGACCCTGGCTACGCGCGAACTTCGCTACCTGCATTCTGCGGCGCCGAAGCCACCCGGTTCGCGCGAAATAACGACCACCGTCGCCCTGAAGATAAAGCCGTTCTCGTCCGCGCGAAGCTCACCTGGCTATCCGCCATACCAGATGGGCTCCACTCAATACTTCATTGCGCCTTCGGCGCGTAACGCGCTTGCCTGGCTTAAGAAAGAGACATTCGCCGGCCACTCGGCGTCGGGAACCGTTACAGACGCGACTCCAGGCAGCGTAAAAACACTGGTCTACGGTCTCGACGGCACGAAAGAACTCCAACATCCAGAGGTGATCTACGTCATGCTCGTTACTGCCAAAGGAGCGTTGGAGTACGGCGTCACGGCATCGGTGGGATGGAAACCTAAATAGTTTCCCGCCACGCTGTAATGATTTCCCTAGCTTCGTCCCCTGTGAGTAGATACTCAGTTGAGGCTGATGCGGCTTCAACGGGAGAAGTTACATGGTCAGTCGGGCGACGGTGAATGAACTAGATCGTCGTCGCTTGCCTGTCGTTAATCATTTGTCCGAATGTTTGGCCGAACGATTTTGGGGGATTTGTCCAAAACCCTCGTGGTGAGAGAAGTACAAAAGTCCAGCGGCCCTATTTTGCTAGGTGTCTGGAGGGGTCGATTTTCGACTTTTCATTGCTAATTGTTGGATTTTTCATTGGCGATGGTTTTTTTATCAGGTGAAATAGGCCCGAGCCCATAGATACGCCAGCGTCGCGAATGGAGGGTTAGTGCGCACGCTGACCTTGTCAGCACCGTTATTTCTTGTTACACTTGTTTCAGTTATAGAGGACGCATGAGAACTATGGAATGGAACACCGGGATCGAGCCGACATCGGTTCGTCTTTCTAATGGCGGGGAGCTTTCTTTGTCTCCCGAGCAAGTCGAGCGGGTTGCGCTAGTGCTTTCTGAGTCGCCTACCTGGACGCCGGAGCAGGCTGCACACGTGTTGGGTGTCTCTCGCCCAATGGTGGTGCGTTGGATACGCGATGGACGTCTTGCGGACAGGCCGGTAGGAGCACATCATCGGATTCCCGTCGAGTCCGTGTTGGCACTTCGTAAGGCGAGGACTTCTGCTGGCGAATTCGCTGTGGCATTGTTGGCACAGGCGGCTAACGACCCGGAGATCGAGGCGAGTCTGAGTGAAACTCGCGCCAAGGCAAAGGCCATGATTGCGAGGCGCGACGGTTCACGGTGAGCGATTCACCGCCTGAGTTCCCGCCATTCGAGGAAGCCGCTTTCGAGTCGCGTCTCACAGCATGGGCACTCGAAGACCTAGGGTGTTCGGCGCGACTCGCTCGTAGCAATCTCGAGGGCGTGGCTGCTGCAAGTCCCTACGGTTGGATTATCGGCCTTTTTCGCAAGAAGTACGCGGAGTCTGCCTACGGCACTGGCATACCAATCGCCAACGTTGGTCGCCCCGACATCATCGCATTGCATGGACCGGAGCACGGTCGAGCGGCAACTTGGTACGACGCCGAGAACGAAGTGTGTTGGTTTCTCGGGTTCACACCGGAGCACGATTACAAACGCTTCGAAAAGCGTGCTTCTCGGGGTGAGCTACTTCCGTCCGAAGATGACTACAGCGTTTTACTCATCGAGCGAGACACCGCCAACTTCGATTCCTTGTTCGGCCCGGCAGTTGCGGAGATGTTTAAGGAGGCCGTTTCGACGCCCACCGTTCCGATTCGGCGCACTGTCGACGCCTTGCTGCAGATCGAGATAACGGTGCTGGAGGTTGAGATTGACGATCGAATTCTTCGAGAGGTCTTCTTGTCCGTGCGCGTACCTCCGCTGAGTGAGCGACGTCCTGTCGGGTGGCCCAGCAAGGACATCCCAAAGCGTTTGATGGAGCTCGCAACTAGATACACGCGATCACGTCTCTCACTACGTGACCCCGACGAAATGCCGGACTCAACGGGTGGATTTCGCACCGTCAACTGGCAATACGAACTGGCAACGCAGGCCTGCTCACTCGAGTATTCGATTGACACGCCAGAGTCTCTATTGGACGACGACGGGCACGAAGTTGACCCTGATGTCGATCATCGTGGTCAGCTCACCGGCTAATTCAATAATCCAATTGAGTTTTCATCGCCCTTGGGCCGGACTTTCGTCATCGAAACGCCGGACTTTTGTAATTGTCTCGTGGTGGGGCTAGTAAGAATCGAACTTACGACCTCGTCATTATCAGTGACGCGCTCTAACCGACTGAGCTATAGCCCCGCAGGGATACCAATCTACACCAGCGTCACGAGCGCTCTACGAGGCTGGCGGGTCCCAAAACTTCGATGACATTGACTGACTTGCGGTTCCGAGGAGCGTGCCGTCGCGGCTCCAGAGGTAGCCCGTCCCCTGCGCGAAACCACCGGCTAGGGCGTGCATGTGTATCTCGATGAGGACCCACTCCGTTGGTTTAAGCGACGCGACGCGAATCGTGTTGTCGAGACTTCGCCCCATGGTGCTGCGTCCGAGTGGTTGCGTGGCCCCGCCCGAGACGAGGTCGCCAAAGATGGCGAGGGTCGCCGCCGACGGCTCCAAGTGACTCGGAACGCGCGCCCACAACGCGGACACGGGCGAGCCGGGCGTGGCGTCGAGTTCGTCGAAGGGTCGCCCGATGGCCACGCGAGTCTCGACGTGATTGAAGATCGAGTTGTCGAAACGGTGTGGCATCACCCGGGCTGGACAGTCCTCGGGCGCGACGACGTCGGGCATGGTCAACCACGGAGTGGGCGACGAGAGTTCGCCGGTGCCGAGAGCGGCGTTCACGGTCAGAATTTCGCGATCGTTCACGAACGTGGTGGCCCGACCCTGCGTGACGCGATTACCCGCGACCACGAGATCCACCTTGACGAAGACCTCGGCACCCAGTTGGGCGAAGGAGAGGTAGTGCGCGGCGGCGTAGATGGTCGGTCGCATGCTGGCCTCCTCGAGCGCCACGATGCCCGACGCTAAGCCGCAGCCACCGAAGAGAAACTTGCCCGGCGTGATGAGACGTTCGGTGACGTGAAAGTGCCACGTATCGTCACCTACTCGTTCGATCCCCAGGAACTCCTTGACGTCCACGAGGGCTGAGGTTACTGGACGCACACAACAGCTCACGATGCTCATGCCAGCGACGAGGGCGCAAGCAGGCAGACTTGACAGGTGATTGATCCCCGATTCGTCTACCTCGCGATGGTGCTCTCCGCCGTGGGTGGCTACGGGTACGTTCGCGACACGCTGCGTGGCACCACGTCGCCCAATCGCGTGACGTGGTCGCTTTGGGCTCTCGAGGGCATTCTCGCCTTTGGCGTCGAACTACAACAGCACGTCGGCCCGGCCGCGTGGATGACCTTGATGCTCGGACTCGTGCCGTTCGTGGTCGTGTTCGCGTCATTTAAGAATCCACACAGCGTGTGGAAGATCGGTGCCTTCGATATTTTCTGCGGGTCCATCTCGCTCGCGGGTCTGGTCTTTTGGGCCTTCGTCAACGAACCCACGATCGCGCTGATCTCCTTCGTCTGCGCCGATCAGGTCGCCGCGCTCCCGACACTTCGAAAGTCCTGGCTCGCGCCCAGCACCGAGTCGCCGTGGGCCTTCGTGATGGGGTGTCTCAACTGCGGCATCACGATCTTGACGTTGAAGGTCTTCACCACCGAAGGTGCGCTCTTTCCCGGGTGCATCGTTGTGACTGACTTCGTGCTGGCGGTCATGATCATGACCAGAGTGGGACCGCGCTTTCGCGGTGAAACGGTCGTGGCGACGACGGCCACGTCCTAACTGCTGCGGGCCGGGGCTGGACTCGAGGCACCCCGAGCGTTACCGTGGCGACGTGGCCGCGCTGTTGCCCTTCCAACTGCATCCATTCGTCGTCATCGTCATCGTCGCGGCCGGTGCGGCGCACCATTTTCTCGTTTCCTCGCCACGCGAACGCTCGCTGGCTCGTTACGCGCTGCTCGCGTTGTTGCTCGTGACGATCTGGCCCCTCGGCGACGTCGCCGCGAAGGTCTCGCTCAGCGTTGCCACCGCGCAGCGCTTGGTCATTATGTTGCTCGTGGCACCGCTGTTGTTACTGAGTCTGCCCACCACTGCGTTGGCGCGCCTCACTCGGCCATCGCCCGTGGACTTCGTCGTTCGAAAGCTCGCGCACCCCGGTCTCGCGCTCGTCATCGTCACATTGGTCGGTACCGCGACGCTCATCGCGCCCGTCGTCGACTGGGGAGCGCGCTCTGAAGTAGCGAGGGATCTGATCTTGGTGGTCGTGCTCGGCGTAGGCGTGTTGTTATGGATACCCGCGCTCGCCGTGATGCCCGGGACGCGTCGTCTCTCACCAATGGCGCGAGCGGGCTACGTCTTTGGCTCGGCGCTCGTGGTGACGAGCCTTTCGTTCGTGTGGATCTTCGCGCGCCACCCGTTGTACACGGGTCTTCATGGTCAGTACGCGCTGTTGCACATGACGCCGCTCTTCGATCAACAACTCGCGGGATTCGTTGCCAAATTCGGGAGTTACCTACCGATGGGGTGGGTGGCCTTTTTCATCTTCGCCCACGCCGAAGACCAGGGCGCGGCGGTCGAGGAAACGCCCCTGCACTGGGCCGACGTCGAGCGCGAACTACTGCGCCTCGAGCGCCAGCGGGCACGCGCCTTAGCTCGCCACCGCCCGAGCCCGTGAGGTCTTTGGTAGAATGAACTCCCCGCGGGGATGTAGCTCAGTTGGTAGAGCGCGGGCTTTGCAAGCCTGAGGTCGTGGGTTCGATCCCCATCGTCTCCACTTTTTGACGAAGCCACAGTGTGCCGTGGCTACTCCGTGGTGGTTCTTTGGTAGTGCTCTCGCCAGATGACTCGGTAGATCCGAGTCTTGCGCGGTATCGAGCGCAGTCCCGGGATGAAGGGCACGAGCAGCAACACGACCGACAGCGCCATCATGAGACCCCACACAAGCACGTCCGCGTTGGAACTGGCATTGAAGGGGGCGATCTGGTACCAGAAGGTGTACAGCCACAGCCAAGCCTGGCCCGGGTAGTTGCCCGTCTCGTTCATCATGCCCCACTGGTCACCCGTGAGGTGCTGCTTCTGGGCCAGGCCCGAAAGGTAACTTCCGTCGGCCATGAACAAGAGGGGCAGCGTGAAGTCGGTGGTGTAAAACCCGGCCTGCGTGACGAGCGCTTGGTCCAACGCGCCGCTTCGCGCCATCGAGGTGAGGTCGTTGACGAAGACCGGCACGGGACCCGCGTTGGTGGCGTTGACCGTGACTTGTCCGTTAACGAACGTGAGGTGGGCCGAGGCCTTCGTGTAGTTCGCGAGCCAGCCGGCCCGGGTGCTGGAGGAAGCCGTCTTCCACTGCTGTAGGTCGGTGGTCAAGATGGGCTGGTCGGTCAGCGACGTCAGGGGGTTGATCACGAAGTCGCGGGCGGTGTTGATTGGAATCCGCGCGCCGACCCACTTGGCGAGTTCGAGGGGGCCGAGTTTCTGTCCAATGGACTTCGTGTTGTACGGCGCACCGTACTGCGCCGAACTCGACGTCTGATTCAGTTCACTCAGAGCCGTCATCGCGAAGTCCACGGGCGTCGAGTTTGACCAGGTCTTCACCGTGACGGAAGGTTCGTCCGGCGAGCCGAAGACGACGGCGAGGACGATCGTCAGTAGGCCCACGACCACGAGGGCAATCGTGCCCTCCTTGATGATGTCGTAGGGACTGTAGCCACCCTTCCACGGGGCTACGTCGGCGTCGGGACGAAAACGCTTCGTCCTCACGCGTTCACCTCCGCGTGCTCTTCAAAGGGCGGAACGACGCCCTTCACACGAACGAGGAGTACGTGCAGTGCGGTCAAGACAACGGCCGCCAACGGCAAGAGCACGATGTGCCACATCAACATCTGTCCCAAGTTGAGCACGTTGAAGTACGCTCCCGCCCCGGTGGCGTTGATGCCGTCCTTGGCCTGCGTGGAGATCCACTGCGAGTCGAAGTTGGACTGGCTGACGTACCCGGTGAAAGCGGCCGCGATTGAAGTCAAGAACGTCACGACACCCGTCATCCAGGTCAGCGCGCGTCCTCCGCGCCAGGCCGCCATGAAGTACTTGCCCCAAAGGTGCACGACCATGGCGAAGAAGAAGATCTCCACGCTCCACAGGTGGAGGGAGTTGGCGAAGTGACCCACCGACGAGGTGTGCCACCACAGAGGACCGCGCAGCGCGAGCAGGGACCCCGAAGCGATGACGACAACGAGCGCGGCCAACGTCGTGACGCCAAAGACGTAGATCCACGACGAGACGTAGGTCGGTTGCGTGTCAGGGAGCAGTTTCTCGGGGGGGAGAAGGTGCACGAACCGCCGGCGAAGACGGGTCGTCCACTGGCGTTCTATCTCGGTGTAACTCACTGGTTCTCCTTACGCCGGCGTCGGCCGGGGAACGGTGCGACGAGAGCGGCGACGAAGG
>PLNQ01000111.1 GCA_003141815.1 Acidimicrobiaceae bacterium | reverse complement strand
GTAAGCGACATCACGGCCCGCAAGGCCGCCCAGCGGGGGGAAGAGGCCGCCCGGGCGGAAGCGGAGCGGGCGAATGACGCCAAGAGTGAGTTCTTGTCGAGGATGAGTCACGAGCTGCGCACGCCGTTGAACGCAATATTGGGGTTTTCGCAGTTGCTGGGGATGGATGAACTAAACACTGATCAACAGGAGGCAGTGCGACAAATCAACCGCGGTGGGCGGCATTTGCTGGAATTGATTAATGAGGTTTTGGATATTTCGCGGATCGAGTCGGGTCAGATGGCGTTGTCATCGGAGGCGGTGTTCGTTTCGGATGTGATAGATGAGGTGTTAGACCTCATGGGGCCGCTGGTGAATGCTCGAAAACTATTGGTGACATTGCCCCCGGTTGGGACGTTTACTGAGCACGTGCTGGCTGATCGGCAACGGTTGAAGCAAGTGTTGTTGAACTTGGTGTCGAACGCGATCAAGTACAACCGGGACGAGGGGCAGGTTAGCTTGTCGTGCGCGGTCCAACCGGATGGCATGTTCGCAATCACAGTCTCCGACACTGGGATCGGGGTGCCGCCGGGTGAGATAGATCGGTTGTTCGCTCCGTTTGACCGGATGGGCGCCGAGAACACCGAAGTGGAAGGCACCGGGGTTGGATTGGCGCTGTCCCTGGCTCTGGTTCAGGCAATGGGAGGTCGGTTGGAAGTTGAATCCACCCTCGGTGTCGGCAGCAGTTTCACCGTCCTCTTGCCATTGATCGAAGCTGCGGAACCACAAGCTGCTGAGCGAAACCCCATGACGAACGACTTTGGCCCGGCTACCGCGGACGTTGCTCAGGGTCTTCACGGCCCGTTGACGGTTCTTTACATTGAGGACAACCTAGCGAGCCTACGGCTCGTGCAGCAGGTCGCGGCCCGCCGTCCCGGGGTGCGCCTCGTGCATGCGATGCACGGCCAGGTCGGGCTGGACCTGGTGTCTTCGACGAGGCCGGATCTGATCTTGCTCGACCTGCATCTGCCGGACATGCCCGGGGAAGAGGTTCTGCGCCGATTGCGAGCCGAATCTGCCACCAAAAACACACCGATCGTGGTCATCAGCGCCGATGCCACTCCCGGGCGAGTCCAGCGCCTGCGAGACACGGGCGCCTCCGGTTACCTCACCAAACCAGTCGACGTCAAAGAGTTGCTTGCTTGGTTCGACGAGCCCTCCAGGATTGAAGGTGAAACGCCTTGACTAGCCAAACGAGCCAGCTGCCCGGGTTCGTTGACGCCCGGGTACTAATCGTCGACGACAACCAGGCGAACACGTCTCTATTGGCCATGATACTTTCGCGCGCCGGACTGGGCAGTAACGCAATCTGCAACGACTCGCGTGAAGTACCGACCGTGCTGACGGATTACTCGCCGGATCTGATCCTGTTGGACCTACACATGCCCCACCTCGACGGGTTCGCGCTCCTCGAGATAATCAACCGCCGCGCGGCGGGCCAATTCCTGCCCGTGCTGGTCCTCACGGCCGACACCACTCGGGACGCGGTCCACCGCGCCCTGCGGTTGGGTGCGCACGACTTTCTGACCAAACCCTTCGACGTCGAGGAGGTCACCATGCGAGTCCGCAACCTGCTGCGCACCCGTATGACCTACCTGGAACTTCGCCGCCACAACTCGCGCCTCCAGGACCACCTGGAATCATTCGCCTGGTTGTCGGAAATTACGCAGGATTCGTGGGATGTGCGCCGTGCCCGCATCGAGGGAGTACTCGCCGCTGGAGGGCCCCGCATGGTGTTCCAACCCGTGGTTGACCTTCGCACCGAGCGAATCGTTGGCTACGAGGCGCTGGCCCGTTTCGATAACGAACCCGCCCGTGGACCAGACCAATGGTTCATCGAAGCCGACGCCGTCGGTCTCGGAGTCGACCTGGAAGTGCAAGCCGTACGCACCGCTCTAACTCACCTGCCCCAGCTAACTACTGACGAGTTCCTCGCCATCAACGTCTCCCCGGCTACGGCGTTGGCCGACCTGCAAACCCAACTTGGCGCCCACACCCCATGGGACAGGGTGGTTCTCGAACTCACCGAACACGTCCTCATCGAGGATTACTCCTCCATTCAGCATGCCCTGCAATCCTTACGCGCCGCTGGGGCCAGCCTGTCCGTCGACGACACCGGTGCCGGATTCGCCAGCTTGCGGCACATCCTCAACCTCGTCCCTGACTACGTCAAACTCGACATTTCACTTTGTCGCGGTGTCGACCACGACCCTGCCAGGCGAGCCCTCGCATCCGCCTTAGTCACTTTCGCCCAAGACACGAACGCCGTTATCATCGCGGAAGGAATCGAAACTCCAGAAGAGCGCACCACCCTGCTCAATCTCGGCGTCTACCACGGTCAAGGTTACTTACTCGGTCGGCCCGGACGATTGCCATAACTACAATGAGCCCCGGCCCGAATGCGATGGAATATATTCTGTCGGCTCAAATCACCTCTTCAATCGGGATTTCTCGCCTTCTCGAACGGTCACGTTCTGTGTGCGTCGAAGGGATCTACTGCGACATCAAATCACCGTACGCTGACATGTCACACCGGTCGAATCGGACCTAGCAAGTTAGCTCTCCCGGTTACGATTTACCTATGTCAAATTACAATCCTGCATCAAGTCGCTATGACGCCATGTCGTACCGACGGGTCGGCCGCAGCGGACTTAAGTTGCCAGCCATCTCACTCGGACTGTGGTACAACTTCGGTGACGACCGCACCATCGACAGCCAGCGTGCCATCGTGCGACGGGCCTTCGACCTAGGCGTCACGCACTTCGACCTAGCCAACAACTACGGGCCGCCCTACGGCAGCGCCGAGACCAACTTCGGACGGTTGCTACGAGAGGATTTCTCCTCGCTTCGCGACGAACTGGTCATCTCCACGAAAGCGGGTTGGGACATGTGGCCCGGCCCATACGGCGATCTCGGATCTCGCAAGTACATGCTGGCCAGCCTCGACCAAAGCCTCACGAGGTTGGGACTTGAGTACGTCGACGTCTTCTACCATCACCACTACGATCCCGACACACCTCTCGAAGAGACCATGGGGGCGCTCGACGCGGCGGTGCGCTCAGGCAAGGCGCTCTACGTGGGTATCTCGTCCTACTCTGATCAGCGCACGCTCGAGGCGATCAAGATCCTGCGTGACCTTGGCACGCCCTTGTTGATCCACCAGCCCTCGTACTCAATGCTCAACCGGTGGATCGAGGAACGCCTTCTTGACGTGCTGGGTGACGAGGGGGTCGGGTGCATTGCGTTCTCGCCGCTGGCCCAGGGCCTGCTGACCAACCGTTACCTCGACAGCATCCCCGAGGGCTCACGGGTCACGAGGAACGACTCGCTACCTACGGACATGCTGAGTGAGACGAACCTGAACCGCGTTCGCGGTTTGCGCGAAATCGCCCAACAGAGGGGCCAACTCGTCTCACAACTCGCCCTTTCCTGGGCGCTACGCGATTCGCGGGTGACCTCGGTACTTATTGGCGCGAGCAGCGTCGCGCAGTTGGAAGAGAATCTGGACGCGCTCGACAACCTGGAGTTCTCCGAAGCGGAGCTGGCAAAGATCGACGACTTCGCCGTGGAGAGCGGCATCGACCTGTGGCGAGAAATAACGGTCCTCTAAGAATCGACTCCCCAGCTTGTGCTCGCGGTTCCTACGACGAGCGTTACCGAAGTGTCGAACTACTCAGCGATTTGAAATTGGCGGCCTTCACGCGAGGACTTCTCCTAGGTGCTCGCGAATTATGTCTCGAATGTGGCCGACGGATCCCTCGAGTTTCTTCAGTGGCAAGCGCCGAGCAACGGCCGTAATACTTATCGCGCCATCTGGCTTTGACTTCGACGTTAGAAAGAACGGTATCGCGAGACAGTTGATACCTTCTTCATGCTCTTCATTGTCGACGGCATAGCCGCGCTCGCGAATAGTGGACAACTCATCGTGCAGCACGTCGACCGTCAAAATGGTGTTGGCCGTGTGGGGCACCAGTGGCTGATCGAGTTGTTCGACGAAATCGGCCACGGCCTGGCGAGTCGTGAGCGAGTAGGCCAAGAGCGCCTTACCTACCCCGGTGCAGTACGCGGGGTTGCGACCTCCAATCACCGACGTCATCTGATAGTGAGACGTTGGCGGGTGCACCTTGGCCAAATACACCACCTCGGCCCGGTCCAGTATCGCGTAGTGCGTGGTCTCGCCGAACTCCGCCGCGAGCGACACGAGGACGTGGCGAACTTGACCCACCTCATCGAGTCTCTCGTAGTAAGAAAAGGCCAACTTGAGCAGTCCGTAACCCAGTCGGTAGTGACTGTTGCGATCTTGCTCGACGAGTCCGGCGCGACGCAGTGCTCCAAGGGCGCGATGCACGCTCGACCTCGGCGAGTTGAGCAACCTCGCCAGTTCGTTGAGACCCGCACCTTCAGGAAATGAACCGAGCAGATTGAGGATGGCCAGCACGCGATCAGAGCCATTGAGGGCTTTGGTGACGTGCGCCAACTCTTCCGAACTGCTCACTTCGTTAACCTTCACCCGGCTCCTCCCCTGCAGTGACGTCCTGAAGAATCACCATACCTCCTGTTCGTCATAAAGGAAGGGCGTTCCAATTATTAGAACACCATGGAATTTCACCAAGTGAGTCATTGGTTTACGCGCCAGAAATCCCCGGCAAGTACGAAAAATCGAGACGGCGTTACTACGTCTGAACTAGGAACCTCCCGACCAAGGCTGCGCTCGGGGCTTCGCGAATCCTTCGCACTCGGCGATCATCTCACCATCAAGCAAGACTTCATCATTCGGACCACTGGTCAAGGGAACACTTCGTCGACAATTCCTAAAGACGAACTAACTCTCTACATCTCAGTCGGCACCATCGCGCTGCACAACAGCACTCATAGCCAATCAATAAGAACAACGCTTTCGAGCCGATAGAGCACGCCATCACGCGAACCGCGACATCCTCGATCTGAGTGTCTCTACTTCGAGACGGCTTCCTGACTCTCAGGATCGAAGAAGTGCAGACGCTCGCAAAAGATCGTGAACTCTGCGTCCTGTCCAATCGTCACGGCCGCCCGTGGCTGCACGCGAGCGACGCCTTCGCCGATCATGCCAATCGGAGCTGCTCCGACAAACTCGTCAGACGTCTTTTCAACAAAAGTCTCTGGGGAGATCCGAGTGGCGTCAATGGAGAAGTGCACGAGCATCTCCGATCCAAGAGCCTCCACGGCTTCGACGAGGCCATGAAGAACCGACCCTCGATGTTGGTCACCCTCGGCAATCGGCATATCCTCTGCGCGGAGACCAACCACGACCTTTCGACCTTTGTACGCAGCAAGTCCGGAATTGGATTCGAACACCGCGTCGTTGAGTGCTATGGACTGCGAGCCAATCTGCAGTGACGCGCCGTCGCTACTGAGCGTCGCTTCGAACAGGTTCATCGCCGGCGAGCCAATGAACGCGGCGACGAAGAGGTTCTTTGGATTGCTGTAGAGCAACTTGGGGGCATCGCACTGCTGCAACACACCAGCGCGCATGACGGCCACTCGGTCGCCCATGGTCATTGCTTCAGTCTGGTCGTGCGTGACGTACAGCGTGGCCACTCCGATTCGCTGTTGAATGCGACGGACCTCGGTACGCATCTGGACACGAAGTTTGGCGTCGAGATTTGAGAGCGGCTCGTCCATCAAGAACACCGATGGGTCGCGAATGATGGCGCGGCCCATGGCCACGCGCTGGCGCTGACCACCGGAGAGTTGAGCAGGTTTCTGATTGAGATACTCCGTGAGTCCGAGCATCGCCGCCGCTTCGACAACCTTGGTCTTAACCTCTGCTCTACTAATCTTTCGCAGGCTCAACGCGAAGCCGATATTTTCAGCCACCGTCATGTGCGGATACAGTGCGTAGTTCTGAAACACCATGGCGATGTCTCGGTCTTTTGACGTCACGTCATTCACGACGCGATCACCAATAGAGAGCGTTCCCGAGGAGATCTCCTCAAGGCCCGCGACCATGCGAAGCGCCGTGGTCTTGCCACAACCCGAGGGTCCGACGATGACCATGAACTCGCCATCTTTCACGCTCAAATCGAGTTCATGAACGGCCTCGAAGCCGTTTCGATAGACCTTCGATATCTTCTCCAAAGCAATGGATGCCACTATTTCCCTGGCCTTCCTTGTCTCAGTGCGCTACGCACGAACGGCTACGCTTTCGATTTCGTCCCTCACACTGTCGACACCCAGACCAACACCGCGGCACAACTGGTCCGACGCCAACGCTCTTGAACGATGCCACCAAATGTTCAATCAATGGTCCAGAGCGGTGGCGAGGACGCGATCAACGAGGGACCTCGAAAAACACCTTCGTCCAAAAGCATGGTGAACGATTCGCTGAGGGATCGACCGTGAAGCGCTAAGAAGTCATAATCAACCGACGTGTTGGCCATCATCGCCCCTTCTGAATCGAATCTTGCTCGGACCTCACTATAGCCAGCAGTAAGTTTTGCGGGCCGGCGTTCTACTAACTGGAACGCCGCTCCCGCGAATGGCTCGACCTCTTCGACGGCCCGAGAGAAGACCACTTAACTACCGCGCAGTGCAGTCGCGGCAACGGCCTGACGAGCGCGCTCGAGCAGGCCGTTGACTTCTCCAGACGCGTGAACAAGGTTTGATCCCATTGCCACCGACACCGCCCCAGCGTCAAGCCACGATGAAGCATTCTCAATAGTCACGCCACCGGTGGGAACGAACTTCACGTAAGGGAACGGTGCTCGCAGCGCGCGCAGGTACTCAACGCCACCAATACCTCCCGGAAAGAGTTTGACGAAACGCGCTCCCGCCGAGGTCGCCACGACGACCTCGCTCGGCGTCAACGCGCCCGGTAGGGACAACAGTCCGCGTTCGAGTGTCGCGTCAATTACCGCGGGGTTCGTGTTGGGCGACACGATAAATCGAGCTCCGATCTCGGACACCCTCACTACGTCCGCCGTCGAAAGTACGGTTCCCGCACCAATAGTGGCTCGATGCCCGACGGCGGCGACTGCCCGTTCAAGAGAACGAAATCCTTCCGGACGTTCAACCGTGAACTCCAAGAACTGCACACCGGCGTCGCAGAGAATGGTGGCGATCTCCACCGCGTTGGTGTGATCGACGAGGCGCACGATGGCCACGAGTCGAGCCTGCTCCAGGCCACGTTCCATCAGATCTAGCGATTCCGCCATCTAGCGCACCACCTTCCTGTTCGCCACGTAGCCGGCGGTGAGGTCGCGCAACGTACCGGACCACGTATCACCTGGGATGGTAAGCATGCGCGCGTACGCCCGAGCGCAGTGCTGCGCACTGTCGGCGTGCGCGTTGCCAAGCAGCATAGAGACGAGAAACGCACCCGCGGCCGCGTCGCCTGCGCCAAGCTCGTCAACGACACTGCCGCGCGCGAGCGCCTCACTGTGAGCTTCGTCAAAGACGCGCACGCTGACACCTAATTCGCCGACCGATATCTCCTGGCGCTCTCGAATGACCATCGTCGTAACTCCATACTCCTCGACGACCTCTCCAGCTAAGGTGTCGCTCTCATCGTCACGCTCGCACAGCATGGTGAGGTCATTCGGAGCAACGAACAAGACGTCAACCAGCGGCAAGATTTTCCGATAGCCCGAGCGCGCCTGAGCAACATCCCAGAGCTGCGAGCGGTAGTTCATATCAAAACTCGTCACCACCCCTAGCTTCCTCGCTGCGCTAAGAAGGGCGACGGTCGCCGCCATAGGGCCCTCGCCTAGGGCGCACGTGATTCCGCTGACGTGTGCGGCGGCGGCACCCTCAAGGACTTGGCGCCACGAGAACTCCTCGGCGTCGAGATGGCTCGCCGCCGAGTCCTTGCGGTCATAGAGCACCGCTGAGGGGCGAGGTGGCAGACCGACTTCGAGAAAGAACAGCCCCGCTCTCCCACCCGCTTCATCGTGCGACAGCACCTCGACGCCGTAGGAGCGAGCGTGACGACGTATCATTTCACCCAGTTCATTCGCCGGGAGACGGGTCAGCCAGCGACCCCGCGCGCCCAACTCGGTCGCCGCGATGAGCAGGTTCAGTTCCGAACCGGCCACGTGGAGCTCTAAATCTGAGGCCATCTTGAGGGGCACCTTGTGCGCCGGCGAGAGCCGCACCATCGCCTCGCCGAGGCCCACGATGAGGGGGCGAATGTCGTGTTCGATCATCGAGGTCCAATCCATAGGGGGGAATAGTGATAAATCATCTCGTCAGCTCTCTTCGCGCCGAGAGGGGCGATATGGCTGGAGAGCGAGTCCCGCGACACCCACGTCGACGCAGAACAGTCGACCCGCGTCGGGCTCGGCATCGAGCGTCGCCTGGTCCATGTCCTCCTGCGCCGTCGTTATGTAGAGCGTCGTACCGTTCATGCCGCCAATCGCGCAGCACGACGGCTGGGCCGTCGAGACCTTCACCCGTGCGAACTGCTCGCCAGCGGACGTGTACGCACGCACTTCGTAGCCACCCCAGAGTGCCACCCAGATCGCGCCGTTGACATCGACGCACAGTCCGTCGGGAGCGCCCTCGCGCTCGACGTCGAACTTTTTGAACAGCTGCTTGTTGGAGATATCGCCGTCGTCGTCCACATCGAAGGTATGGATTGTGCCCGGGGCGCTATCGACGTAGTACATCGTGCGTCGGTCCGGACTCCAGCCGAGGCCATTCGAGATCGTGACGTCACTGATCATCAGCTCGACGCCCGTCGAGTCGTGGTACCGGTAGAGGCTTCCACGTCGCGCGGCCTTGTCAAAGGCCATCGAGCCAATCCAGAACCGACCCCACGGATCGGCCGCTCCGTCGTTGGTGCGAACGTCGGGGGCGTTGCGCTCCTCGGGACGGGCCACCTCGAGCATCACGCCCGCCTCATCGAGCAGCGAGACCGACTGGTCCGATGCAACGATCCACCCATCGCTGCGCGACTCGAGTGGGGCGAGGGCGGTGACGTACCCTCTCACGTCGTAGGTGCGCACGATCTCAAGTTGCTTGCCGTCGGCCTTGGCCCGAAAGAACCTCCCGGTCGTCACGTCGATCCAGTAAAGCTCTTTGCGTACGTCGTCCCAGCGACAGCACTCGCCCAGGAAATAGAGATCGGAGGTGCAGGGAACGGCAACGTACTGTTCCATCAACGTGCCCCCTCGCCCAGGGTGACTTCGACCCACCACGTCACCACTTCACCCGGCCTGAAGAGGGTGACCAACTTGTTTTCCGACGCGCGCGCCAACTCGTCGAAGAATCCATTTGTCGGCTCGATTGCCATCACGGGTCCGCTCGTGTAGCGACCGTGGTCGGCCCAGATCCCGAGATAGGGAGCGAAAGACCGATCCCACGTCACACGAAGCCACGAACCCGACGGATCGACAAGTGTTGCGTGCTCCACGTCGTCGTCGGGCCGGAGGTAGAACATGCGATCGCTACCCGGCTTGACGTCGCGTTGCACCACCAGATCGCCCGCCCACGCCACGGCGCGAACATCCTCGGGCGAGGAAGTATCGAGCACCGTCGAACGCTGCCCGGTCAGCGAAAGGCGGGTACCCTCGATCATCTGGAACTGGGGATGCAGAGCCCACAGCAACGGCAGTGCCGATTCGACGCCTGAGTCAACTCGGCAGCGATAGTCGCAGCGAAGCGTCGTTCCTTCGAGGCGCAGCGTCCGTTCGAAGGAGTAGCCAAAGCGGAGGCTTCGCACGCGCTGGCTCAGCAAGGTGTCGGACTCTTCGACGACGTCCCACGGCCGACTCCACAGTTCGCCGTGATCGGGTACGGCGATTCCGAGGTAGGGGTCACTCGGAAAGACGCAGGCGTCGACCGAAGGGAACATCTCGTCCCAGCCGCAGTGGTCGGTCTCGGTGAAGGTGGCGTCACTCTCGAGCCGCCCGCCTCGCGTCGAGTCGAGCGCTTGGCTGAGCCATTCGCGCCCGTCTACAACGTTGCGCACGTTTGTGATGCGCGCACCGTGACTGGCCAGGACCGTCACGCTCATCTGGTCGCTGCTCAGCGTGACGCGTCTCTCCACTATCTGTTCGCTCGACATGGTGTTACGTCACCATCTGGTAGGGAAGGAACTGTCCGTCACGTTCGTAGTCCTGCGCGGCCGCACCCAAGGCGGCGCCGTCGACCAGAACGCCAAGGCCCGGCGCCGTGGGCGCGCCCCAGGTCGGTCCCGTCGCAATGGGCAGCGGCTCGGCGGCGACGTCGCCCACCATGTGGGCCGTCGTCTGCTGGTTGCCCTGCACAATTGCCGGCAGCGTCAACATGACGTGATGGGCCGCGGTCGCGGCGATGGCTAATTCGCCGTGCGTGTGTTTGCAGACCTGGCCCCCTTGGTCGTACACCGAGAAGCCCAGCCGCTGGAATCCGCGCAGCGATCCAACCCAGTACGGGCTGAAGCAGTAGACGTCGGCGACGCGGGCCTCGATGCGCGCGCGAGCTTGCTCTTCGCTCCAGAGTCCCTCGTTCGCCGCCACCGGCACCTTCACCATGCGACGTAGCTCCCCGATGAGTTCGAGCGGGACCTGGCGAACCGGCTGTTCGATGAAGTCGA
>PLNQ01000166.1 GCA_003141815.1 Acidimicrobiaceae bacterium | reverse complement strand
CCTCTTTTTCGGGGGTCTTCACTTGGACGACGCGCGCTGGACTGACCCGAACGACCGTAACCGGGATCGCCCGGTTCTGGGCATCCCAGACTTGGGTCATGCCCACCTTCTCACCGACGATCGCTTTGGTCGCCACGTTTTCCTCTTCCTCTNNGTCGACCAGGGCCGACATACAGACGCTCCGCCGGGCCATGAAAACCCGAACGGAGCGCTCGACTGGTTGGCTCAGCGTTCCAAAAATTGGCAACTGAACACTTCTGTTGTTCGCCTCATTCGCAATGAATGGGGCTATTAACCGTACACCATCGGACCCCGTGGGCGCAAAGCCCACGGGGTCCGAGGCGTTAGTTCTGGCGAATCTTGATCTCGATGTCCACGCCCGCAGGTAGGTCGAGTCGCTGGAGCGAGTCGACCGTCTTCGCGGTGTGGTCCACGATGTCTAAAAGACGCTTGTGAATACGCATTTCGAAGTGCTCACGGCTGTCTTTGTGCTTGTGGGGTCCACGAACCACCGTGTAACGGTGCTTCTCGGTGGGCAGCGGCACGGGGCCTTGCACCCGAGCGTTCGTACGCTCGACCGTCTGAACGATCTTCGCGGTGGACTGATCCAAGACGCCGTGGTCGAAGGCCTTCAATCGGATTCGAATCATCTGTCGGTTGTCGGCCATGACCAGTCCTACTTCAGGATCTTCGTGACGCGGCCGGAACCAACGGTGCGGCCACCTTCGCGAATCGAGAAGGTGAGACCCTCTTCCATCGCGATGGGCTTACCGAGGGTGACGGTCATTTCGGTGTTGTCACCGGGCATCACCATTTCNNAGTTGGTGTGCGGCGTGATGGTCCCTGGCTTGCAGAGAACCTGACCGCGCTCGACGTCTTCCTTCTTCGTACCGCGAAGGAGCGCCCCGAGGTTGTCGCCCGCGCGACCCTCGTCGAGGAGCTTGCGGAACATCTCGATGCCCGTCACGACCGTCTTTTGCGTGTCACGCAGACCAACGATCTCGACTTCGTCGCCGACCTTGACGACGCCCTGCTCGACCTTGCCGGTGACGACGGTGCCACGACCGGTGATGGACATGACGTCCTCGATCGACATGAGGAAGGGCTTGTCCAGGACGCGCACGGGCTCGGGGATGTAACTGTCCACCGCGTCCATGAGCTCCATGATCTTGTCGCCCCACTCCTTGTCGCCTTCGAGGGCCTTCAGGGCCGAGACGCGCACGATGGGCGTGTCGTCACCAGGGAAGTTGTAGCTCGTAAGGAGCTCACGTACTTCCATCTCGACGAGCTCGAGGAGCTCTTCGTCTTCGACCATGTCGGCCTTGTTGAGGGCCACCACAATGTAGGGAACGCCCACCTGACGAGCAAGCAACACGTGCTCACGGGTCTGGGGCATGGGGCCGTCGTTGGCCGACACGACGAGGATCGCGCCGTCGACCTGGGCGGCGCCGGTGATCATGTTCTTCACGTAGTCGGCGTGGCCGGGCATGTCGACGTGGGCGTAGTGACGGTTAGCCGTCTCGTACTCCACGTGCGCAATAGAGATGGTGATGCCGCGCTGACGCTCTTCAGGAGCCTTGTCGATCTGGTCGAAAGGGGTGAAGGCGGTTCCGGGGATGCGCTCGGAGAGGACCTTGGTGATCGCCGCGGTAAGAGTGGTCTTGCCGTGGTCGATGTGACCCATGGTTCCAATGTTGACGTGCGGCTTAGTGCGCTCGAACTTCTGCTTTGCCATTGTCGGGGACTAACTTTCTCTCTCGTGACCGCTTCTAGGTGAATCGGTCTGGTTTGTTTCGGCCCTCCCCGACGACGGTTTGGACCTGTTTTCGCTGGTTACCCAGCTCCTTACGCGCCAGTGGCCTTGGCGACGATCTCCTTGGCGATCGCGTCAGGTACTTCCGCGTACGAATTGAACTGCATGGTGTACGTCGCTCGCCCTTGAGTGCGAGAACGCAGGTCAGTAGCGTAGCCGAACATGTCGGCGAGCGGGACAAGCGCCTTAATCACCTGGTTATTGCCGAGGGCTTCCATACCCTCGATACGACCCCGGCGAGACGACAGGTCACCAATGACGTCGCCCATGTAGTCCTCCGGTGTGACGACCTCGACACTCATCACGGGCTCTAAGAGCACGGGACTCGCCAAGCGCGTCGCCTTCTTCACCGCGATGGAACCGGCGATCTTGAAGGCCATCTCCGAGGAGTCGACGTCGTGGTAGCTACCGTAGGTCAAGCGAACCCGTAGGTCCACCATGGGGTAGCCCGCGAGCACGCCCGCCGTGAGGGCCTCGGTGATGCCCTGGTTCACCGGCTGGATGTACTCCTTGGGGATGACGCCGCCTGAGGTCTCGTCGAGGAACTCGTAGCCGCCAGCGGGGCCCGTGGGCTCGACGGTGATGACGACGTGGCCGTACTGACCCTTACCACCGGTCTGGCGAATGTACTTCTCTTCGACCTTTTCGACCTTCTTGCGAATGGTCTCGCGATACGCCACCTGGGGCTTGCCGACGTTGGCGTCGACCGAGAACTCACGAAGCATGCGGTCCACGAGGACTTCCAAGTGGAGCTCGCCCATTCCCGAGATGACGGTCTGGCCGGTCTCTTGGTCGGTGCGCACGCGAAACGTCGGGTCTTCTTCGGAGAGCGCGTAGAGCGCCTTGCCGAGCTTCTCCTGGTCGACCTTGGTCTTGGGTTCGACGGCCACGTGGATGACGGGCTCGGGGAAGGTCAGGGTCTCGAGTTGGATGGGCTGGTCGGGGTCGCTGAGCGTGTCACCGGTCGTGACCTGCTTCAGACCAACCGCCGCGACGATGTCGCCGGTGCGGATGGTGTCGAGGTCTTCGCGGTTGTTCGCGTGCATCAAGAGCAGTCGCCCGAGGCGCTCGCGCTTCATGCCCCTGGTGGTGTTGATGACGGTGTCACCCTTTTGCAGGGTGCCCGAGTAGACGCGCAGGTACGTGAGCTTGCCGACGTAGGGGTCGGTCATGATCTTGAAGGCCAAGGCGGAGAAGGGCTCCTCGTCGGCGGGCTTGCGCTCCAACACCTCTTCCTTACCGGGCTTGGTGCCCTGGGTGGGCGGCAGGTCGACCGGTGAGGGCAAGAAGTCCACGACCGCGTCGAGCATGGGCTGGACGCCCTTGTTCTTGAAGGCACTGCCGTTCAGGATCGGTACGCAGTGTCCCTCGAGGGTGCCGCGGCGCAACGCGCGGCGGATGTCCTCGGAGGAAATGTCCTCGTCGCCGAGGACTTTCTCCATGAGGTCGTCGTCGAAGGTAGTGAGCACGTCGAGCAACTTCGCGTGGTAAGTCGCCGCAAGTTCCTTCAGGTCATCGGGCACGTCGACGATGTCGAGCTCTTCGCCCTTGTCGTCGTGGTACAGCGTGGCCTTCATCGTCGTGAGGTCCACGATACCTTGGTAGTTACCTTCGGCACCGACGGGCAGTTGTATCACCGCCGGGACGCAGTCGAGACGGTCCGCGATCATGTCCACGCAGCGAAAGAAGTCCGCGCCGACGCGGTCCATCTTGTTCACGAAACAGATGCGCGGCACGTTGTACTTGTTCGCTTGGCGCCAGACCGTCTCGGTCTGGGGCTCGACGCCCGCGACGGCGTCGAAGACCGCGACGGCGCCGTCGAGCACGCGTAGTGAGCGCTCGACTTCGACGGTGAAGTCGACGTGGCCGGGGGTGTCGATGATGTTGATGCGGTTGCCGTTCCAGTAACAGGTTGTCGCGGCCGAGGTGATCGTGATGCCACGCTCTTGCTCTTGGACCATCCAGTCCATGGTGGCGGCGCCTTCGTGCACCTCACCGATCTTGTAGTTCTTACCCGTGTAGAACAAAATGCGCTCAGTCGTCGTGGTCTTACCAGCGTCGATGTGGGCCATGATGCCAATGTTGCGAACTTTTTCCAGGGGGTATTCGCGTGCAGTCATTTCTTTACAGACTCTCTTTACTTACCAGCGATAGTGGGCAAAGGCCTTGTTGGACTCGGCCATCTTGGCCATGTCCTCACGGCGTTTGACGGCCGCACCCACACCGTTGCTGGCGTCGATAATCTCGTTGGCCAAACGGTCGGCCATGGTCTTCTCGCGACGCTTCTTCGCGAAGTCGGTCAACCATCTTATGGCGAGCGTCGTCGAACGACGCGGGCGAACCTCGACGGGCACCTGGTACGTGGTGCCACCAACACGGCGGCTACGCACTTCGAGCTCGGGGCGGACGTTCTCGAGCGCGCGCTTCAAGGTCGCGATCGGGTCGCTGCCCGTCTTCTGCTCGACCTGCTCGAGGGCCGAGTAGACGATGCGCTCGGCGATGGTGCGCTTGCCGCGCTCAAGAATCTTGTTCGTGACCTGCGTGACGAGAACCGACTTGTAAATCGGGTCGACGGGGATCTCACGACGTACGGCGGGACCTTTACGAGGCATTATTTCTCCCTCTTGGCGCCGTAACGACTACGGGCCTGCTTGCGGTCGCGCACACCGGAGGTGTCGAGCGCGCCGCGGATGATCTTGTAGCGAACACCGGGGAGGTCCTTCACACGACCACCACGAACGAGGACGATGGAGTGCTCTTGGAGGTTGTGGCCAACGCCCGGGATGTAGGCCGTGACCTCGACACCCGACGTGAGTCGAACGCGCGCGACCTTGCGCAGTGCGGAGTTCGGCTTCTTGGGCGTGACGGTATGCACGCGAGTGCACACGCCGCGACGTTGCGGGGCCCCCTTCAGGGCCGGCGTCTTCGTCTTTGAAACCTTGTCCTGTCGGCCCTTTCGGACCAACTGTGCGATTGTGGGCACGCGGAACCTCTCTTGTTGGTAAATCTCGTGGCGCTCAAGCGATGCCCGAGCGCGGACTGTCAATCCTACGACAAACTGCCTTCGTACGGCAAGCCCACCACCGCCCGGCGAGAGCGGCGGTGAACTTACGCGTTAGAGCGCCTGGCCGCCGAGTTGATCCTCGGGGTTGACGGCTTCGTTCTCCGGTAGGGCCGACTCGTCGTAGGTGGCCGTTCCGATGTTCTGGAAAGCGCTCAAGTCGGCACTAAAGGAGTCGTCACTGCTCAACTCGCCCAGCAAACTGGCGAGGTCGAGGTCATCGTCACTGACCTGTGCCCAGGCGGGCAGCAGTTCAGCGTCGGGCATGTCGAGACGGAGTTCGCGCTGGTTGTAGTACTCAAGGCCCGAACCGGCAGGAATCAACTTACCGATGATGATGTTCTCTTTCAGACCCACGAGGTGGTCGCGCTTGCCTTCGATGGCGGCCTCGGTCAGCACACGCGTCGTCTCTTGGAACGACGCGGCCGAGAGCCACGAGTCGGTGGCGAGCGAGGCCTTCGTGATACCCATCAACTGGGCTCGGCCGTCCGCGGCTTCTTTGCCGTTGGCTTCGAGCTCGTCGTTGGTGTCGTTGAAGAGCTTCACGTCGATGAGCGCTCCGGGGAGCCACGTTGAGAGTCCGGCGTCGACGATCTGCACGCGGCGGGTCATCTGTCGCACGATCAGTTCGATGTGCTTGTCGTGAATCGACACACCCTGGTCGCGGTAGACGTTCTGGACCTCTTCGACCAAGTACTGCTGGGTCTCACGAGTTCCGCGGAACTTCATCATCAACTTGGGGTCGAGTGGGCCGTCGTGCAGCGGCGTGCCGACTTCGACCTCTTGACCGTCCTCGATGAGGAGGTGACGAGCGATTGAGATCGACTCTTCCTGCACTTGACCTTCGTCACCGACCATGGTGACCTTGCGTTCGCGACCAATGAGTTCCACGCGCACAGTGCCCGAAAACTCGGCCACGGCGGCGGCACCCTTGGGAGTACGCGCTTCGAAGAGCTCCACGACGCGCGGCAGACCGTGCGTGATGTCGCTCTCCGTCACACCACCGGAGTGGAAGG
>PLNQ01000014.1 GCA_003141815.1 Acidimicrobiaceae bacterium | reverse complement strand
TGGAGCGGACGACCGGGCTCGAACCGGCGACCTCGACCTTGGCAAGGTCGCGCTCTACCAACTGAGCTACGTCCGCGTGGTACCTGAATTGTAGCCGACGCGCGTAGCCATTCCAAGCGCTCCTTACGGCGCGGTGGCCTCGATATACGCCATCGCTTCATCGAAAAGATACTCACGCAGCGTCGAGAGATCTTCCATTCGATCGGCGCAGCCGAGCAGTCCAAACTCGAGATTCTCTTCGAATCCGAGCACCGTGATGTTGAGAGAGAACGAGCCCAACAGCGGGCCGAACGGCGCCGCGGACGTTACACGGTAGCCACTCAACCACAGTGGTATCGGTGGTCCGGCCACCGAGGAGATCATCAAGTTCGCCATCGGTAAGTGATCGAAGAGTCCGAACGCGGAAAGAATCTTCCCACCGAAAGACAACAACGTCGGTCCGAGTACTCGAGGCACGTCTTGAAAGATCTTGGCGCGGTGACGTCGTTGTACACCACGCGTCTTCGCTGAGTCGCTGGAGATGGCCCTCAACCGTTCTTCTCGATCGGCGGCGTCGGTGTGTAGCGCGACGAGCATTCCCGATATTTGGTTGCCGAGGTCGGCCGTGTCGCCCTCGCCACGCACGTTAATTGGCACGAAGGCGATGAGGTCTCGTTTGAGAACGTCGCCTCGATCGTCGAGCAGCCGCTTCAGCGCACCGCTCGACGTCGCCATCACGAAGTCGGTCACCGAGACGCCTCGAGCTTTCGCGGCTCTCTTCACGTCCACTAAAGGAACTCGAGTGCGATGAAACGACTTCTCGATCCCGCTGGCGCCGGTGAGTGATGTCCGTCGCGCCTCGAAGATCGAAGGTTGGTGAGGCGTGGCGTTCCTGCGCCCGTGTACCGAGATGACCGTGATGACGGCGCGAAGAATCTCGTAGAGTCGGCTCCCCCACGAGACGACGTTCTCCACGAGCAACTGTGGACGTCGACGAACGCGGGCGAAGGCCTGACGAAGGAGTCCGAGCGACGTCGTGACGGTTGGCTCTTCCTCGTCGACGTCGCCGCGCGGACCGGGCTCGCGGACCTCGGGGGATACGTCGAAGAAGTTCGCAAACGTCTCGGCGAAAGAGACACCGTCGGCCAGTGCGTGGTGCACCTTCATCACGAGGGCCGCCCGACCGTCTTCGAGTCCTTCGATGACGAGCAGTTGCCACAGCGGGCGTTGTGGTGAGAGCGATCGAGAGAGGAACTCCGACACGTACGCGTCGAACTGTGCGGGTGAGCCCGGCGTCGGCAATGCCGCGCGAACCACGTGGCGACTGACGTCGAACTTCTCGTCCTCGACCAAAATGGGCCATGTCATGTCGAAAGGGGCACGAACGACACGTTGGGTCAAGACCGGAATCTCGTGAATTCTCGCGGCGATGCTGCGTTCAATGAGCTCGAATCGTTCTTTGGGATCGGTGACGTCGTCGACTTCGAGCTCGATGACGGCACCGATGTTCATCGATGTTCCGAGCGTCTCGAGCAAGATGAAGGCACTATCCAAGGGGTCGAGGAACTTCGTCATCGACCACTGCTGCCAAAGCCGCCCGCGCCGCGCGCCGTGCTCGGGAGTTCTTCGACGACGAGGAAGTTCGCCTTCGTTACGGGCAGCACGACCAGTTGAGCGATGCGATCGCCCTTCTCGACGTGGTAGTCGAGCTCGGGGTCGAGGTTCACCAGGGCGACCTTCAACTCGCCGCGGTACCCGGGATCGATGAGACCCGGCGCGTTGGCGCACGTCACGCCGTGTTTTGTGGCCAGTCCACTTCGTGGCAGAACGAAGCCCCCGTGGCCCTCGGGAATCGCGACCGAAAGACCCGTCGCGACCATCGCGCGGCCCCCGCCAGCGGTCAGCGTGCACGACTCCACCGCCACGAGATCACAACCCGCGTCGCCATCATTGGCGTAGCGAGGCAGTACGGCGTCGGGGTGCAGCACCTTGGCGAAGATTTCCATAGCGGGAAGGCTACACACGGCGGGCGGCCACTTTAAGTAGTGTCGCACTGTGCTGGTGTGGATGGATTTGGAGATGACGGGCCTCGAACCCACACGACACGTCATTGTCGAAATCGCCACGATCATCACCGACGACAACCTCAACGTCATCGCCGAGGGTCCCGATCTCGTCGTGCACGCCACGCCCGAACAGCTCGCCGAGATGGGTCCTTTCGTCACCGAGATGCACACGAAGTCCGGCCTCTTGCCGGCGATTGGTGCGTCTACGATCACCACCGAAGAGGCCGAAACGAAGACGCTGGCGTTCCTCAAGTCCCACATCGCCGAGGCCAGATCGGTACCCCTCTGTGGCAACTCCATCGGTACCGACCGTCGCTTCCTCCAGGAGTACATGCCGACACTTGAGGCGTTCCTGCACTACCGCAACGTCGACGTGTCAACGATCAAGGAACTCGCTCGTCGATGGAACCCCGACGTGCTCACGACCTTGCCGGAGAAGGAGTCGTCGCACCGCGCGCTCGACGATATCCGCGAGTCGATCAGCGAACTCGTGCACTACCGGTCAACCCTCTTTCAACCCGTCAACGAAACCAACTGATCTCTTCGTCCATGTGGGAAGCGCGACTCTCGCTCGAAGAGGCGACGGCGCGACTTACGGCGCCGGGACAGATGTTCGAGACTGAGCGCGCGATTGTGCACGGACGAGAACTGACGGTCTGGAAGAACGCGCCGGCCACCTTGCGCCAGATCCTCGACGTCTCGCTCAACCACGCCGCGCGAGATTTCCTCGTCTACGAAGACCAGCGCCACACGTTTGAAGAGCACTACCGTGTCGCCGCAACACTTGGCGCACGTTTGATTGACCTCGGTGTTCAAAAGGGCGACCGCGTCGCGATTGCGTCGCGAAATCTCCCCGAGTGGGTGATGGCGTTTTGGGGCTCCGTCGTCACCGGCGCGGTGGTAGTGCCGCTCAACGCGTGGTGGACCACTGACGAACTCATCTATGGTCTGAGTGACTCGGGGACGTCGGTGCTTTTCGCCGACGAAGAACGTCTCGAACGCGTGCGCCCGAGAATCGACGAACTCACGGAACTTTCCACGATCGTCGTGTTGAGCGACGACCACACGCGCCCGACTTGTCTCGGCGATCCCCACGACCGGGTGCGCGTCACGGCATTCAGCGAGTTCCTGGGTACGTTCGACCCGCGAGCGACACCGCCCGACGTAGAAGTAGGTTCCGACGACGACGCGACCATGCTCTACACCTCTGGGACGACTGGTCACCCAAAAGGGGCGGTGGGTTCGCATCGCAACGTCATCACCAACCTGATGAATCTCTTCTTCGCCGGTCAGCGATCCGCGCTGCGTCTGGGTGGCGACAACGCGGCTGCACCCGCCGAGCAGACGTCGGGTCTTTTGAACATTCCCTTCTTTCACGCGACCGGTTGCCTCGCGTTCATGATCCCCGCCACGGCGGCGGGCAACAAGATCGTGATGATGCATCACTTTGACTCAAAGCGGGCGCTGCAGGTCATTCAGTCCGAGCGCATCACCGCCATCGGTGGTGTACCCACGATCGCCATGCAGATCATCGACGACCCAGGCTTCGCCACGTTCGACACGTCGAGCGTGAAGAGCATCTCCTACGGCGGCGCGCCGGCCCCACCCGATCTCGTCTCGCGTCTACGAGCAGCATTTCCGGGCGGTCAGCCCAGTAACGGCTACGGGCTGACCGAGACGTCGGCGGGCGTGTGCGGGAACTCCGGTCTCGATTACGTCGCGAAACCCAACAGCTGTGGTCCCGCGTACCCGGTCAATGAACTGGTCGTCGTGCCCGAAGGCTTTGAAGGCGACGAGCCGACCGACGACCTTCCGCATGGTCCCGACGTCTTGGGCGAACTCTGGATAAAGGGCCCGAACGTCGTGCGCGGATACTGGAATAAGCCCGAAGCCACTGCCGAGGCCTTCACGAACGGTTGGCTGCACACCGGTGACATCGCGCGCATCGACGAGGAGGGCTTCGTCTACATCGTCGACCGCGCGAAGGACATGATCATTCGCGGTGGCGAGAACGTCTACTCGGTCATCGTCGAAGGCGCGATCTTCGACCACCCCGACGTCGCCGACTGCGCGGTCGTTGGGGTGCCACACCCGACGCTCGGCGAAGAGGTCGCCGCGGTCATCATCCTTCGCCCCGGTCGAGTGATCGAGGCCGAGGAGATCTCACGCCACGTCGCGGCACGCTTAGCGAAGTTCGAAGTGCCCACCAGATTGGTCTTCCGCTCGAAGGCGTTGCCGCGAAACCCTCAAGGCAAGGTGCTCAAGCGAGAACTTCGTGAGTCGCTCATCGCGACGTCGATTGACGCGAACTAACTCGTCAGTTCACTCAGTGTGCGGAACGTCGCGTCATCGAGTACTACGTCTCGCGACGCCGCGTTCTCTTCCAAGTGGCTGACTTTCGACGTACCAGGGAAAGGAATCATCACTGGCGAGCGCCTCAAGAGCCACGCGAGTGAGAGTTGTGCAACGCTGACGCCCTTCTCGTGCGAAATCGCGTCGAGGCGGCCGCCGGGGCGCGCCAACGCTCCCGAGGCCACTGGGAACCAAGGAATGAATCCGATGCCTTGTGCTTCGCAGTAGTTCAGTACATCTTCGCTCTGTCGATTGGTGAGGTTGTAGAGGTTCTGCACGGTGACGACGGGAAAGACCTTTTGGGCCGCCTTGATCTCCTCGACGGAGACTTCGGAGAGGCCAAGTGCTTGCACTTTTCCTTCGTCAAGGAGATCCTTCAAGAGGCCAAACTGCTCGTCGGCCGGAACGTTTGGATCGATCCGATGAAGTTGAAAGAGGTCGAGCGACTCTTGGCCGAGTCGGCGAAGCGAAAGCTCACACTCTTGACGCAAGTAGTCCGGGATACCGCAGGGCACCCAGACGTCGGGTCCTGTTCGCAGCAAACCGGCTTTGGTGGCGATCTTCACGTCGCCGTAGGGGTGCAGGGCCTCAGAGATCAGTTCTTCTGAGACGGATGGTCCGTAGGAGTCCGCGGTGTCGATGAAGTCGATGCCGAGTTCTCTCGCGCGGCGAAGTACGTTCAACGCTTCGCCTCGATCGGCGGGATAGTCCCAGATGCCGGGCCCGGTGATTCGCATCGCGCCGAAACCCAGACGATTGATCTTCTTACTGTTCAACTGAAACGTGCTGTCGCCGGACACGATATCTCCTTTGTAGTGGGGTGAAATCGTCGACGCGGCCACCAAGGAGTGGCCGCGTCGACATCAACTTAGGGGTTATAGGTTATTTGTTCGGCTGCGGCGTGAAGCGCAGGTAGTCCTTTACTTTCCGGAAGCCCTTGGGAAACTTCTCCTTCGCGTCTTCGTCACTGACGGCCGGCGCGATGATGACGTCGTCGCCGTCCTTCCAGTCGACGGGCGTGGAAACGGGGAACTTGGCCGAGAGCTGCAGTGAGTCCAGCACCCGCACGATCTCGTCGACGTTGCGACCCACCGACGCGGGGTAGGTCAAGGTCAACTTCACCTTCTTGTCGGGCGCGACAATGAAGACGCTGCGCACGGTCAACGTGTCGTTCGCGTTGGGGTGGATCATGTCGTAGAGGTCAGCCACCTTGTGGTCCTCGTCACCGATGATGGGGAAGTTCAACGCGGTGCCCTGCACCTCGTCGATGTCGCTCTTCCAGCGATTGTGCGACTCGACGCTGTCCACCGAGACGGCGATCAGCTTGGTGTTGCGCTTGTCAAAGTCCGCCTTACGCGCGGCAAAACCACCAAGTTCTGTGGTGCACACTGGCGTGAAGTCCTTGGGATGCGAAAAGAGAATCCCCCAGCCGTCACCCAGGTACTCGTGAAAGTTCAGGGGCCCTTCAGTGGTCTCCGCCGTAAAGTCGGGGGCCTCGTCGCCCAAACGAATTGCCATGATTACTCCTTGTGTGCGAGGTGCCAGTCACTCGACGGCACCTGCATACCTTAGCGCCCTAATTTGAATTCTCGTAAAATACCACCGGCTTTATAGAGTATTCACCCGACCCTTACGTAGCGCCTGTGAAACTAGAACAATGACGAATCCCTCAACGCCGACCGTGGCGGCGTTCGATCTCGACGGCACGCTCAGCGACGCCGGCAGCGTCTTTAAGTGGTTGCGCTTTCTGCGCGGACGATGCCCGACGTACTTCGCGGCGCTCGGACTGTTCGGTCCCCTCGTCGTCGGGGCACTTCGAAGCGGGCCCTGGGCCGATCACGCGAAGGAGCGACTCTTTCGCAAGCTCCTCCTCGGCCTCGACGCCGACGACGTCAAGGCACGCTCACGAACCTTTGCACTCGGCCACTTCGAAACGCACGGGCGAGAGCGCGTCATCGAGCGACTCCGCTGGCATCTTCGCCAGGGCCACGACGTCGTGATCGTTTCCGCGTCACCCCAGATCTACGTCGACGTGGTCGCGGAGCATCTCGGCGTCGCCGACGGACTCGGCACGCGTCTCGCCGTCGACGCTCGAGGCAAACTCACCGGGAGCTACCTCGGCAAGAACTGTCGCGGCACCGAGAAGATGCGTCGGCTGATCGCGTGGCTCGAGGAACACCACCCCGGGGTCGAACCGGTCATCTACGCCTACGGCAACTCTCGAGGGGACCGACGACTCCTGCGCGGCGCGACCTACCCTTACGACGTGGGCAAACTTGGACCTTTCGGGGCCCTACGACACTTCCCCCGTCTGAAGGGTGAAACGTCCGACCCGACCGTTACTGCTGGCGAATAGTGGCGCCGAGCTCGACGATGCCGGCCTCTCGCCCGTCGTAGATGACCTGAATGGTCGCGGCCTGTTCGCACCACGCGATCACCGTGTGGCCGCGATGGTCGACGATGCCCACGTTGAGGTCGTACAGACCGTCGAGAAGCGGTAGTTGCGCGAGGTCGATCCCGACGACGTTGTGGCCCGGCACCAGGTTGACCGGCGAACCCTGGGCGTCACTGCGACTGATGAGGAGACCGCCGCGCGTGAAGAGTTCCATGACGAAGTTGCCGCTGTAGGCAGACGTCGAGTGGACGTTCACGTCGAGGTGTAACGCCGAACCGCTGCGCACCTCGAACGATCCCGTGGGCGACGAGACGGCGTCGATCTTGATGGACTCGCTGAGTCGGGCGCTGTCGTGTTCGACGGCGTCTTCGAGCAAGTGCTCGCGAAAGATTCGCAGTGACTCATGCGTCGGGCCGTCGGCGATCATGTCGCCGGATTCCAGAACGACCGCGCGATCGCACAGCGCTCGAACCTGGTCGGCGTTGTGGGTGACGAGCAGGATCGTGCGCCCCTCATCTTTGAATCGTTGAATACGATCCACACACTTGGCTTGGAAGCGCTCGTCGCCGACGGCGAGAACCTCGTCGACCACCAAGATGTCCGGGTCCACGTTCACCGCCACCGCGAAGGCCAGGCGGACGTACATGCCACTCGAGTAGAACTTCACCTGCGTGTCGATGAACTGTTCGATCTCGCTAAAAGCCACGACCTCGTCGAAGATACCGTCGACCATCTTCTTGGAGAAGCCCAACATCGCGCCGTAGAGGTACACATTGTCGCGACCGGAGAGTTCGGTTTGAAATCCTGCGCCGAGTTCGAGCAGCGCCGCGAGGCTCCCACGAAGGCGTATCTCGCCCGTCGTCGGCTTCAAGACGCCGCAGATGCACTTCAAGAGTGTGGATTTACCCGAACCGTTGCGACCCACGATCCCCACCGTCTCGCCCTGGCCCACGGTGAAGTTGATGTTCGAGAGAGCGTTGAAGACCTCGGTTGAGCCCGAACGAGGATGCAAGAGACGTTCCTTCAAGGACTGGTGGCGTTCGTGGTGAATCTTGAACTGTTTGGAGACGCCCTGGACGTCGATCACGTTCGTCATTACAGCTCCGACTCGAAGTTTCCCTCGAGACGACCGAAGATCGCCTCGGCAACGAAGAACGACAGTATCGCAATGACGAGGAGAACGCCGTTGAGGTAGAGGAACTTATCGAATGTCCACGTCGGCAGTATGTCGATAGCTGGGTGCGGTGCCACCGTTGAGTGAACGATCGTGTTGACGTAAAAGACGCGCTGGAACGTCACGACGATCAAGGTCACGGGATTCAAGAAGTACATGAACGACAGGCCGCGGCGAGCGAGATGCGGCGCGATGGAGTTCTCGTAGGAGTAGACGACCGGGGTCAGCCAGAACCACAGTTGTAGGAGCACCTCCATCAGGTGTTTCATGTCTCGTAGATAGACGTTGACGGCCGACATGACAATGGCGAGCGCCGACGTGAAGAGATACAAAGAGAGAAACGAAATCGGCAGAATGACCATGAACTTCCACGCCGGCGCGTGACCCACCCCGGCGACGAAGATCGCCAGAACCAAGAGTTGTACAACGAAGTACACCACCGACGCGCCGACGTTGGAGAGAGCCAGGATTTCTCTCGGAAAAGAGACTTTCTTCACCAGCGCCGCGCGATCGACAATGACGCCCGTCGCGGTGTTGATCGAGTTTTGAAACATGTTCCAGACCACGAGGCCCGAAAACAGGTAGATGACGAAGTTGGGAATCCCGTTCTTCAAGAACACCGAGAAGACCAGGTAGTACACGCCGAGCGTGAACGCCGGCGAGATCATGGACCAAAAGAGACCTAGCGAAGAGTTCTTGTACTTGATGCGAATGTCGGACGAGATCAGCCCCAGCAACAGCTCGCGACGAGACCAGAGATTCTTCAGCCGAGCCGCCAGCGTGGCGCGCGCGCTGACAACACGAACCGGGGTGTCCTCGAGTGAACGGCGCCGTGGGTCCGCCGAAGGGGCGTCACTCACTAGGCCTCTTGACGTACGGCCGAACGCTCGATGACGGCGTCGATGAAGCCGTACTCTTTTGCCTCTTGGGCGGTGAACCAACGGTCGCGGTCCGAGTCAGCCTCGATGCGCTCGAGTGGCTGACCGGTGTGAAACGCAATGCGCTCCGCGAGGGTTTTCTTCATGTAAATGATCTGTTCGGCCTGAATGGCGATGTCCGACGCCTGGCCCTGCATCCCGCCAATGGCGGGCTGGTGCATCAAGATGCGACTGTAGGGAAGCGCGAACCGCTTGCCGGGCGCACCGGCGCAGAGCAAGAACTGGCCCATCGAGGCGGCCATGCCGATGCAGATGGTGCGAACGTCGCAGTTGACGTACTGCATTGTGTCGTAGATGGCCAGCCCGTCGGTCACCGAACCGCCGGGTGAGTTGATGTAGAGGCTGATGTCCTTATCGCGGTCTTCGGCTTCGAGAAGTAGTAGTTCAGCGCAGATTCGATTGGCGGTAGCCTGGACCACTTCAGAGCCTAGGAAGACAATGCGCTCGCGCAAGAGGCGCTGGTTGAGATCGTTAACGCCAAAGCCATCATCAAGTCGTGAGTTAATCATGCGACCAATCTACCGTGCGGGACTCGAATCGTCCTCCCTTAACGCCTAGAGTGGAGACTCTCGCGGGCGTGGCGGAATTGGCAGACGCGCTGGTTTTAGGTACCAGTTCTTCGGAGTGTGGGTTCGAGTCCCTCCGCCCGCACGAAAACTACGTGCGTCACGATACGCGGTTGCGCCTGCTAACATGGAAAACGCTGTTTCATCGCATCTCGCGATAGAGACCGATTCGACGTATTTCTGCGAGTTGGGCTCATCTCAACTCGTAGGAGTTCTATGTCTATGTCCTTTGCCGACCTCGGCGTCCCCGCACGCCTCGTGGAGCGCCTGAGCGCCCGCGGCATCACCGAGGCCTTCCCCATCCAAGAGGCGTCGATTCCTGACGCGCTCGAAGGACGCGACGTGGTGGGTAAAGCCATCACGGGCTCGGGTAAGACACTCGCCTTCGCCCTGCCCTTGTTGGCGCGCCTCACCAAGGCGCGCCCCCGCAAACCAGTGGCCCTCGTGCTCGTCCCGACGCGCGAACTCGCCGCTCAAGTACAAAAAGAGATGGCCCAGCTCACCGACGACCGCGGTCGCCGCGTGATCTGCATCTACGGCGGCACGTCGTACAACGTCGCTCGCAAGGCGCTGAACTTCGGCGTCGACGTCGTCGTGGCGTGCCCCGGTCGACTCGAGGACATGCTCGAACAGCGCGCCCTCGACCTCGGTGACGTCATGACCGTTGTCGTCGACGAAGCCGACCGCATGGCCGACATGGGCTTCTTGCCCGCCGTGCGACGCATCGTGGCCGCGACCTCACCCGAGCGTCACGTCATGTTGTTCTCCGCCACGATGGGACCAGACGTCTCGTCATTGGTGCGAGAGTTCACGCACGACGCCGCCATCCACGACGTGGTTGGTGACGAAGCCCCGAGCGACGTCGACCACTACTTCTGGAAGGTCCCTCGCGACCGTCGTCCCGACATCACGGCCGACATTATTGAAACCTACGAGCGCGCCATCATCTTCACCCGCACCAAGCACGGTGCCGACCGCCTCGCCCGCCAGCTCGGCGAGCGTGGGATCTCCGCCGTGCCTCTGCACGGTGACCGTTCCCAAGCCCAGCGCGAGCGCGCCCTGCGCAGCGTGAAGAGCGGACAGATTCAGGTCCTCGTCGCCACCGACGTCGCCGCACGCGGAATTCACATCGACCTACTGCCCGTCGTCGTGCACTACGACCCACCGGCCCAGGCGACGGACTACCTCCACCGCTCGGGTCGCACCGGACGTGCGGGTGCCACCGGTGCCGTCATCTCCCTCGTGGGTGAAGACGTCATCGGCCAGGTAAAGCGCCTTCAGCGTGCCCTGGGCATCAACCCGTCTATTGAGGCGCGTGAAACCGCGCCCGCGATTCGCTTAGGCGCCGTGGACGACGCCGTCGCAGCCGAGCGTCTTGACGACCGCGGCCCCAAGCGCCGTGTTGAGTCATCGCCACGCGATCGCGAGCGCGCACCACGAAGCTTCGAGCGCCGCGAACCTCGCGAACCCCGCGAGCGCGTCACGGCCAATCGCCGCGAACGACGTTCAAGTGAAGCTGAAACGCGACCAGTTCGAACCTTCGAACGCCGCGACGCACAGCCCGCGCGCGGAGAAAGCGCTGGACGTCCGCGCGGAAATGAAGCCGTCGTAAGTTTCTTCAACGACTCCAAGGGCTTTGGATTCGCAGAGGACGACAAGGGCGACGACCTCTTCATCCACTTCTCGAGCATCGTGGGCGACGGGTTCAAGTCACTCAGTCAGGGCCAGAAGATCACCTTCGAAGAGGCGCAGGGTCCCAAGGGCCGCGAAGCGAAGAACGTTCGCGTCGTGGGTGCCGGACGAGCTCGCCGCCACTAAGGTCGTCGGCCATGTCAGAAAAACCACTCGTCGAACCCCATCTCGGTCCCGCGCCGGACGAGCTCCTGATTGAAGAGATCGTCGTCGGTGACGGCGAAGAGGCCAAAGTCGGCCAGAGCGCCGTCGTCCACTACGTGGGTGTCGGCGTGACGAGCGGAGAAGAGTTCGACGCTTCGTGGAATCGTGGCGAGCCCTTCGACTTTCCCCTCGGGGCCGGTCACGTGATCAAGGGTTGGGACCAGGGCGTCGTTGGTATGCGAGTGGGCGGACGCCGCCGACTCGTCATTCCTTCGCACCTCGGTTACGGCGAACGTGGCGCGGGCGGCGTGATCGCGCCTAACGAGACGTTGATCTTCGTCGTCGACCTGCTCGAACTTCGCTAGGTCAGCGGCGCGCGTTGCTCGTCAACCGCGAGCATTCGCTGGTAGTCGCCGTAGCGCTCACAGCAGATCTCCGCTACGAGACGAAGACGATCGTTGGGATTGCTCAGACTCAACACCTTGAACTGATCGAGTATCGACATTGGCGTGAGCGCACAGAGTTGCCAGCTTCGAATCTTTGGATCCTCGTCCATGGCACAGTTACTTTGTAGGCACTGATCAGCGAATATCTCACTCTGAAGGTTTCGTAGAGCGCGCACGGCCGACTCCGTGGATTTCAAAAGTGACGGCTCGATAGCGACGTCGTCGCAACAACGATCTTCGACACGAGCTCGGGGGTAGGGATCGTCGACCAACCACTCTCCAACCTGAAAGCACCCCATACCTTCAACAACGATGAGCGTCTGACCGTTGGTCAGATGGTGCGATCCCAGGATCTCGACGATCGTCCCGACGAAAGTTCGTTGGTCTTGGCCACCGACGTCGGATCCCCGCTCGATCAAGCACGTACCAAAGCGTTGCTCGACTTCCACGTCGGCGAGTAACTGGTGGTAGCGCGGTTCGAAGACGCAGAGCCCTACCGTCTGGTGCGGGAAGACCACCATCCCCAAGGGGAACATGGCCAGCTCTTGGTTCGTCACGTTGCCAGCCTACGGGTGAACACTTCGCGAACAACCTACGAAATCGAGAGTCTTTCGGCGAGGGCTCGTAGCGCCCTCCCCCGATGCGAGATTGCGTCCTTCTCCTCGGGCGCCAACTCGGCCAACGACGCACCACTAAGAGTTGACGGTGCGAAGACCGGGTCGTAACCAAAGCCCCCGCGGCCGCGCGGACTCGTGAGGATCGCCCCTTCCAGGACGCCCTCCACCCACCATGATGCGCCGTCGGGGTACGTCACGGCGATCACCGATCGAAAGCGCGCGCTGCGCTGCGCTTCGTCGACACCGTCCAGTTCGCCAAGGAGCTTCACGACGTTGTCATCGTACGACGCGTTCTCTCCGGCGTAGCGCGCACTGTAGACACCGGGCCGTCCGTCGAGGGCGTCCACGAAGAGACCAGTGTCGTCAGCGATCGCGGCGTCGCCGGTGGCGCTGGTGACAGCGCGCGCCTTTAAGAGTGCGTTCCCTTCGAGCGTCTCTTCGGTCTCGTCCGCGGCCGGCACGTTCACCGGTCGAGCGAGCAATTCGACATCGAAGACCTCGAGCACGCGACGAATCTCGTCCGCCTTGTGCTCGTTGGCCGTCGCCAGCACGAACCTGCTCACGAGGTACGAGGGGCGGGCGGCGTCGCCAGGAGGTCGCGTTGGACGTCCCTGATTCGGCCGATACCGAGCGCGGCGAGGTCCAAGAGCTGATTGAGTTCGTCTCGATCGAAGGCTTCGTGTTCGGCGGTTCCCTGGACCTCGACGAAGCGACCCGAGCCGGTCATCACGACGTTCATGTCGGTATCGGCTCTCACGTCCTCCTCGTAGGGAAGGTCGAGCATGGGAACACCGCCGACGATGCCCACCGACACCGCCGCGACAGAGTCGTTGAGTGCGTGTTCGCCGATCACACCGTTGGCAACGAGGCGCGTGATGGCGTCGTGCAGTGCGACGTAGCCGCCACAGATCGACGCCGTTCTCGTGCCCCCGTCAGCCTGCAAGACGTCACAGTCCACGAGGATTTGCACGTCGGGCAGAAGTTCGAGACGCGTCACGCTGCGAAGCGAGCGACCGATCAGTCGCTGAATCTCCTGCGTGCGTCCCGATTGCTTGCCCTTCGCTGCTTCGCGATTCGCACGATCGGGCGTCGAACCGGGCAACATGGAGTACTCGGCACTCACCCAACCGCGACCCTTGCCATTCAGCCAACGTGGCACGTCGTAGTCGACCGACGCCGTGCAGAGCACCCGCGTACGACCGAAGCTCACGAGGACCGACCCCGCGGCCATCTCAGTGAAGTCGCGCTCGAACAAAAGCGGCCGGGCCTCGTCGAATGCGCGACCGTCGGCGCGAAGTACTGACATATCTCTCCTTAGTTCACACGATGAGTGCGTGACAACGGTAGTAGAGATTTGCCCTTTGCCGACCACCTAGAAGTAGATGGTGGCTTTCGCGCGCTCGACCACGTCGTCGATGTCATCGCTCCACGCGCCGGTAGATAGGTACTTCCACCCGTCGTCGGCGATGATCGTGACGATCGTCGCGGAGTCAGCGTCGTCAATGGCCGCGGCGCACTTCACGGCGCCGGCCATCGCGGCCCCCGAAGAAAGTCCGACGAAGAGACCGACTTCGGTCAGTCGGCGCGTCCACTCGATGGACTCGCGGGGACGGACGATGACCTTTCGGTCGAGGAGATGCTCGCCGTCGTTGTCGGTGAAAATCGGCGGGACGTACCCGTCGTCGAGACTGCGCAGTCCGTCCACCATTTCGCCACTCGGCGGCTCCACCGCCCAGATCTGTACCTCGGGACGGTGTTCCTTCAGGTAACGTCCGACGCCCATCAACGTGCCCGACGTGCCGAGTCCTGCGACGAAGTGCGTGATCTCGGGCACGTCGGCCAAGATCTCGGGGCCGGTCGTCTTGTAGTGGATGAGTGGATTCGCGGGGTTGGCGTACTGATAGAGAAAAACCCACGAAGGGTTCGCCTCGCTGAGTGACTGCGCGAGACGAACCGCGCCATTCGAACCCTCATTCCCGGGCGAGTCGATGATCTCCGCGCCAAAGGCGAGTAGAAGTTGTCGTCGCTCGGGCGAGACGTTCGTGGGCAGGACCACCTTCAGGTGGTAGCCACGCAGGCGACACACCATGGCGAGGGCGATGCCAGTGTTGCCCGAGGAAGGTTCGATGAGCGTCTGTCCGGGTTTGCCGGGAACGAGTTGCCCGTCCTTCTCGGCCGCTTCGATCAGCGACAACGCGACGCGGTCTTTCACCGAGCCGGTCGGGTTGTGGCCTTCGAGTTTGGCCAAGATGGTGACGTTAGGTTTTGGTGATAGCGCACTGACGTCGACGACCGGCGTGTTGCCAATCAGGTCGAGTACGGATTCGTAGCGCGCCACTACCAAACGCCGCCCGCGACCGCGGGCAGAAGGGTGATCTCGTCGTCGTTGGTGATGGAAGCCTCGACACCGCCGAGGTAGCGAACGTCGTCGTCGTTGACGTAGACGTTGAGGAATCGGTGAAGGGTCCCGTCCTCGTTGAGGAGCTGACCCTTGATGGCGGGATAGGTGGTAGTGAGCTTGAGAAGAACTTCGCCTACGGTGGATCCTTCGACGGCGATGACGCTCTCTCCGCCCATGGCAGGACGAAGCACGGTGGGGATTCGCAGTACAGCCGCCATAACGCCTCTTTCGACTCTCCAGGTCAATACCTGACTTGCTGAGTCAACATTATCTGCTTTCAGCGACGCCGTGCCCGAAAATTCACCGTCCCGCGCTCAGTTAAGAATCTTCACAGGCTCCGCCGAGACGGTTTCGTCGACGACTCGATAACTGAGAAGTTCCGCCGGCGTGTCGCGTAAGGAGACGATTACGTAATGCCAGGACGGGTCGGGCGCTTGACGGACGTCGGTGGGACTCGGGTAGGGCTCACTGTGGGTGTGAGAATGAAACACCCCGAGCACGTCAATGCCCTCTTCGTCAGTCCGCCGATAGGCACGAAGCAGTACCTTCGGATCGATCTCGTAAACCTTGGCGGAGTCGGCGACGTTCCCACTCGCGACAACTTCTCGCACGACACCGTTGGAGGTACCCAAAAGAAGCCCGCATCCCTCATTCGGAAGCGCGCGGATACACGTCGCCACGATGGCGTCTCGCTGGGCAGAACTGAGAGTAAGCACGTGGTTACCCTAGTGAACCGCTCTCGAGTCTCCGTCCACTCTTCACTACGCTTGCTTCGTGGCAAGAGCCAAGCAAATCCAAGAACGACGCGCGAAGAAGCGTGGTGAGACCGGTGGTGACCGCGTCGTCGCCACCAATCGTCGCGCCCGACATGACTACGAAATCTTGGACACCCTCGAATGTGGCTTGGTGCTCACAGGATCTGAAGTGAAGTCCCTTCGCGAAGGCACGGCCCAAATTGCCGAAAGTTACGCCCGTATTGACAATGACGAGCTTTGGATCTATCAAATGCACATCCCTCCATGGCGTTTCGCCGTGGGATTTGGCAGTCACGACCCGGACCGCAAGCGCAAGCTCCTAGCTCACCGAAAACAGATCACCAAATGGGAACACGAGGTGAATACCCAGTCGCTCACGATCGTGCCCCTAAAGCTTTACTTCAAGGACGGGCGAGCCAAAGTGGAAATTGCGATGGCGAAGGGCCGCAAACAACAAGACCGCCGTCAAGCCCTCGCCAAGCGTGACGCCGAGCGTGATATGGCGAGAGCCGCACGCCATATCGAGAAGTTTGGGTAACTGCGCTTTTCAACTCCTACGAACTTGATTTCGAAGAGGGGACAAGCGGTATACTTCTTGTGCAACCAATTTGGTTGTGGTGTGACGAGGGGATGAATAGGTTTCGACTACAGACGTCGAGGTGAAAGAAGCGAGCCGTGGTCTCCGGAGCCACGTTAAAGAGCCGGAAAAAATAAATAAACGCCAAGCCTCAGCTTGCGCTTGCTGCTTAGGTAGCAACGTCCGCCTAGACCCAGCCCTGCGGTTTAGTAAACGGACGTCATAAAGTAGGGCTTACCAACAAGGTTCGTTAGTGATCTCGTCGGGACAATTCAGCTAACTAAGGAACGCCACCGGCGCTGACAACAGTGACGCTCCCGACAACCTCCTGTCAGCTGCGCTCGGAGAATGTTCACCAAGAAGCTGTAACACCAGGGTTCGACACCCTGCATCTCCAAGGATGTTCAGAGTTCGCTCTGGTCATTGTTGGAGATGAGATTCATCTCAGTGCCGTCATACCGATCAAGAATGTAACGAGCCCACTCGATGGCGTCATGAACTCTGACACCCACGGGTTGCGGCCGCGTCCAGAGTTCCAGATTTTCCGGACGATTGTCATCACGCATGCCGTTGAGATGGTGAACTGATTCACCCTCGACGAGGTACCGTCCGATCACCGACCCGGCCACCAAAATGTGCTCAAAGACGTAGGGGCTCGACGTTGCGCGAGGGTGTTCCGGGGCGCGGAGCATGACATAGCCCTTTTTGTGGTACGTCCCCCCACCCTCCCAATTCCCGTTTGCACTTTCGGCAACAGTTCGACACGCGCCGCACGTAGTCGATTTCAGCTGTTTCGTCTTTCCGCATGCGCACGAATTCTTCGATCGACACGCCGGACATCTCAGATGGCCACTGGACGGTTCATACTTTCGCGCACACTGACTGCAAATTCTCATCATGAAATGAACTCTAGAAAGGGGGTGCAACATCCAACCAACAATTTGGAAAGGACCGCTGAAGCAATGACGATCCAGCTCACGCGATGAGCAGTTCTCTAGGCGATTGAATCGAGTACCGCGAGTTCCTCTTCCGTAAAGCGTAAAGCGCCAGCGGTGATGTCTTCTTCGAGGTGTGCAGGGTTACCCGTCCCCGGGGTCGCCAACACGTGTGATCCGTGTTGCAGGGTCGACGCCAAGCGGACCTGCGCCGTCGTGACGCCGCGAGTTCGCGCGAGGGCGAGGATCGCGTCGCGCTCGACGACACTCGCGCCAGACGCCTGGCTAGATCCGGAGATCGCAAAAAATAGAACGAACGCGATGCCTCGTTCCCCACAGATCCGCAGAATGCTGTCATTTCGCTGCGTTGGTCGATGCCGTAGCGGTTCTGAACACAGACCACGGGTGCAATAGCCTGCGTTTCGTCGAGTTGCTCAAGGTTCGTTTCGGGAACGCCGAAGTGACGAATGAGGCCAGCATCGCGAAGTCCAGACAGCGCACCGAAATGTTAGGCGATTGAACCGGGCTCCTGAACACGCAGGTTGACGACGTCGAGGTGTTCGAGTCCTAATTGGCGAATGTTCTCTTCGACTTGGCCGCGCAACTGCTCAGGCGTCGCGCGGGGCATCCACTGACCCCAGGGATCACGACCGGGCCCGACCTTCGTCGTAATGACCAGATCATCCGAATAGGGCGCGAGCGCTCGATTGATTAGCTCGTTGGCCGATCGCAACGGAGTGAAGTAGAAAGCGGCGGTGTCGACGTGATTAACGCCAAGCTCGATGGCGCGACGAAGCACGGCGATGGACTGATCGCGATCATTCGAGGTACCACCGGAAAATGGTGCGTTGCTCGCGAGGCGCATTGCACCGAACCCAATGCGGTTCACCGTGAGATCGCCCAGCTCCCAAGAACCAGTGACGGCGGCGGGCAGCTCGTTTGTCGTCCTTTCTAAAACCTTCCGTTGAATGATTGCAACTGCTCCGAGCGACGATTTGCAGACGCCACGGGCGTCGAGACGGACGAAGTAACGGCCGTCGACACAATGACGTCCTCGTTAAGGAGAAGTCCGCGAAGCGATGAAAACGGGAATCGTCCGACTCGTTTTCGTTTGATATTCGGCGTACTCGGGGTAGGCGGCGACCGCCCTCTCCCACCACAGAGCGCGTTCATCGCCTTCGACCACTCGAGCCGTGAAATCGAAGGGAAGGGGCCCATCTTGGATAGCGAGTGCCGAAGGGTCATCGATCAAGTTGAAGTACCACGAGGGGTTCGTCGGGGCCCCTCCCTGCGAGGCAACAAGCGCGTACTCGCCATCGTGCTCGACACGCATGAGTGCGAACTTGCGGATTTTTCGACTCTTGTTCCCTCTGGTGGTGACGATGATGACCGGTAAACCAGAGTCACGAAGCGTGTTCGCACGTTCGCCGCCACTGGCTTCGTATTCGGCGACCTGATCCCTCACCCACTGCCACGCGCTGGGTTCGTACTCGCCGTCAAGTGCCATGAGCCCATGGTACCGCCGCTCAAGATTTTCGCAAAAGCCGGCCTCGGCGGCTACGGCGCCGTGACGAAGACGTCACTCCCCTGCCGGCGAACACGCCAATCCCTCCACTCGACTAACTCAATCGCGTCGAGACCGTCGGTCAATACGTGACGAGCGAGAACGCCCTTTACGGCCTTCGCGTCATGACCGACCGCGCGTTTCTCGTCGTTCGCGACGAAATGAACATTGACCACATGGCGACTTTCGGCGAGTGAGTGAAAATCAACACTCGCCGCGTGTTCCTGCGGCAAGAAGTTGACGATGGTCGTGTTCTTCGTGCGATCTTTGAGCAGTGGCGTCACGACCGGTCGCCAGAACTGCGCCAGCGACGGCAACGGCTTGAGTCGGACGTTCATCCGTAATCGGTAGTCAGCGATGGGATCTTCGCTCGAAAGAAGTCCGTAGAGACCCGAGGGGACGAGTACTCGTCGTCGCTGCGCCGGCGTGAGCGAAACGGGATCGAGATGGTTCCACACGATGCCTTCGTAGCGTCGCCACGCCGGCGCTACGAATGCGCGACCAGACACCACGTCGTTGGTCGCGTGGAGGGCGCGCTCGAGCAATTCGCCTCGCGCGCCGAAGGTCACCTCGAGCTCACGGGGCGTCGCTCGATTAACGAAATCACCTAAAGCCATGAGTACTTGGCGTCGTGGCTCGCCCAGCACCACGTCAAAGACGCCCTCTTTGCTCCGGCGAAGACCACCCAGCGACTTACCTAGCGATGGAGGAATCAACACCAAGGGTCGCTTCGTCACGACTCCTAACCGTACTGGTCGAAAAGTTAGGCCGCGGTCAACTTCTCTTTTGTGAGACCGAAGGATCGAAGAAAGTTTCGAACTCGCACCACCTGGTCTTCGGTCAACTCGCGCGTGCGCGTTGATCCGAAGGATACAGTTTCGCGTTCCACCGTTACGGCCCAATTACCACGATGGGTCTCGTGGACCTCACCGAAACGTGCGAGCAATGAACACACGTCGTGCCACTGAATGTTGTGATTCAGCGGGTGGCAAAACAGCTTCTGGGCGGTAACGCGGTGGTGATGATCTAACTTGATCGACATTCTCAACCCCCTCTGCGGGAAACGAGATTTTCGTTCTGGCTTTTACTATCCACCCTTTACGCGGGGCTGTCAAGGGTCGCGACGAGCTCAACGTGCTCAGTCATCGGGAAGAGGTCGAAGATTCGCATTTGTTGCAGGGAAAATCCATTCCCTAAGAAGATCTTAAGGTCGCGCGCGAAGGTGGCCGCGTCGCACGATACGTAGACCAGTCGGCGAGGTCGGCGCCGAACCAGGCTCTCGGCGACGCCCTTGGCGAGCCCCTGTCGAGGCGGGTCCAATACCACAAGGGATCCTTCGCGCACGGTGTCGTTGACCGAGCGCGGCGTGACCGACCACTCACGAACTTTCAACTG
>PLNQ01000036.1 GCA_003141815.1 Acidimicrobiaceae bacterium | reverse complement strand
CCACGCGCAACGCGGTGAGAACGTCGCAGTCCTGAGGGCATGTTGCGCTCGTCCCACACTGGACTTGACCCGACAACCTGCATACCCTCTGGCAGCTCACAACGGTCGCAGAGCGGACAGTCAAGGATCGTTCCCAGCCGGGCCTTTCGTCCCTCCTCCTCCAACACCCACGCTCGAAGTTGGAAAGGCGGGCGGTGACGAACATGCTGGCCGTGACCGCAGGCGACCTCTGCGACCCAGTCGCTCTCGTCATCACAGTGGAAACCGGTAATGCTCCGCTCCATCGCGCTAGCGTATCGGTGCAACCGAGTGATTCGGACCGCATCACCAGTTCGCAGCATCCTCTGGCAAACGGAATCCCGCCGAGACCAGCGACTTCGTAGTGCGCTAGACACTTGGCTAGGAACTTGCGTGGTCTCCTCGAACTGAGGGGCCACCAACGACGATAAGGACACCGCGATGCTCTCAACGCCATGGTCATCCTCGCTCAATCTTCGCACTCCCATCATCAATGCCCCCATGGGCGGCGTCGCGGGCGGGAGATTAGCCTCGGCCATCTCTGGTGCGGGAGGGCTCGGGATGATCGGTATCGGCACCGCGGGATCTGTCGAACTGATCGAGCGAGAATCAGCCATTCCTCGACAAGCGCGCCAACCCTTTGGCATCGGTCTTCTCGGCTGGGCCGTCGATCAAGAACCGTTACTACTAGGCGCGGCACTCGACGCCCAGCCAATCCTCATCTCCCTTGGATTCGCCAACGTCAGTCCCTGGGTGCATCGTGTGCACGATGCCGACATCTTGCTCGCCACGCAGGTGTACGACGCCCAAGGGGCACGAGATGCGCAGACTGCTGGCGTCGACATCATTATTGCCCGTGGTAGCGAAGGCGGTGGTCACGGACTCAACAACGTCGCCACTCTTCCGCTGCTCCAAGCAGTCCTGGAGGAAGTGGAGATCCCCGTCCTCGCGGCCGGAGGCATCGGCTCTGCGAGAGGCCTAGCCGCGGTCTTGGCCGCGGGCGCAGCCGGGGCGTGGATCGGCACCGCGTTCCTCCTTTGTCCCGAAGCGCTCACACCAGCGGCGGCCCATTCTCGGATCATTCGTGCCAATGAGACCGATACCGTTTACACCCGCAGCGTTGACGCGGCGATGGGCTTTGCGTGGCCGACACAGTTCGGCGAACGGGTACTGCGCAATCGCTTCACCGAACGATGGTCGGGAGATGAGGAACGCCTGGTCGACGACGACAGGGCGCGTGCGGCCTTTTCGCGGGCTCGCGACGAGGGCGACTTCGATCTCGCAGAGATTGCCGCAGGGCAGGGTGTGGGTCTGCTCTCGAACGCTCGTAGCGCCGAAGAGATCATCCATGGCTTCACCAACGGTGCCGCCGAGTTACTGGGACGGTGGGCGACCACTTCTCCGACACGCCCCGAGAACGACGCCGGCGGACCCGCGACGGAGTAGCGTCCTCGCCGCCGGAACGTGTCCCACGGACCCGACGTGATGTCGCCGGACCGGCATCGCACAGCACAGCGGCCACGCAGAAGCATGCCGTCGAGATCGTCACGGCGTCGATTTAGTCGGGCGGCGGAGTCTGCATTGCCGTTGTCGCAGATGGGGCCTAAGGCTTCCTAGACGATGGCTCACCGTTGACCGTCATTCGATCCCTGGGCTGTCGATACGGCGCAGGGACACCGCCGCGATGGGAAAGGTTTCGATCGTCGAAACTCAAAGCTTGAGATGATTCTCCCTCCAACGTAACAAGATGTGTCGCGCGAAAGCGACGGCATCACGGAACTACTTGTCAGGGCATGATGAACTGTTCTGACCGTCTAGTCACGGCGCGGTGCTCGACATATCGCGTCTCCGACACCAACAATCTAATTGGCTGAGAGGAGCACTTTGCGAAGTCGACGGGGAAGACGATCCTCAAACACCAGACCATTCACGTGGTCGGTCTCATGCTGAAGGCAGCGAGCAAGCGTGCCAGTACCGAGGACTTCAATGTCGTTGCCATACTGATCTTGGCCTCGACAGATGGCAAAATCAGGACGTACCGTTGAAGCGTACGCGCCGGGGAGCGAGAGGCAGCCTTCGTCTAGGTCGACGAAGTGCCGCCGAGCTCGCTCGGCGAAGGTTACCGACGGGTTGCACACAAGACCGACGCGTCTTTCCCATTGGGAGTCAAAACAATCGAAAACGAACACCGCGAAGTCGACACCCACCTTGGGAGCAGCCAGGCCAGTACGGTCGGCTGCAAGATTCGTGGCAAACATATCAGCGATCAATGTCTGCAGCGATGGTCCAAAGTCAGAGACCGTCCGAGTTGGCGTGTGCATGACCGGTACGCCCCACCGAACGATAGAACGAACGCCGTCCGAGCGCATTAACTCCTCAATGGGCATTTTCCTCCCGCCGTCCCTCACCGCCTTTTTCCACACATTGTCCGAGCAGCCGAGGCACTAGACCTGCCCGTTCGTGTCAATTCGCGATTCATGCCGGTGCCGCTTTGGCCAGTCACTGTGCCGATAGTGGACTCAACGACGCCTTTCCTTTCTCGAGCTGCAGCCGCGGAGCAACTAGGCATCGGACACACCTCGTCCGTCGTTTTCTACTCACTTGATTATGACCGAAGAGCCAGCTCGACGCGTCAGGGCGCGACACTAACCACGTCGCCGACACGGACCGTTCCCGCTCGCAGCACCGCCGCTCGTTCGCCCACGATGCTGTCATGGGCACTGCTGATATGGCGAAGTATGTCCAATTGACGCTCGAGATTGCCGGGCTGTGCCCTGGTCGTCATCACGCACCGAACGCACCCTTTTTGAATCTCTATCTCGACCTCACCGACGCGAAATCGCCCCGTCGTTGAGGTGTCAACCAGGCTGAACTGGGCCTCAACCAAGACGTTTGGCCGGAACCGACGTACGTCCCATTGCAGCTCGGGCCTCTCGAGGGTCAGTAGGTCCATGTCCCCCGTGGTCATCACGTGCAACGAACTCCGGTCGACGAACGATCCGCGACGGCCCTCCCAGCGCACGAGTTTCGAATCGTCGCGTTCGAAATCCTCGGATCTCTCGAAGATTGGCGTCTCGAAGTTCGCGGCCTGCACCACGCGTACCGGACGTCCGAGCCAGCGAGTCAAATTCTCATCGAGCACCTCACCCGGATCGAGTTCCTGAGCTCCGGGCAACTTGACAGTGAGCCCGCCGGACTTGAGAGACGCCTCGGCTTCGAGAAGACGCCCTTCGCGCTTGGCAGAAATGACCGTTCCCGATTCCAGGTCGAGAACGCCAAAACTCCGATCGCCTCGAACACCATTCGAATCAAAGTCCAACGCGTCACACGACTCCCCCTGCATTGACTTCACGGGATAGCGCCACAAGGATAGAACCTGCATGGATCCTCGTTCGTGTTGTGACATCTGGCGAAGCCTAGCGGGCGTCTCATTTGCACGATTGAGCCGTGTCCGATCCTTCGCGTTCCGTCGCGGCAATCTTGCTCACTGGAGGGGAGAGTCGTCGCATGGGTCGAGACAAGTCGCAACTCATCGTCGTGGGATCAACACTCGCCGTTCGAACGGCGAAGCTATAACAGCTCGTCGTCGAAACGGCAGTTGAAGTCGGCCCCGGCGTGTCCGGGTTACCAGCAACATTGGAAGAGCCCGCCGCGAACGACCCCTCGCCGCCATCGCCGCCGGTTGCCGCGCGCTGCGTGATCAAGGACACGCCGGTGGCGCCTTAACAATCGCGTGTGACTTACCTCTTCTCTCAGAACCACTACTGCGGCTCCTCGTCGAATGGGATTCGCCAGGCTCGGTCGTGCCGGTGGTGCATGACCGACCACAGCCTCACTGTGTCAGATGGAGGCCACGAGACTTGGACTCCGCGAGCGAGTTCGTGAGTCGAGGCGTTCGTTCACTGCAACATCTCACCGCTCAAAGTGACGTGGTCCTCTTGGGCGAAGCTGAATCGCAAAGCGTGGCGAGCGAGGAACAGTTTTTCGACGTCGATAGTCCCGATGATCTTCAGCGATTAGGACTTGCAACGTAACTACTCGGTCGCGCCGTCCGAGTCCTACTCAACGTCGTTGGCGTGCGACCCTGACTCAGGGACTACCAGACCAAGCGCGGGTTCACGTGTGGCACTCGCCTGAAGTTCCGACTTCGCGGCCATCCAACACGCGATGGGCGCCGCCAAACGTTCCGAGTCGTGGGCCACGGTACCAGCCAGAGAACGAATGTCGCTGCACTCGTCGTCACCCGGTGCGTCAACACCTAGTTGCGCCACGAATGCGGCGAGCCACTCAGTCGCCGTCGTACTCATGAGAAGCATGTTACTGATCCGTCCCAGAAAACTGCTCCCACCACAGCGCGAACCAAGGACTTCGTGACCACGACAAGCGCGTCCGAACACTCGTACAATCAGCGGTTGCGAGCGAGGTAAGGCGCTTGGGTGAATCTGACGAGTGATCGTTCAAAGAACTTCTATCTACACGACAGGGGACGAAGTGAGTCGTATTACTCCAGAGCACCGGGTCGTTTGTATGACCGTAGGCGAAGCACCGAAGATAGTGAGCGACACGCTGGCCGCTGGGGAACCTCTCGAACTTCAAGCGGGTGGTCGTTCACTCGCGGTCACCATGAGAACGCCCGGCGCTGATTTCGACATCGCCGCGGGTTTCCTCGTGAGCGAGGGCGTCATCGCTCACACCGAGGAACTCGTCACGATGCGCTACTGCACGGGCGTTGTTAATGACGTCGATACCTTCAACGCGCCTGACTTCACGCTGGCGAGTGACGTGGCGCTAGCCGACTACAGCGTGACGCGAGCGTTCTTCACCACTAGTTCGTTCGGTCTCTGCGGCAAGACGTCCATCGACGCGGTGCGGATCCGCTCACGTTTCGACGTTCGTGATGACGCACTGCGTGTCGACACCACCATGTTGGCATCACTCCCCGCTCGGCTACGCGACGCCCAGCAAGTCTTCGAGAAGACGGGTACTCTTCACAGGGCGGCGCTCTTTGACGGCCCCACCGTCGCTGCTGATCGCCGGTCCTCTTGCAATGGTCGCGGCGGCCCGCCAAGCCTGCAGCACCCTCGGCATCGAGGACGAGCGCGTTAGCTATGAACTCCACGAGTGAGCTACGGCGCATCCATTGGGCCGGACCGCACCGGGACACCGTTCGAAACATGGATCACCCGGTCGACGACCCGAGCCAATTATTGACACGGCGGTGGACGTTGATGACACCGACCAGACAGCGTTGACGATATGACGATGCCAGTATGCGTGTCGCATCTGAACGACGACGGATGCGACACTTCCTCGTGGGTCCAAAAGGAACCGGGCGGTTAGGTGATCACCTCGACAGCACCGCCCGACCGGGACGCCCCATCGACGTCGTTCGGAAGCTTCTGGGTGCTGAGGTCCTGGGCCAACGTACGCCGTCGTCGGGCCCGCGAGGAATCGGTGACCGCCCGACGTGCGCCCCTACTCTTCGATGAAGATGCACTCCCCGGGGCACTCTTTGGAAGCTTCGGTCACCGCATCCTCGAGTCCCGAGGGCACCTGAGCCACACCCGCCGAGCCGCCCGGGTCGGACTTCACGTCCGAACCCTCTTTGACGTAGGCCAGTCCGTCGTCCAGCAGGGTGAAGACCTCTGGACAGATCTCTTCACAGAGCCCGTCGCCNNGGGTCCCACACCAACTCCACGTTGACCTCGCTGACGCCCGGGATCATTTGAACGCGAGAGCGCGCGTCATGCTTGAGCACGTCACCCATGCCGCAACCCGGTGCAGTCATCGACATCTTGATCTCCACTCGGTGGCTTCCGTCGGCCAAGGGCTGGGCAACGCACTCATAGATCAATCCGAGGTCGACCACGTTGATGGGGATCTCGGGGTCAAAGACCGTCTTCAGCTGTTCGATCACACGCTCGAGATCGAAGGGGCCAGATGACGCGACGTCCTTGTCGACCACCTCGCTCTCGAGTCCCAGCGTCCGAACGTCCTCTGCCGAGATTCGGGCCAAGTATCCGCTGTCAGTCTGGACGGTGACGGTGCCCCCGAGGGCCTGCACCACCAGCACCTGCTCACCGGCGCGGAGCGACATCCTCTGACCGTTGGGAATCAGCGTGACTTCGCAGTCATGTACGAGATCGAAGGGAGTACGTCGCCCGGTGCTCACGATCTACTACCTCCGGTACTCAAGACCGTTGACGTCACCGCAACTGCCGCCGTGCGCCCAAAACCGTCATGGTCGCCACGTTCACGGGTCACCTCTCGGCACCCGCCCGCGAGGTCACCGGTCACTGGAACGTTCCCTCTATCGCGAAGCCGTCAACCGAGAGCCGTTCGGCGAGCAGCGTTTCGACGTGGGTGCGCAGCGGCTCGGACTCGACTCGATGGAGAACCTCAAGCGCGAACGCATGGGTGAGCAATGCCCTCGCCGCCTCTCGGGTCACCCCTCGCGAGCGCAGGTAGAACAGGGCTTCCACATCGAGTGCACCTACCGCGGCGCCGTGAGTGCACTTGACGTCGTCGGTGAAGATCTCGAGTCGCGGCCGAGTGTCGATCTCGGCGTACTCGGAGAGCAGCAAGTTCTTGTTGGTCTGGTTAGCGTCCGCGCCGTCAGCGCC
>PLNQ01000053.1 GCA_003141815.1 Acidimicrobiaceae bacterium | reverse complement strand
AGAATCAACCGAGATAGAACATTACGCCGACACCTTTCCAAGGTTTTTGTTCGAAAACTCAATGATCACAAGGCGACGCGGTTCGCGCTCGAACCCTCAGCGAAGGAAAATGACAATGGCCGAAACGAACGACTCCGCCAGAAAGTTCGAGGAGGCTCACGCCGCCACTCCGCCCGCCGACGGTTACGTCGGAGACCCCGCGGTGCAGGCGGAAGGGGATGGCCGGTACACCGACCGGGAGAAGATGTGGAGCGGCCAGCCCAATGGCGCGCTCGTGGCCGAGGTCGCCGGACTCTCGCCCGGGAGGGTGCTCGACGTCGGCTGCGGCGAGGGCGCGGACGCGGTGTGGCTCGCAACTGCCGGCTGGGACGTGACCGCGCCCGAGGTTTCGGGCGTGGCGCTGGAGCGGGCGGCCGCGCAGGCAAGCAGACCCAGCAGGCACATGACGGCGGCTTCGACCCGGCCGACTACGTCGGGCCTTCGATGGTCGCCGCGTTACTTAACGACGACTGGGAGATAGAGGTGAACGAGCAGCGACCGCGCATCACCCCCGAGAGCGGCGCCGGCGCGCACCACATCGAGGATCTGGTGCTTCGTTCACGCCGGCGACGCTGACACCCTTATCTTTGTTCGGCTGGTCGCGGTCCCGCGATGACGAGATTCACCATACGACGCGCGTCGTCGCCAGGTTGGCAACGCCACGCACCAGTTCGTTGGCTGCCACGTTGGAGAGAATCTCACTCGCCATGGCAGCCGTCGAGTAGCTGGGCGCACTCCGGGACCAGGCGGTCGAGGAAAGAGGCGTGCAGCGAAGCCAAGTGCCCCGCTCCGGAAAGTCCTGGCAGTAGTGTCGAGGACAATTCAAGCTTTGGGGGAAGCGTGAGTAACGTCGTGACGAATTTGGACCGTAACGCCATTGGCCTGCGGGAAGTTGCCTTTCAATCGATTTGCTCTATGGCGCCCGCCGCGGCGATTGCCGCGTCGATTCCGTTCGGGGCGCCGTTGGCGGGCGGGGCGCTGCCACTCGCGGTGATATTTGCGTTCATTGGAATTTTCTTCACCGCGTCGAGCATCGGACAGTTAGCGAAGCACGTTCCCTCATCGGGATCCGTCGCGACGTACAGCGCCGTGGGTCTTCGCCCGTGGGTTGGTTTCCTCGTCGGCTGGGGGTACGCGGCGGTGGAAGTACTGATCGTTCCATTGGTGATGCTGCAACTTGGCTACACCGTCGCGGGCGAATGGCACTCGAAACTCAACTCGATACCGCTGGGTTCGTGGTGGCTCTTCACCGCGCTCGGCACACTACTGGTCTGTTACTTGGTCTGGCTGGGTATCCGGACATCCGCCAAAACCGCCATGTGGCTTGGCTTCTTCGAAATTGCCGTCTTCGCCATTCTCTCCATCGTTCTCGTGGTCAAGGCTGGACATCACAACACGTTGAGTGCCTTCACGGTCAAGTACGCCAACGCTCCGAAATACCACGGGTGGAGCGGCGTCATTGCTGGTTCGATCTTTACGTTGCTCGCCTTCTCCGGCTTCGAGGCCGCCGCGCCGATGGCCGAGGAAACACGTGAGCCTCGAAAAAACGTACCCAAAGCAATCATGATTGCGACGATCTCGATTGGCATCTTGTACGTCGTGTCAACGTACGCGGCGGACGTGACGTACGGGCCAAAGAGATTCACTGGATTTTCCGCGTCGGCGAACAACGTGCCGTGGGACGGCCTCGCGAACTCGGTCTCCATTGTGTTTTGGCTCCTCGTGCTGCTGGCCATTATCAACTCAACGCTGGCCAACGCCATAGCGGGAACGAACGTCTTCACGCGCACTGCGTACGCATTTGGTCGCGCCGGAGCATTTCCCAAGTCACTCGCGAAGTTGAACGCTCGACACCGCTCGCCTCAGAACGCCATCATTCTGCAGTTGGTCTTGGGACTGGCGATCGGGCTTTTGCTCGGTTGGAAGTACGGTCCAACCACCGCGTTCGGAATCGTGGCCACGGGTCTCGTGGTGATCGTCGTTCTCGTCTACGCGGTGACGAATCTTGCGTGCATTGGCTACTACACGAAGCACCGCAAGGAAGAGCGCAGACTCTGGTTGCACATAGTGATTCCAATCCTCGGCTTTCTCTTCCTCGTGCCCGGATTCATGAACGCCGCCGGTATTACTGGTGTCCCGGGTCTCAAATTCATCGCCGCGTTGCCAAAGCCGCTTTCGTATGGTGCGTGGGCTGTCGGTGCGTGGATGATCTTCGGCCTCATTTGGCTCTTAAAACTTCGTACCGGTGAGCCCGAGGCGATCCAGGCAGTAGCAGTCATCCACGAATAATTCTCATCACGGACGCCCCGCTCGACAGATTCGAGCGGGGCGTTCGCTTTTCTACTTGACGCGCCCCAGAACTCAGATGATGTCGAAGGCGTACTGAATCTTGGCGCTTACAACGCCTCACGCCATTCGTACGTTGGCTCGAGGCGCGATCGTATGATCGCTTCCTCATTTCCGACCGTGACGAGGAGCTTCACCACCTTGACCGGAGTCCGGCTTATTAGGAGGTTTTTACCCCCTTCAAACGAACAACTCAGGACCGACGTTCACACTGTTTCAATGCGATGCGCGTGAAAGGAACCGGTGATGGAATTCAATACGGAACACGAAGGCGATGGACAAGTGGATCCCATTTCTCCGGTCACACCGCGGCGAACCCCTTATAAGCGGGCGTTGTTGGGCCTGTCCGCGCTGACTCTGGTGCTCGCTGCGGGTTTGACCGGTTTCTTCGTAGGTCACGCCAATCAGAACTCCACCAACGCCGTCGCCAAAGTTGGGACGACGCCTCCGCAATTCCCTTCGGGCGGCTATAGAAGTTACGGGGGCAACGGATACAACGGGGGCTCCGCCAACCCCCCGGCGACACCGGCAGGGAACGCGCCAACATCCCAAGCCAACTCTGCGGCATCAAAGGTCGCGGCGTCCGTCGATCCCGGTCTGGTGGATATCACCACACAACTTTCGCTTCAACAGGGCATGGCCGCCGGCACGGGAATGATCATCTCCTCAAACGGTCTCATCCTCACGAACAATCACGTGATTGCCGGCGCGACGTCGATCTCGGTTCGCGACGTGGGGACCGGAAAGGTCTACAACGCGACGGTTGTCGGCTACGACGTGTCCTCCGACATCGCGGTGCTCCAACTGAAGAACGCGTCGGGTCTCACCACCATCAAGACGAACACCGGCGCCGTGACCAAGGGTGAATCAATAGTGGGCATCGGCAACGCGGGTGGCACTGGCGGCACGCCCAGTTACGCCGCGGGCTCAGTGCTCGGCGTCAACCAGACCATCACGGCGGGCGACAGCCAGAATCCGACGGGCTCCGAAACGCTGACCGGCATGATCGAAATCAACGCGGCCATCCAGGCCGGTGATTCCGGTGGCGCGCTCGTGAACGCCAAGGGACAGGTCATTGGTATGGACACCGCCGCGTCGGCAAGCTTCAATCCGGTTTTCAACACCGGCACTTCGACCACCACGCAGGCATTCGCCATTCCGATCGGCACTGCTCTAACGATCGCCAAGTCAATCGAAAACGGTAGTTCGTCATCAACCGTCCACGTCGGCGCCACCGCGTTCATCGGTATTGAGGCCCAAGCATCATCACCTAGTCCCGTCGGGGGAACCGGCAATGGTTCGCAAGGTACGATCAGCGGCGTCACCATCGCGCAGACCGTTCGTGGCACCCCCGCAGCGAAGTCAGCGCTGACCGCGGGCGACGTCATCGTTTCGGTGAACGGGCAGTCCGTCACGACGATCACTTCTCTCGACACGATCTTGGGGACACTGAAGCCCGGTGACACGGTTCAAATTGGCTACACCAACACCAGTGGTGCTCAAGCGACCCTCGATCTAGTGCTCGGTACGGGACCGGCCCAGTAACCCACCGTAGCGACGCCGCCGCGGTGGATCAGCTAGACCGTGACGTACAGAGGTTCATGCTGATCGGTGTTAGGAATTTGTTCGCCTTGCATTTTGACCAAGCAGACACCTTGATGACCCGTTACGGATATCTCCTCACGGGTCTCGCACGTCTGGATGATGTGCAACGAGCGACACGCCGATGAGTGGTCCATTGTCAAGATCTTTCACCTCAACTCCACGGCCCTCGCTTCGCCAAGCGACCGTCTTCCCAATAGACGATGGAGCACTTTCCGCTCGCCGCGGATCACAAATCGTTCCCAACACTGAGGCCTTGCTCAGGCGCCGCTAGAAGGAAGCCCGGGACGTAGTTGGAGGTTCACGAGAATTCGGTTTCGTCGGTCATTTTCTAGATCTCCGTGACATAATTATGCCATGGCGTTTTGGTATATAGTTCGCAGATTCCCGTTCCGATACGCGGTGAGGATTTCTGGCCTTTAGGGAGGCGTTTCATGACCACTACATTGAACAAGGTAATTCGCGTCCTGACCACATTCATAGCGTTCGTCGCGCTCATGTCGTCAGTCCTGACTGTCGTGCTTGAAAGTTCGGCCAGTGCCTCCGGCACTATCACCGAAGCAACAACCTTCCCGGTCTCAGTCGAATCCTCAGTAGCCCCCGGTGTCACATCGTTGACGGTGGTTTCCCAGCATGTCGGCGACCTCTTGATCTTCTCATCGCAGATTCACTCGACAACCATCACGGTCTCCTCAGTGGTCTCCAGCGGGTCCGGCACGACCGGAGCGTGGACCCTCGCAGAGCGAAACGTCGACACCACGAACGGCGTGATTACCGAGGAGATCTGGTGGGCGGTCGTCACGGCCACGGGATCGACGACGATCACCGCTAACTATTCGGGCGACGTCTCCGCCCTCACTCCCGAATTGGTAGCCGACTCGTTCGTCCCGGCGACCGCGTCGGGCTGGAGCGTTGCAGCTAGTAATGGCGCGGCGGGGACGTCGACCTCGACGATCACATTTCCAAGCCTCACCAGCAGTGCGGCTACCAACCAGTTGTACTGGGGCTACGCCGAGTCAACCCAAAGCGCGTCAGCGGGCAGCTCTTCCGGCTTCACCTATACGTCAGTACCCCAAGGGAATATCATCACCTCCAATGATTCCCTCAGCTCGAACACCCCCTACACTCCTTCGGCGAGTGCGACAGGAGGCAATAACACCTCCATAGGCGCAATCTTCGCCGATGTCACCGCCGCCGCTGCCGACACGGTCACCTTTAACTCTCAAGGCGGCAGCCCCACCCCCGCCCCGATCAGCGGACCCAACGGCACGACGATTACCCTGCCGACCCCCACCTTCCCCGGCCACACCTTTAACGGCTGGTTCCTAACTTCGTCGGGCGGCTCGGCGCAACCCTCGACCTACACTCTCAGTAGTTCGCTCACACTTTTCGCACAGTGGACGGCAAACGCCACCGACACCTTCACCTACGCCGCCGGCACGGGCGGCACGGGCACGGCACCAACTGGGGGCTCGGGCCTCAACGGCAGCACGATCACCTTGGCAGCGAACACCTTCACTCGCGCGGGCTACACCTTCGCCGGTTGGAACGACGGCCTCGTCGCCACGCAGGCCGCCGGCTCCACCTACACCCTCGCCAGCTCGCCCATTGTCCTCACGGCACAGTGGACGGCAAACGCCACCGACACCTTCACCTACGCCGCCGGCACGGGCGGCACGGGCACGGCACCAACTGGGGGCTCGGGCCTCAACGGCAGCACGATCACCTTGGCAGCGAACACCTTCACTCGCGCGGGCTACA
>PLNQ01000125.1 GCA_003141815.1 Acidimicrobiaceae bacterium | reverse complement strand
ATTCGCATCCCCTTCCAGGGGGGCATCGGCGCGATCGAGCACCACTCGGAGAGCCCCGAGGCGTACTTTGCCGCCACGGCGGGACTTCGCGTCGTGTCGTGCTCGACACCCAACGACGCCTACTGGATGATCCAACAGTCGATCGAACACGACGACCCGATCGTCTTCTGTGAACCGAAGAGTCGCTACTGGGAAAAGGGTGAAGTCGACCTCGACACCGCGCCCGCTGGTCTCTTCGACGCGATCGTGCGCCGCGAGGGCACCGACGTGACGGTGATTGGCTACGGCTCGTCAGTGAAGACCATCCTTCGCGCGGCCGACACTGCCGCGGTGGAAGGCACGTCGCTCGAGGTCGTGGACGCGCGTTCGATCGCGCCCCTCGAACTCGACACGATGGTGAAGTCGCTCGAGAAGACGGGTCGACTCGTGGTCGTCCAAGAGGCACCGCACATGGCGTCGATTGGCTCCGAGATGGTCGCCGAACTCAGTGAGCGCTGCTTCTACTCACTGCGCGCCCCCGGCATACGAGTAAGTGGCTACCACGTGCCGTACCCGCCCACGAGGATCGAAGAGGACTACCGGCCGACCGTTGACCGGATCTTGGACGCGGTGGACCGAGTGATGGGATACGAGAGTTGAGCGAAGAAATTTTCCTACTCCCCGACGTCGGCGAAGGTCTCGTCGAAGCCGAGATCGTCACGTGGAAGGTCAACGTCGGCGACGTCGTCACGTTGAATCAGCCACTCGTGGACATCGAAACCGCGAAGGCCACGGTGGAACTGCCGAGTCCCTACGCGGGCACCGTCGTGAAACTGCACGGCAACGTGGGCGACGTGATGGAAGTCCACAAGCCGCTCATCACCTTTGATATTGGCGGCGCCCCTGGCGCTGCAAGCGCAGCCGTTCCCGCCGAGGCTCCGGTCGCCAAGGAAGAGCCCACGAAGGCGGCGTCCATTGGTGAGGGCCGCGAGGCCGTGCTGGTGGGCTACGGCGTCGCGAACGAAGACGGCGTCGCCACGCGCCAACATCGTCGTCAAGGGGCCCCACGTCCCACCGCTGCGGAGCCGCCCAGCGCCCCCGCACCGGTCGCCACGGTCAGCTCGGTGCCGGCACTGGCGCCTCGTTCCACGCCACCCGTTCGTCTCTACGCGAAGCAGCACGGCGTCGATCTCGCCGCGTTGGCGGGAACGGGTCGTGACGGTCTCATCACCCGCGATGACGTCGAGCGCGCCCTCAGTGGCGCACCGGTGGCAACGCCTGCGCGCACCAGCACACCCCTATCGGGGCCAACGACCACGTCACGATTCGTCGGACGCGAATTGGCGTCGTGGGCGACGGGCCCGAAGGAAGAGCGCATTCCCGTGAAGGGCGTCCTTCGCTCGATGTCCGACGCGATGGTCCAGAGCGCCTTCAGTGCCCCGCACGCCGCCGTGTGGGTGACCTTCGACGCGACGAAGACCATGGAGCTATTGGCCTCGCTGAAGAAGCAGCCAAGTCTTCAGGACCTTCGACTCTCGCCGCTCACGATCGTGGCGCTCGCGCTCTGTGACGCGGCTCGACACTTCCCGGGCATCAATTCGAGCTTCGACGCGGCGGCGGGCGAGGTCATCGTTCGTCGAAGTATCAATCTCGGAATCGCTGCCGACACTGATCGCGGACTCATCGTGCCCAACATCAAGGGCGCCGATCAGTTCGACCTCGTGGCAATGGCCCAGGCACTCAATGTGCTGGTCGAAAAGGCCCGCAACGGTACGACGACGCCGAACGAGATGATCGGCACGACGTTGACCATCACCAACGTGGGACCCTTCGGCGTGGACGCGGCCGTACCGATCCTGCCACCGGGGACCGGCGTCATCCTCGCCGTGGGTCAGATCGCGAAGGCCCCGTGGGTCGTGAACGACGAAGTCGTGGTGCGCCAGGTTGCGCAGATCGCGATGGCGTTCGATCACCGCCAGGTCGACGGCGCCCTCGCGTCACGAGCACTTGGTCACGTCGCGCGCTTCCTCGAAGACCCGGCGCCACGACTCATCGCCGGCTGATCGTTACGCGCGAAGGGCCGCCAGGGCGCGGTCCGCGTGCGCGTTCATGCTGACTTCACTCGTGATGACCTCGCGGATCCGACGGTCCCGTCCGATCACGAACGAAGCGCGCTTTACCTTCAAGAAGTTCAAGGAACGCTTCACGCCGAACTGATGGGCGACCGCGCCGTCGACGTCGGCCAAGAGCGGGTAGTCGAAACTGTTCTTCTCGGCGAATTCGGCCTGGCGTTCGGCCGAGTCCATGGAGATCCCCACGGGTTGCGCCCCGAGTGCGTCGAACTCTCTCTTGAGATCTCGAAAGTGGCACGACTCCTTGGTGCAGCCGGGACTCAGGGCCGCGGGATAGAAGAACAAGACCACCGGTCCGTCCAACAACATCGTGGAGAGCGTGCGAGGATTCCCCTCTTGATCGAGGAGTGTGAAGTCGGAGACCAGGTCGTTTTTTTGCACAAAGTAAGACTAAGGGTCCAATCGAAAGCCGACGCCACGGATGGTGATGAGGTGACGGGGATTCGCGGGATCGTCCTCGATCTTTTGGCGGAGGCGCTTGACGTGGGTGTCGAGCGTGCGGGTGTCGGAGAGTTCGAGTCCCCACCACAGCGTGTCGAGGCAGACCTCGCGCGTGACGACTTGGCCGAGGCGCGTCGCGAAGAGTGCGAGTAGGTCGAACTCCTTGCGGCTGAGTTCGACCTCCGTGCCACGTCGCGTTACCGTGCGTCGCACGAAGTCGATGTGCAGGTCGCCGAAGTTGACGACCTCGTCGTCGTTGGTGATGATTGGACGCCGCAGTACCGCTCGGATTCGAGCGACGAGCTCGCGCAAGCGGTAGGGCTTCGTGACGTAATCGGCTGCGCCGATCTCGAGACCGAGCACGACGTCGACTTCGCTCGACCTCGCCGTCACCATGATGACGGGGACGTGGGTGGTGTCGTGCAGTTCGCGGCAGTAGTCGATGCCCGAGCCGTCGGGCAACATCACGTCGAGGAGTACCAAGTCGGGCTTGGCGGAGGCGAAGAGCGCACGAGCCTCGGCGATGTTCGTCGCGCCCACGACGACGAAACCTTCCACGCTAAGGCCCACGTTGAGGGCGTCTTGGTAACTCTCTTCGTCCTCGACGATGAGGATGACGTTGCGGCCCTGAAAGTCAACCGTGGCGGTCACGAAGGACCAGGCGCGAGGTGACGGCGAGGTGCGGCACGTGCGAAGCCATCAAGGGGACGTTGGGTTCGTTGGCGTGCCACAACGACAACGTAAAAAGACAGGGTTACCGCAAGGTGTCGGTCCGGGTACTTCGAGATGGTCAGTAGATGAAACCTTGCGAGCGCGCGAATATCTCATTCGATTGCGCCGCGATCTCGTCCCGGTTTGGGCCGGATTCCGCCTTAACTGGCGATGGTGAAGCCCTCGTAGGTCGTCGCGGTCGAAAGGAAACTGCCGGTTCCGGTGCACGAACTCGCCGTGAGGCACACGAGCGCGTAGAGGCCCCCGTCGATACCGACCGTCGTAGCCCTACCCGGCAGGACGACCTTCGCGCCGGCCTGCCACGTGCCGTCCACTTCGCTGACGACGAGCGCTTGATACGAGCCCGTTGCGTCGAGGTACGCGGCACCGGCGCGACAGTTGCCCGCGCTCGGACAGGTGAGTGCGATGACGCCGCCGTTCTTGCCGGCGGATGTGCCACCACTCGGCAGCGAGAGTTGGACGGCGCTCGTCCATACGCCCGCCACTTCGTTGGCGAGAAATCCTTGGTAGTGGCCCGTGCTGTCGACGTACTGTCCGCCCACGCTGCAGTTACCCGCGGAGGCGCACGTCACGCCATCGAAGCCGTAGAGAAACACCCGAGGGTTGACGCCGGCGTTGGCGGGCATCGTGAGTTCGCTCGCCCGACTCCACGTGCCACCGCTCTCACTGGCGCTCATTCCTTCGACGGCGCCGGTGCTGGCGTTGTAGGTGCCCAGCACCGTGCAGGCGGAGTGCTTGACGCAGGCGACTTCGCTCACGCTCGCGCCGGCGTACGTGCTGGCGTTGGCGGGAAGTGGGAGCGACAATCCACGCGACCACGTGCCGCGGACTTCACTCACGACGAGTGCTTGCGTCACGTTGTTCGCGTCGATAAAGGAACCCACGGCGACGCAGTTGGCGATCGAGGCGCACGCAATCTGGTCCATCGTGATGAAGGGATTGATGTTGGGCGTTGAGATGGTCATGATCTCGCGTGCGCGTTGCCACCGGCCATTCACCTCGTTCAAGGCGAATCCCACAGTTCGAGAGGTGACCTGATAGTTGTCCTGATAGTTGCCAACGGTGCTGCAATTGCCGAGCGACGGGCAGCTGACGGTTCGAACCAGAGCACTCTGGCCCGACTTACGGGCGTTGGCGGGCAGCGTCACCTTCAGAGCGGCTGACCACTTGCCACGAACCTCGTTGGCGACGAACGATTGAACGTTACCGCCGCGGTCGTTGTAGCTCCCTACGGCCGCGCAGTTACCCAGTGCCCCGCACGACAGTCCGTAGATCGTCACGCCGGTACCCTTCGCGACGTCGTTGGGAGCCTTCAAGGTGATGGGCGCGGTCCACGCGCCATTCGTCTCGTTGAGGATGAGTCCCTGCACGCCGCCACCGACGGCGTAGGCGCCGCCAGCCTCGCAGTTGCCGGGCGACACGCACGTAAGCGTTGGCAGATACCCCTGAGGTAGACCTTGGGCGCCCTTCGGGAGCGCGGCCTGCTTCGCCACCTGCCAGGAAGGTGCGGGACTCGCGGACGCGGGCACCACCGTCGCGAGCGTCACGAGCGCGCCCATCACGACGGCGGTGCGTAGAAACTTCATTGTCCGCTCCAGTGTCGAGAGTGCCGATACGTCGACGCTGGACACGCACTTTCACTGAAAAGGTGTGACCCACGGCGTTTCGTTCGCCTCTCAGTATACGAATGAGGTGACGACCGTTTCACTGCAGCGCAAGGCGCGGCAGCGTCGAGAGCGTCAGGCGGGATAACTCGACAGGGTGATCGTCGAGAGCAACTTTGGATCGTTACTCGAAAGGCGCGTGTACTGTCCGTTCTCGATGCGCCACGCCCATACCGTGACCGGCTGCTGCTTCCACTTGCCGCTCACGCACGTCGGCGTGCAGTCGTTCCATTTGGCGACGCCCGTCGCGTACGCCGTGGCGTCGCCCCAGGCGGTCCACTTGAGGGAGGACAGCATCGCGTTGGCGTCGGCGCAAAACAGTACGTACGACGTGGGTTTCGCCCCGACGTTCTTCGAGCAACTGAGGGCCATCGTCACCTTGGTCGAAGACCCACTGGACTGGGCGATCGAGAGCCAGGTAGTGAGTCCGGCCAAGACCACGAGCGCGACAACGAAGGAGACGGGAATGAGTCGACGCACGGGTCCATTGTAAACACGTACCGGATCGTTTGAAGGAACAGCTTTGCTCTCGTCTACTCAAACGAATTCGACGATGCGACGCGTTAGCTTGGTACGTCGGCGACACGACAGGGAATCGGCGAATTCTCGTCAAGCCAGTAGCTCGCGCAGATCCGGTGGTAGCCGTCGGCAACCACGAGCGGACCATGCTCGTTGAAGTTTCCGCGAACGAGCAGGATGGGCGAGAGCTTGTGGCCACTTCTCACTTTGTCGAGGTCCTTTGCCACGTGGGCGTTGTTCTTGTCGAGGAGCGCGAGTCCACTCGCGCGAAGCAAATCCTTCGCTTGGTAGATCGACGAGGTCGCTCTTTGGAGTTGCGCGACGAGTTTTTCTACTAACGCGGCGTCACAGATCAGACTGAGGTACGTGCCCGCAGCCAGAAAATCGTGCTGGTCGGGTTCCAACTGCCAATGTTCGCTCGCCACGAGGCCTCCTTGCTGAGAGCCTACTTATCGGTAATGACTATATGGAGAAATCAATTCTTGTATCGACAATCAGTCGATACCCTTGGAACTGAACAGGGGAATCATTTTATGAAACGAAGTTTTGGACGCAATGGAATGGTCACCAGCGCGGCACTGGTGGCGCTGACGATCTCGGTGGGCCTACCGGCAAGTGTCGCTGGCGCGTCATCGCCGCGACCCACGGCGCCGCGATCGGTTCACGCGAGCGCGCAGACCGACGCCGCACACATCAGCTGGTCCGCTCCCGCGTCGAGCGGCAGCTCGGCCGTCAAGAGTTACGTTGTCACGTCACACCCTTCGAGTCGTTCATGTACGACGCCGGCGAGAAGCTGCGTCGTGAAGGGCCTGACGGCTGGTTCGTCGTATACGTTCACGGTCGTCGCGAAGAACGCGTCGGGGGCGAGTCCGAACTCAACGTCGTCGAACAAGGTGACAATCGCTCTTTCGCTCAAGACCGCGGGCGCCGACTACCTCGCGGCGACGACAGCGTGGGAGACGTCACTGTCCGCAGCTGGTGCCGCCCTTAGTGCCTTAACCTCTACCTCAACCCAGGCGCAGGTTGATGCGGCGCTCGCAAGCCTGAAAGCCTCGTACACCACCTACACAGCCACGCTGGCCAAGGACAAGTGGCCTGCCGCAGCCCAGGGTGACATCACGGCGTTTATCGCTGAAATGACGACCACCGAAAACGACACCTTGGCCCTTTCTGGCGCGGCGTCCGCCTCGAGCGTGCCCCTTTATTACGCAACGTTGGATGCTGACGGCAACATCGTCACAGTCGGCGACGCGAAAATTCGCGCTGACCTCAATCTCCCCCAGTTGATCAATGGTCCCGCGACGTCGACGTCCACACCAGTAGCGATTGGCTCGCCTCAGATCGTCCACGATTTCTACGGCAACACGATGTCGGTCACCGTTTCGCAGATCATTGATCCGGCCACCGCGGGGACGGGTTCGGGTCTGCCCGACCCGGGCTACCGCTTCGTCGCAATCCAGGCGAGTCTTTCGAACTCCGACCCCGCCAACGGAGAGGTCGACGGTAACGCCAACTTGGGCATGACGGTGACGGGCAGCGATGGCGTGACGTACAAGGCCGATTTTGGTACCGCGTCGCAGTGCACGAACTTCAACTACGGCGAGTTTCGAGTTCCCGTCGGCGATACCTCGACGGGATGCGTGCTCTTCCAACTTCCCGCCGCGATCACCGTCAAGTCGGTGCAGTTCACGCTGGACGCTGGTTACCTCGACATGGTGGCGTGGACCTAGTCGGAGCGATCTCCATCGAACGGGGGGTTGCCGGCGCAGCCACGCTCCCTCGGTGCCCATTGATTCATTACTTTCGACACCCTGGTAATGACCTGCGATCCTTTGGCGCGTGGCGACGCACCGTCTGACGCTCACGTTCGTACGGGCGACGAATCTGTTTTATAATGAGGGGAAATCGCCACCGCTAGGACGAGTAACTGGCCGCGCAAGCCTCGTTCAGCGACGTGAGGGTGTGTCGACGTGACACGACAAGTGAAGACACCGAGGAAGTTCATGCATCGAAGAGCAAGGTACGTGGCCGTCATGGTTGTGGTGGCGGCCATGGTGGTCGGGGGCTACCTCGTGCAACGTTCGCTCACGGCTCAAAACGCGAGCGCCGCGTCGGGAACCACGACCACCAGACTTCCTAGCACGAAGTTCTCCGCCTTCTACCTCGACGTCGGAGCGTCGACCTCGCTGGGCTTTCAACCGACCGGCATCGTGAACCACAACGGGCGTCGCACCAACACCGGCTACGCCAACGATCTCTTGGAAGTCGAGAACATCAAGGGCGTATCGCTTACGCTCACGCAGCTCGGTTGTCCCGGCGAGACCGTCCAGACGATTCTTGCTCCGGCTCCCATCAATCACTGTTACACAGCTCCCGAAACGCAGATGACCCAGTCCGTGAAGTTCTTGGAGGCCCGGAAGAGCGAAGCGGGTCTCGTCACCATTGACCTTGGGTTCAACGACATCCGAAACTGTCTGTCGACGTCTCCGGTGAACCAAGCGTGCGTGAACGCCGCGATCGCCGCGGTTCAAGTCGACATGCCCAGGATCGTGAAGGAACTGAAGGTTGCGGCCGGACCACACGTGCGCTTCGTCGGACTCGAGTTCGAAAACCCATTTCTCGCTGACTATCTCGTTGGCAGCAGCGGTCCCATCAACGCGACGGCAACGCTCGTCGCGATGGACCGGTTCAACGCGGCTCTCGGTCAAGCGTTCAGTCGGTCCGGCGTCGCAGTGGCGAACGTGCCCGCAATATTCCAGTCCGACAATTCGACGCGCGTGTCGATTTCGAATGTCGGCGTCATCCCGGAGAACGTCTACAAGGCGTGCCAATTGACGTGGATGTGTTACGGGCCACCCTTCGGACCAGATGACCACCCCAACGACGCGGGTTACGCACTCATCGCCCAGGCCATCGCGGCCGTGCTGCCCAAGTCCTGGTAATCGACGTCTTCGAACGCGAGATCGCTTCTCGGTCGTTCCTAGGGAGAACTCTGGAGCAGGTCGCGACGTTGCGTGAACTCCTCGGCGTCGATCTCTCCCTTCGCGAATCGTTCGTTCAATATCTTGAGCGCGTCCGAATGCTGTGGCGAGGCTACGTCGCTCGCGTGAGTGAGTCCGTGGTGGGTACGACCTGATTGGCGTGAAAACGCCACCGCGAACCAGGCGACCGCGGCCAGGACCAGAAGGACGAACAGAAACGCCAGTAGCCCTCGTCCCCAACCCATGCCGGAATGTTGATGGAATTCATAGGGCATTGGTAACCTCTCGTTTGCCGTCTACCTAAGTACTACGCGACCCCACGACCATTCGCAAGTTCAAGAGACGTCGAAGAAGCGATTCTTAGGACATTCTTCGAAGTGACTTACCGTTGACGACCGTTGTCGGCGACGATCACGTCGCCTTTGGTCCGTAGCCAGCGTTCGTGAGCATTCGGCGTAGATCGAGGACCTCTTGCGCGTTGACGTCCTTATGGCGGGACCGCTCGAGTGTCTCGGACTCCTCACCCAGGGTCATCGTGAACTTGCCGTCGTGCTTCTCCTCGACGGTTCCCAGCGCTCCCACGAGTGAGAGCACGTCCTTCCATTCGAGATTGTGGCTCACCGGGTGCTGGAATATCTTGGCCAACGTCGTGCGGTGATGATTACTGAGATGCACAGGCTCGGAAGAAGGTGTCATCGAGGCTCCAATCTGAATTCTCAGACTAACGCTGTTCCAGAGCATCACTCAAGTAATCTCGGCCAAGATGGAACGATGAGTGTCTTCGTTCGCTCGAGCACGAGCGCCATCAATGGCGAGAAGGAGGTGCGTTGACGCCGGCTTCATCGGAACTCCTCCGTGACGCCCAGGCGATCAGCACCCAGTGGTTGAACGAGCTGAATCTGGTGAGTCTCACGGAACAGCGACTCCACGCGTCGGGACTCCTTCAATCGGACCTCACCATCGACGCCGTGGCCATTGGCAAGGCGTCGCGAGAGATGGCGGACGCCGCGGCCACCATTCTCGGCGAGCGGCTCCTGCGTCGGCTCACCATCTGCGACGAATCGAGCGCCGCAGTGCGCGAGGGAACGCCCGACGTCGTCATCGGCGAGCATCCGATTCCCGGCGAGGGAAGTCTGAACGCCGGCAGGACGCTCGTGGCGTTCCTCGATGAGCCGACGCGAGCCGACTGCACTCTCTTCTTGTTGTCGGGCGGTGCGTCGAGCCTTTGCGTGTTGCCAGAACAGCCTCTGACGCTCGAGGAGCTTCGCGGCGTCTGGGACGCGGCGATGACCTCGGGCGTCGACATCACCACCCTCAACCGGC
>PLNQ01000063.1 GCA_003141815.1 Acidimicrobiaceae bacterium | reverse complement strand
GCACTTTCACGGTGGATCCAGGTTAAAACCAAAGAGCGGGAACGAGTCGACACTGGAACCTCGTCCGAGGATGACTTCCGCACGACCGTCGGAGAGGGCGTTGAGCGTTGAGAAGCGCTGAAACACCCTGACGGGATCGTCTGAACTCAAGACCGTGACAGCCGATCCGATATGGATACGCGAAGTGCGCGCTGCAATTGCGGTGAGTACCACGTCGGCGGCCGACAGTGGCATGTCATCAGTGTGATGCTCACCGATCCCGAAGAAGTCGACGCCCACCTGGTCGGCCAATACACCTTGTTCTACGAGGTTCCGGATCGTTTGTGCGTGGGATAGCGGGCTGTCATCACGGTCGTGCGTAACGTCCCCGAAGGTGTCGAGGCCGAAGACGAGCGGAAAACACGCGAGTTCGCTTGCGGGAACCTGGACTGGGTCTGTCGATGATGCGGTCAAGTCAATTCTCTTCTACTGGTGTCTCTTTGGTTGAGGGTAATGGCTTCGTTTCGTTCGCCTTTCGCTCGCCCATAGCTCCAACGGGCTTCGACTCAGGGGAAACGCCAATGACTGAACCGACAGGTTTGAGTACTCGCCCACGTCCTTCATGCACCGTAATTGGAAGATATTCGACGCGCTTGTAACGCAATTGGCCGCTCCTCGTACTATGAGATTGCAGGAATCGAGAGGTTCTTCCGGGTGGCAATTCCTCTAACCGGGAGTACTTTATTTTCGGTGAACGCAAGACGGTGTCCCGCCAAGGAAACGCGCGACGTGTCCGAGTATCGCAAAGTACCAGGACTTCAGTGTCTATCCACAGAGTAAGGAGTCGAAGTGTCAGATAAGTTCCAAAAGAACGCGGAAACGATTTCCCAACTAACGCCGCGCCGGTACGAGATCACCCAGGAACGCGGCACCGAGCCGGCGTTCGACAACGAGTTCTGGGATCACAAAGAGGCGGGACTGTACGTCGACGTGGTGTCGGGCGAGCCACTGTTCGCCTCGACCAAGAAGTACGACAGCGGCTGTGGCTGGCCGAGCTTTACGGCGCCCCTCGAGGCAGCCAACGTCGCCGAGAACGAAGACCGGAGCCACGGAATGATCAGGACCGAGGTGCGCTCCACCCACGGGAACTCTCACCTCGGCCATCTGTTCGCCGACGGACCCACCGACGAGGGTGGCCTTCGCTACTGCATCAACTCAGCCGCTCTTCGCTTCGTTCCCTACCAGGATCTCGAGGCCGAAGGATACGGTGAATACGTCAAGGTGTTTGATGAATCCTTGAAGAAGGAGGCCGGACAATGACCACCGCGAGCGAACACGCTGTTCTGGCCGGAGGGTGCTTTTGGGGAATGCAGGATCTCATTCGAAAGCGTCCAGGCATTCTCTCGACGCGCGTCGGGTACACCGGGGGCGACGTCGCGAACGCGACCTACCGCCATCATGGAAACCACGCCGAGGCGATCGAGATCATCTTCGATCCAGAACAGACCACCTACCGAGAGATACTCGAGTTCTTCTTCCAAATCCACGATCCGACGACCATGAACCGCCAGGGTAACGACACGGGCCCGAGTTACCGTTCCGCTATTTACTACCTTGACGATGAGCAACGCCGGGTCGCCGAGGACACAATCGCTGACGTCGAGGCTTCTGGGCTCTGGCCTGGGAAAGTCGTCACCGAGGTGGCGCCTGCCGGACCGTTCTGGGAAGCCGAACCCGAACACCAGGACTACCTCGAGCACTATCCGAACGGCTACACCTGTCACTTCCCACGCCCCGGTTGGGTACTGCCCCGTCGGAGCAATAGCGCGATGATTTGAATCATTACTGATTGCGGATTATAAGCACACCTGCGAGCACTGTGCAATAGACCGCGAAGACGAAACGTGCCAAATCTGGATCAAAAGAAGCAAGGAGGAACGGCGTTCGTAGGTCGAGCCCTGACTATACGCAAGCCATAGGGATGCAGCACCCACCTTCAAGAAAATGTCTGCCCTCGTCCTTGGAAGTTAGGGCGAGTCAGTGCTCGCTGACGGCGGCTGTGAAAGGCTCAACTACATGGCCGAAACGTCAACTTTGCGACTCGCGCGAACGGGTCGGTTATCAAGTCACTCAAATCGCGCTCGAATATGGAAGGTCGTGATTGACGGGCTCGTCGTCGGTTCGATCTCCAATGAACGGACGGTCGAGATTCCCGTGGTACCGGGCCAACACCTCTTGCGCGTGAAATCGACGGGATACCTTTTCAGTCCCGAAGAGTCGTTTGAGTCGGTCGAAGGGAAGGTGGTTCGATTTTCGTGCCATCCACGGTCACTTAGTCCCATCATTTTCACGCGATGGCTCGTTTGGCTGCTCATCTCACTGGTTAAACACGATCTCTGGATCGGTCTCGAGCTCGACAACGCCAACTCGGGCGGTGTCGGATTCACGAACGTTGCCGCTCTTGGGAGCGTGCCGCAACTTGAGCCAGACGCCAGAGCGATTCAGACAGGCCCAAAAGAAGTTCGCCCTGGAGTTCGAGCTGGAACGATCACCGGCGCTCCGACGCGCCAGGGCACGAAACCTCAGCCCGCGCTCGTCGTTAGCAACATGACCAAACGCTTCGGCGCGCGAACCGCTTTCTCGGATGTCTCCTTCGACGTTGGCTACGGCGAGGTCTTCGGTTTCCTGGGTCCAAACGGTGCGGGCAAGACCACGACGGTCCGCACGCTCGGTACGTTGATCGCCCCAACGTCGGGCTCGGCGACAGTGGCGGGAATCCCGCTCAGCCCTGAGAACGGGGTCGAGATCCGCCAACACATTGCCATCATGCCCGAGTCGCCCGGGCTCTATCTTCGTTTGACCGTGACCGAGAATCTCGAGTACTTCGCCGGTCTTTACGGTCTGCATCACGCCGCCAAACGAATCAATGACGCCCTCGAGGCCGTCAACCTCGGCGACCGCGCATCGGATCTGTGCGGAGGCCTGTCAAAGGGTCTCCGACAGCGGGTAGGACTAGCGCGAACGCTGCTGAGTGACCCGGCGATCATGTTCCTTGACGAACCGACGTCGGGCCTCGATCCCGTCGCCTCACTCGAGGTGCACAACTTGATCATTGGCCTGCGCCAGAAGGGAGTGACGATCTTTCTCACGACACACCGGCTCGACGAGGCGGAGAAACTTTGCGACCGAGTTGCGTTCCTGAACACGACACTTCGCACCGTCGGTCGAACCGAGGAGTTACGAGAGCAACTCTTCAAGAGGTCACTCGTCGTGAAGACGCTCGCGCCGCTCAGCGACCCGGAACAGTTCTTCACCCGCATCCTCGCTGTCGAAAACTGGCGCGCTGATGGTCCGAACTCGTACGTGCTCACGGTGTCCGATCCGAAGGTTGCCGCTCCCGAGGTGACACGCAGCCTCGTCGGCGCCGGCGTCGATGTTCTCTCCATTGGCGAAGCGCAACATTCGCTCGAGGACGTGTACATCGAACTCATCGCCGACGACGCCAAGGCCCACCAACCATGATGCGCCTCGACGCCACACGTATCCGGTCCGTCGTCCATAAGGAGTTACTGGACTACCGGCGCAAACGGTCCATCGTCGTGTCCATGGTTCTCCTGCCGATCCTCTTCCTCGTCGAGCCCATCGTTTCGATCTTTGTCGCCCACCCGGTGGAATCGAGTTCTGCACTGGATAACTACGTCGTCCTTCCTCTCCTTTACATGCTCTTGATCGCGGTCGTCATGCCGAGCACCCTCGCCGCGTTCACCGTGGTCGGCGAACGTGAGCAGGGGACGCTCGAGCCACTACTCACTACGCCACTTCGCGAACAAGAGTTCATCATCGGCAAGGCGGCGGCGGTCGTGATCCCCTCAGTGGTTCTTTCGTACCTGGTGTACGGACTCTTTCTCGCCGCCGTCGCGCTTTTCGCCCACCCCGACATCGCTTCCGCCGTGTTCCACGACGGTCCAACACTTCTCGCGCTATTCCTCTTCGCTCCCCTGGTGGCCGGTTGGTCCGTCGTCGTCGGTATGGCGGTGTCGGTCCGGGCAAGCGAAGTCCGTGTCGCCCAGCAGTTGGGGATGCTCGCGAGCTTTCCAATCATTGGCGTGGTTCTGCTGTTGGCGATTGGCGTTATCCATCCCACCTGCGGTCGCGATCGAGTTCGCTGTCGGGCTACTGGTGATCGACGGGCTGGCGCTGCGCATCGTCTCACGGATGTTCGATCGCGAGCGGCTCGTGACTGGGGCCAAAGCGACGCGAACATGAGCGGGACTCGTATTGCGAATGCTTCTAGCCAGCCAATCTCGACGCGCGATACTGGATTAGAAAACAACGCAACGAGCGACGAACAAATTGCTCGAAGCCGAGCGAACGTCCGAAGTCCACATACCCGTGGTTCAACCACCTTTGAAAGAGTGCGGGAACTAGAAGGCATCAGATTTTGATGGCCCAAATATAATGAAAACGGAAAAGCGCACTTATTATTCCTCGATGAGCTGCGCAAGTAGAAGGCGTTTCACGTTCGTACAACGCCGAGAGCAAACGGGAAGACTGGTCAATGGAACTTCGAATTTTCACTGAGCCCCAACAAGGCGCGACGTACGACCAGATTCTCGCGATGGCGCTCGCCGCGGAAGACGGTGGTTTCGGCGCGTTCTTCCGCTCCGATCACTATCTCAAGATGGGTCAAGTGAGTGGCTTGCCTGGCCCAACCGACGCGTGGATCACCCTCGCGGGCCTTGCACGAGACACGAAGCGAATCCGCCTCGGAACCCTGTTGACCGCCGCAACCTTCCGGTATCCGGGATCGCTGGCGATCGCCGTCGCTCAAGTTGACGCAATGAGCGGCGGACGCGTGGAACTGGGCCTCGGCGCGGGCTGGTTCGATGAAGAGCACACTGCCTACGGCATTCCCTTCCCTTCTGTAAGCGAACGCTTTGAGAAGTTGGAAGAGCAGCTTGGCATCATCACTGGCCTTTGGGAGACCGAAGTTGGTTCGACGTTCAACTTTTCGGGCAAGCACTATTCGTTGGCTAACAGTCCGGCGCTTCCAAAGCCAGTTCAGTTGCCGCGACCGCCAATCATCATTGGTGGCCATGGTCGAAAGATCACGCCGCGTCTTGCGGCCACTTTCGCCGATGAGTTCAACGTGCCTTTCTCCTCGTACGACGTCACCAAAACCCAGTTCGAAGTCGTCGACGAGGCCTGCGCTTCGCGTAATCGTGATCCGAAGTCGATCATCCGCTCCGCTGCCCTCGTCGTCTGTTGCGGTCAGAACGAGCATGAACTTGCGCGGCGTGCGTCAAACATCGGGCGTGACGTCAGCGAACTGAGAGAGAACGGGCTCGCCGGTTCGCCGGCACAGGTTGCAGAGAAGATCCTCGCCTGGGGCGAATTGGGTATCTCGCGGCTGTATCTCCAGATGTTGGACATTGGTGACCTTGAACACGTTGGCCTCATCGCGTCCGAGGTTCTGCCGGCTGTCAAGTAGGTCGCTAGGCACTGAAATAACCGCAAATGAACGACACCATGCTCGACAAGCACTGTGTCAAGTTACGCGGCCAAAAGTTTCGGTCAGTCCTTCTCCAAAATCGCAACGTACGGCTCGCTCGGCCCGTCGCCCAGTACCCGAGCTTGATGCCAACCCGTTCCACGAAGAATTTGCTTCATGTCACTTCGCGACACAAACAGCCAGGGGAACCACGGACCAACGGAATACCCGAAGTGGTACCGGAACCGCGCCTGTCCAGGCAAACTGCCGCGCTCACGATTTCGGCGGTAATACGCGCGATCAATCGCGGGAGCGCCGCCGCAGTACGGGTTCGTGCTCTCGACAAAGATTCGTGTTCCCGGCTTCGTCCACGTCGCCCACTCGGTCAAAACCTGGCGCGCGCGATCGGGCGTTCCGAATATCCCAAAATTGTTCCCGAATAAGACAATAGTGTCGAACGACCCGATTTTCCGCCCCAACGTGTCGATCGACGTGCTCCAGACTTCATTGACACCGCGGAGCTTTGCCGCCTTCACGGCGAGACGCGACGAGTCGATTCCGACCACGTCGATGCCGCGCTCTTGTAGATGCAACGCGACTCTGCCGGCGCCGCAACCAACGTCCAAGACCCGACCGCGCATGTGCCGTGCGGACTGTCGCTCCGCGGATGGCCATCTTTTGAAGTCGGACAAGTACACTTCGGGTCCCGCCCCGGTCTCAGTGTAGCCGTCATCACGTTCGACTATCTCTGGGATCGTGCCACCTTGAGCCCAATCCAAGAGTGCGCGTCCAAACGCGTCCGTCTCCGCCATCACGTCACGACCCTATTCACCTGCTGTTGACACCTTCGTCGCGACGTTTCCATTGGAAGACAGCATCTTAAGTACCAGTTACCGATAGTTTCTTTACTCACTCAGGGAAGCTTCTTGATTGCTTTCGCGACAAGACCTTGGAGTTGGCTCTCGTTGACGGGCGGAGGGCCCGCTTCTTCAATGCCCATGACGACGCTGCCCTTGCGTACGATGAAGATGTCGTTCCCAATCACGGTTCCTTGTATGTCGAGCCTTACCGCAAACGCCGCACTCGCGTCTCCGTACGACGGAATCTTCAATTTCCCAACAGTGCCGGTCACCTTTTGGCTGCCGCTAACTCCGCTCACGTGTTTGCAGTCCGCAAGCGTGGCGACGATTGCCTTGTACGCGGACTTGGCGTTCGAATACGTCCCGAGCTTCTCCGAGACGAGTGGGAGAGTCCCGTTGTACACGAAGTTGACGGTCGCGTGCGACGTCTGTTTGGTGCTCTTCGGCTCGAAGAGGTGCGAGAGACAACCGGGAGAACTGCCTCCTGTTTGAACATCGATGCTCCAGCCACTTGGCATCTGGCTGACGTTGAGGAGTTCGCTCGACAGCTTTGGTTGTGAAGCCGTCGCTGCAGTACTTGAGACAAAGAGTGAAAGCCCGACGATCGCGACCGTCATTGCTGCTCTGACTTTGTAACGCACTAAGCCCACTTTTCCCAACACACGCATCCCTCTATCTTCGTCGCCCGCGGTCCGCGTTTACAAGTCACGGGCAGTACTTCAAAAACCATGATCGGAGCGTCGCACTCCCTACGGGAGTAGGTAGACGTGCAGACTCCTCATTGCTTCGCGGTGGCCGCGGAGGAAGCCGTAACACTTTCGATCGGACAACTACCAGCTCTCGAGTACTGGCGCGCTCGACCGGCCGATCAACCACTCGACGAGCTCGGCGTGATCGGCTCGATCGGGGAGCTTATGAAGAGCTCGTCGAAGCTCACCCTCAACGTAGGCTTCGGGCCAGTCGGACGCTTCGTAGGACGCGTCGAGGTCTACGAGATGAACTTCGACTTCTCGCAGTCGGCGAAAGAGGATCTCCGCCATCGTCCGAGGTCCGGGATTGACCGCCGCGAGGAACTCCCACCGGTCGTCGTCAAGGCTCCCCCAGGCGGCTTCGAGATCTCGACACGATCTAGTGACATCACTGAAGAGTCCGTCCCTGTCGAGTGCGCTGCCGGTCTCGATGTCGCGCTCTCTCATCCCTGTTTCTGGGTATTGACGTCGAGACTCACCAATTTTCGCTCCCTCAAAGAGCCAGGTGTGGCTATCAGCGTTTCGAGCCAGATGGGCGAGGACGTGTGCCCGTGACCAGTCCGGTAGGCGACTGGGCGCGCGTAACTCATCTTCATTCAACCGCGCGGCGGCGACGAGAAGTCGCTCGTGCGATGCGATGCAGACGTCAATGAGTTCCGTGGGGCGCTCCATCCCATGAATCTAACGGATTCTTCGAAGTCGAAAGTCAATGCGGAGGCGTCGAGAAAAGAGAAAATCGACGTCTCGAGTAACACGCGTCTAGCTAGATTCTACCTTCGGTGCGCGCGGCGCGACGAAGTCGTACTGTCAAGGCTGTGAGTATACGAACGTCGCCACCGTTTCGCGCCGACCACGTCGGCAGTCTTCTTCGCCCACCGGAATTGTTGAAGGCCCGGGCGACTTTCGCCAACGGTGAGATCAGCGCCGACGACCTACGAGAATCAGAGGACCGGGCCATCCGCGACGCGATAGCGCTTCAGGAAGCTATCGGCTTACAGTCCGCGACGGATGGCGAGTTTCGCCGCACCTCTTGGCACATGGACTTCATCTATCAGCTCGGTGGCATCACCAGTACCGACGAAAGACTGCAGGTGGCCTTCAAGAACTTAGAAGGGACGACCTCGTTCACCTCGGCGGCGCTCAAGGTGAACGACCGAGTACGCGTCGACAACACCATCTTCGGTGACGCCTTTTCGTTCCTGAAGTCCGCTGTGACAACCGCGGTGCCCAAGCTCACCATCCCGTCGCCAAGCATGGTGCACTACCGAGGGGGCGCGGCCGCCATCGACCCCACGATCTACCCCGACGTCGAAGAGTTCTGGAGCGACCTCAGCGCCGCTTACGCCGAAGAGATACGTCGCCTGGGCGAGTTAGGTTGCACGTACCTCCAACTCGACGACACGTCACTCGCCTACCTCAATGATCCCTCGCAGCGCCAGATGATCGCCGATCGCGGCGATGACGCTGAACACCAGCACTTGCGCTACATCAAGCAACTGAATGCCGCCCTCGCGGGACGACCTGAGGGCATGTCGGTGACCACGCACTCGTGCCGAGGCAACTTCCAGTCCTACTGGGCGGCCGAGGGTGGATACGACTTCGTGGCCGAAGCCCTCTTTGGCGAGCTGGATGTCGACGGATTCTTCCTCGAGTACGACGACGACCGTTCCGGTGGCTTTGAGCCGCTGCGCTTCGTGCCCAAGGACAAGATGGTCGTTCTCGGACTCGTCACCACCAAGAAGGGTGCCCTCGAATCGAAGGAGCAACTCAAGCGACGTATCGACAAGGCAAGTAAGTACATCTCGCTAGATCAGCTCTGCCTCTCTCCCCAGTGCGGGTTTTCGTCGACGGTCGAGGGTAATAGTCTCACGTTCAACGATGAGGTCGCGAAACTCCGCCTCGTCGCAGAGACCGCCAACGAAATCTGGGGCTGACGCCACCGACCGAATCGGCTCCCTGGCGAGAAGGTGGGCGGCGTACGTCGCGTCCGATGGATCAGGAGTTTTCTTCTCTCGAGAACGCGAAGTTTTTTGGCAATGCCTTGTGTGACGTCTGGAGATGTCTTGGAACTCGTCAGTTCATTCAAGAGTCCGTGGAACGGACGTTGTCTGAAGGTGTTTTCACTACGCGATACCGTTACCCGATACCAATTGGAAGGACAGTATGGCAACGGACGAGACGCGCGCTGCAGTATTTTTCGAACCCGATCTGGTTTCGCTTCTTGATCAGGAGTACCCACGCTTCAGTGACGCTGAGCTAACTCGTCGGCGTCAGGCCATTGAGGACTTGATGGCGTCCAAGGCCGTGACACACCTCTTGATCTACGGGATCGGAGGACGTGGCGGCGCCGTGACGTGGCTCTCGCAGTGGTTGGTCACCAACGAAGCGCAACTCATCGTGACGTCCGGTGAGCGTGACGCCCTCTTCGTGCAGTACTTCAATCACGTACCTCTCGCGACCAAGATCGCGAAAGACGCCTCGGTGAGTTGGGGTGGCGCGTCAACAATTGGCTCGTCCATTGAGGAGTTGCGACGTCGAGGCGCGAGCGACCGCACCATCGGCGTCATCGGCCCACTCCCCCACGGCGCAGCTAGGGCACTCGAAGGAGCCTTCGGCCCAGTCGTTGACCTCAACGCTGCCTACAATAAACTGCGACTCGTCAAGTCGCCAGAGGAACTCGTCTGGTTCCGTCTCGGCGCGAGGCTCGCAGACCTCTCCATTGAAGCGCTCGCCAATCAGCTTCGCCCGGGTCTGAGTGAGCGCGACCTCGTGGGTGTCGTTGAGGCGGCCTACCACTCGTTCGGCGGCATCAATGGCATCCACTACTTTGCGGTGAACGCGATGTCCGATCCTCAGTACTGCGTCCCGCGACAACATCCCTCCACCCGTCTCGTACGTAGCGGCGACGTGCTCAGCACGGAGATAACGACGAACTTTTTCGACTACGGCGGCCAAGTGCTTCGAACCTTCAGCATCGATGAAGAGCTTTCGCCACTCTTTCGCGAACTCCACGACGTGGCCGACGCCGCCTACAAGGCGATGATTACGTGTCTGGTGCCGGGCAGCCACGTGGCCGAGCTCGTCGAAGCGGCGCGCGTAATTGAAGACGCGGGCTTTACGACTTTCGACGACCTCGTCCACGGCTACGGCGGCGGGTACCTGGCTCCGATACTGGGCTCGTTAAGCCGAACCAACGAGCCCGTTCCCGACATGGTCTTGGAAGAGGGCATGATGCTGGTGGTACAGCCCAACGTCGTCACGACCGACCACCGGGCTGGTGTCCAAACCGGCGAGTGTCTCGTCGTCACGAGCGAAGGTCCCGCGCGACTGCACACGAGTTTCCAGGGCGCGCTTCGCGTCGGCGCCTAGCGGACAGACTCTGGTCTCCAGCACGAGACCTCGAAGCCCGACGAACGAGCGACGCCCGGTGATTCCTCTAGTGACGGAGAGTGGGATGCTTTCGCGACCATTTCTTGTCGCGAACGTAAAGACGTGGTAGCTGCGCCGCTCGCGCGCGGTACAAGTCCGCAACGCCCGGTGAAGGCTGAAACGTGACACCAGGCGTCTGTCCTGTCACCTCATGGAGTCGCCGTCGCTTGAGCGCCACAGAGGCGAGGAGTGCGGTGCCGCGCATCTGGGCCAGCAAGGGTTGAGCAACTTGCACGACGTCGCGACCCAGGGTGTCGGCGTAGATCTGACACCACAGCGTTGACTGCGCGCCGCCGCCCAAGAGTCGAATTGGTGAAAGCGTTTGGCCAGCGAACTTCTCCACGTACTTAAAGAGCCACGCACTGTTCGCGGCAACGCCCTCCATCACGGCCCGCACGAGGTCAGCGGTCGTCGTCGTGACCGAGAGATTGGTGAAACCCGCTCGGATTCTCTTGTTGTCTACTGGCGAGCGCTCACCAGTCAACCAGGGAGTGAAGAGAACTCCGTTGGCGCCCGGCGGTGACGTCGCGGCGAGCATCGTCATCTCGTCAAAGCTCAAACTGGTACCCGTGCCGGCGAGAACTTCTTGCAACCATTCGAGCGCCTTGGCTCCCGTATCTTGGCTGTTGATGACAACGTAGGAATCGTTCGTCAGTCCGGGCACCGAAGCGATCGAATGGTTGATGTCGGTCTTCTTCTTGGGCACCGGGCAACTTATCCACGACGTCGTCGAAAGCGCGAGGTGCGTTTCGTAAAGGCTCGTAGCGCCTGAGCCAATGGCCGCCGCGTGGAGGTCTGGAATCCCCGAGATGACGACGGCGTCGCGAGCGATTCCGAGCTCTTCGGCGACGGCGGGCGTCACGTTGCCCACGATCGAACCAAAGGGAAGCAGGGGAGGCAGATACGAAGCGTCGAGGCCAACCATCTCGAGTAGTTGTTGGTCATACTCGTACGTGGTGAGATGACGATTATCGGTCATCCACAGGGCGAGACGCGACGCGTGCGTCGCCGACGCGAGACCGCTGAAGCGCATGGTCAGATAGTCAACGGGCTCCATGAACCAACGCGTCGCCGCCACGAGGTCGGGGTGATCGTGGGTTAACGTCAAGATCTGACCGATGGGATCGGCGCCAGCTGTCGACGGGGCCCCGCCCGTCTTTTGCACGAAGCGTAGGACCTTTCGCGCGTTGTAACCAAGAAACGGTCCACCCACGGCCTTGCGTGCATAGCGACCGCCTCGGGTGTCGAGCCAGGTGAGACACGGTCCCGTCGGCATGCCGCTGACGTCGACTGGAACCGTCGACGCGTACTGACCGGTCACCGCGACGGCCCTCACTCGACTAACGGGAATATTCGACGTCGCGAGAAGTCGCTTCGTCGCATCGGTGATGAGCGTCCACCACTCGATCGGCGTCCTGGGTCGCTCCCCCGTCCTCGCTGTAGTGAGTCGCCACGTGATGGACCTCGTAGAGCGAGGACCTCGCCCGTCGAGCGTGACGAGACCAACCTTCGGTCCACCGGTGCCTAAGTCGATGCTGAGACAGAGCTCGGTCTCTTCTTCTCATCACGAGGGGATGGAGGACTGCTTGTCCATCATGTCGGCCATGAAGAATTTGATGATGGCGTCGGACTGCTTCACTGGGGCCGCCCTCGACGCCGCCGTAGATCGCCCCCGACTTGGGCAGCTCGTCTTTGTGCTTCGTGGCGTACGCCACGGCGTCGGCGAGGTCAGTTTTCCATCGTTCGACGACGCCGGGCTGCGTTTGGGGACGGGTGACGGCCATGTGCAGCGCGTTGGGGTACTGCTGACCGTTCAAACGCCATCCGCGGGTTCGCAGGAAATCGTTCACCAAGTAGATGTCGAACTCGTCGGACGTGAAGGAGAACAGAAAGGTCGGCTTACCCATGAGGCGAAGCGACGGGTGTTCTCGAACGGCGGCCTGCATCGTGGCCGACGTGGCGAAGATCTCTTTGGCGTAGCGCAGGTAGCCTTCGTGGCCGAGGTGCACCATGGCAGCCCAGGTCGCAGCGAGGAGGCCACCCGAGCGCGAACCGTCCATGCCCGGTGAGCAGTACTTTCCCCCCGACCAATCAGTTAGGTAGAAGTACTGGTCGTTGCGAAGCGCTTGATCAGCGAAGCACAGCACGCTGGTGCCCTTCAGGGCGTAACCGTACTTATGGGTGTCGGCGGAGATAGACGTGACCCCGGGCACCGAGAAGTCGAAGGGCTCGATGTCGTACCCGAGTTCGCGGCCGAAGGGCAGGATGAATCCACCAAGGCAACCGTCCACGTGAAGTCCGACGTGGTGTTCAAGGGCGAGCGCGCCGAGTTCGCCAATGGGATCAACGGTGCCGTAGCCGTAGTTGCACGCGGAACCAATAAGCGCGATGGTGTTCTCATCAATGTTGGCCTTCACCCACTCAAGTTCGACTTGCGTCGTCGTCGGGTCTACGGGGGCAATTTTCATCTCCACGCCAAAGAGATGTCCGGCCTTACTGAAGGCCGGGTGCGCTGTTTCGGGCTTGATGATGTTGGGCCGACCTGACGTTGGGTGGTGTTCGCGGTACGCCAACACCGCGTGCGCAATAGAACCGGAACCTCCCGACGTCACGAGACCAACGGGCGTGGTGTCCTTCACGTTGCTCGCCCCCAAGAGGTCGAGTGTCATAGCGATGATCTCGGCCTCACACTTTGTCGCGCTCGGACACATGTCTCGCTGCAGAGAGTTGACGTAGGAGAACTGAGAGAAAGCGAGATTCAAAAAGTCGTAATGGTCGTGATCGCCGCAGTACATCGTGCCCGAGCACTGACCGCCCTCCCACACGGGATTCTCGGCCGAAGACATCGCCGACAACATGGACAGCACGGCGTCTTGTTCCATGCCGTTCTCGGGGAGCGTTCGATTGACGCCGAACTGCTCCTCATACGGGAACCCACTCATGTTGCTCTCCTCACGTGCACTTTCAAGAGCGTAAGCGAGGAGGCCGAATGCCGGAGAATCAAAGAGGAACAATCTTCGTTAGAGTAACCCGCCGTCGACGTAGATGACCTGCCCATTCACCCATCGGCCGGGACCCGCGAGAAAGGACACAACGTCCGCGACGTCGTCGGGTTTTCCGAGTCGACCCAGCGCCGGCATCGCCGCAAGCGTGTCAATGGTTGCCTGATCTTTATCGTCGAGGAACAATGGGGTCGCGGTCGGACCTGGCGCAACGGCGTTCACCGTGACGTCGCGTCCGCGCATCTCTTTGGCCAGGATCATGGAGATCACGTCAACCGCGCCCTTCGATGCGGAGTAGGCAGAGTAGGTGGGCACAGAACGTTTCGTGACCGACGTCGAGAAGTTGATGATCGCCCCGCCGCGTCGCACCCTTCGAGCAGCTTGCTGATCAATGACAAAAGTGCCACGCACGTTGATCCGCATCATTCGGTCAAACTCGTCGAAGTCCATATCGGCAATCGTCGACAAGGCCAAGACGCCCGCAGTATGCACGACGACGTCGATACCCCCGAAGCGACGCTCGGTCTCGTCGAACAGCGCGGCCACGTCAGCTTCGTCCGCGACGTCACCTCCGTAGGCGAACGCGCCGCCGCCCACCGCAGCAATCTTCTCAACGACGTCCTGGGCAGATGCGGCGTTGCTCGCGTAGTGCACCACGACCTTCATTCCGTCGCGACCGAGTCGCTCGGCGACGGCTCGACCTATCCCACCCGAGCCTCCGGTTACGATGGCGACCCTCGGAGTCACTGCACTAGATACCGACATCTCGGACTTCCCTTCTCAAGACGATCTGAGTGTTAACAAAGTAGTGGTCGATGATGGGCGCAACTCCGTGGCGTCCAATGGCAAATTCTTCGAAACGTTGACGCCATCGGACACTCTGGGTGTTTTCGCCGCGTTCGAGTATCGTCCGATTCAGTAGCCCAAACGGGCCAAGGAACGATGAGAGTGACACGAATGTCCGATAGTCAACCACGCTACGGCGAGCCTGGCGGTTCGCAGTTTCCAATAACGACGGCACTTCAGTTTCCTGATCGTCAGATCGAGAAGAGCCTGGGGATGGTGTTCGGCGTCGTCGTACGCTCCATGGGTATGGCCAAAGGGATCACGGCAGGCTTTAAGGCACTCGCTGGTGGCGAGGTCAAGCAGTACACCAGGTTGGTCGAAGACAGTCGCCGACACGCCCTCGACCGCATGATCGAAAATGCCCAACTCCTCGGCGCCCAGGGAATCGTGTCGTTCCGATTCGATTCCTCAGAGGTCGGACAGTCCCTCACGGAGATCGTCGCCTACGGCACGGCGGTCACGCTGAGTAACCCCTCCTAAGCGCTCCATGGGATTCGTGTACGGAATCGTCGCCCTGGTGCTGATCGGCTTGTTGGTCGCGAGTTTCTTCGTCCGTCGACACGGGGAAACCGAAAAGCCGCGACCGGGTTGGCGACGCACGGACGAAGTCTTCAATGACCCTTCGACGAACCGAGTCGTGCGGGTGTGGCTCGATCAATCTGGAGAACGACACTACGTCCCTGAAGTGAAGTGACAATTCACCCGGGCCCCTCTCACTTCTCGACCCGGGATGCGCCACGCGCCACTCGCTAACCTTTGGGTTACGGGCTCAACCAACTGACGGCCGCAGTGATGATGACGGCCACTCCCCTAGGGGCCCGGCGAAAGAAGGTGGCACGTGAACGTCAAGGATCTACTGAATCGGGCGACTGAAAATGTGTCGGTGAGTCGCGCGTTCGGAAGTGCGTACGAAAAAGACGGGATCCTCGTCATCCCGGTGGCCCTCGTGGCCGGCGGTGGCGGGGGTCGTGACGGATCGACGGTTCCTGCCACGGCGTCGCACGACGATGACACGGAAACGAGCGACGACCGTCAAGGTGAGATGGGCTCGGGCGGCGGCTTCGGTGGCGTCGTGGTGCCCGTTGGTGCGTACGTCGTGAAGGACGAACAAGTCCGTTGGGTACCGGCGGTCAACGTGACGGTGATCGTCATCGCCGTTCTCTGCGCGATCCGCCTTCTCACGAAATCGAGGGTGAAGGTCCAACGACTGAAGCACGGTTAATTGGACTCTCCCCCACGGGGACGGCGTCGAAGAAACGTCCCGCTTCTTTACGGTTGGTCCAACACCTCTTGCAGGAAGTCGTGAAACGGTTCGTAGGCCCAGGACGCGTCGTAGCGTTCGCCGTTGACGAAGAACGTCGGGGTACCGTTCACCCCGCTACGGATCCCACTCTCGACGTCATCCTTCACTCGCTCCTGGACGACGCCGTCGTCCAGCGCGTTCGCCACTTCGCTTACGTCCGCTCCGACTTCTTCAACGTAACGAAGGAGCGCCGGACCGGATAGGTCGTGCTGGTTCTCGAAGAGGACGTCGTGCATGGGCCAGAACTTCCCTTGAAGCGCGACCGCCTCAGCGGTCTCGGCGGCGAGCTCGGCTTGGGGGTGGACGTTCGTGAGAGGCATGTTGCGAAAGACGAGACGAAGCGACGAGCCAAAGTCGCTCTGTAACTGCTTCACAATGGCGTATGCCTGTCCACAGTAAGGACATTGGTAGTCGCCGTATTCCACGAGCGTGATGGCCGCGTCGTTGGGACCTTCGACGTGGTCGTCAGGTCCAACCGGTTCGACGAGTTGGGCGCGATTGCTGCTCACGAAAGGGCCTCCACCGCTCGCAGCGCACCATCCACACCGGGACTTATTCCGATCGGCGAGACGTGACTCCAGGCAACCTCGTGCTCGGCGTCCAGTACGAAGAGTGCCCGCTCGGTGGTGCCGTCCTGGTCTCGGTAGACACCGTAGGACCGCGCGACCTCCCCCTTGGGATGAAAGTCGGCGAGCAAAGGGAAGTTCAGTCGTCGATCGGCCTTGAAAGCAACGTGCGACCAGACGCTGTCAACCGCAATGCCGACGAGCTGTGCGCCACGATCGCTAAAAAGACCGTTCGCTGACTCGAACATTGAGAGTTCGTCACTACAGACGGGACTCCAATCGGCCGGGTAGAAGATTAAGACCACGGGTCCCTCCAGCTCGGCGAGCGTCACTTGTTGCCCTGGCGCGGCCAAGAGCGAAAAATTGGGTGCTTGGACGCCGGGTTGCAGCGGCGCATTGGAATCAATCCTGTCTGAGGTATTGGTCGTCATTACGAACTCCTTGCCGTTGAGGGGTCCTGCGCACCGCGGGGTTTTCCCTGCTCTCTCATTATCGACCCATCTCCTTGAGTACGCAACCGCGATCTCGGGAGAAGGTAATAGGCACCCCACCCGATAACGCGTCATCAAAGGCATCCACCTAAGGCAGGGCTAGACGAGGCGTCGGCGTCTTCTCGACGCCGAAGATGTGGTCAGTTCGAGGCGGAGTGGCCTGACAGGCCGTGGGCGTTTTGTCCGTCGATCGCCTTGCGAAGGAGGTGCGCCAACTTCAAGCGCTCTTCTTCGTTCAACGCACCAAGCATCTCGTCCTCGAGCGTCTGTTGAGCGGCTTCCGCTCTCTGCAATGCTCGTCGACCTTCGTCGGTCATCGAGACGAGGTGTCGGCGGCGATCGCTCGGGTCGCGGCGACGCTCGATGAGGTTGTTCGCCTCGAGATCATTCAACAGCAACACGCAGTAGTTGGCGTCAATGCACAACCCGTCCGAAAGTGCCTGCTGGGAGGTTTCGGGAAAATCACGCAAGAACGATAACGTGCCGAGTTCTTTAAGGGTCTGACCAAGGAGTTCAGGGGTGCTTCGTCGGCTCACGAGCCGTGACAGTTGCGTGAGCAACAAGATAGGTCCAGTGGACGAATTTTCATCCATCAAAGTCAATGGTAGCGAGGTATCGATATTCATGCTATCATGATTATATCGCTATCGAGATGATAAAGATACATCGTCCAGTGGCTCCACCCTACCAACGGAGGACTTCGTTAATGTCAGTTTCGTCCAGCCCCTCATCAGGAACAATCGATAAGCGGCGCTGGATTGCCCTCATCGTCGTGTGTCTCGCCATGCTCATGAACGCCCTGGACGGGTCCATCGTCAACGTGGCGTTGCCTTCAATTCAGCACGATCTCCACTTCTCCCAGTCGAACCTAACCTGGGTCGTCGACGCGTATCTCATCGCTTTTGGTAGTTTTCTCTTGCTCGCGGGACGCCTCGGTGACTTGCTCGGACGGAAGAAGGTCTTTCTAAGTGGCGTGGCTATCTTCACGCTCTCTTCACTGGTGTGCGCCGTGGCAACGAGTCAAGCCATGTTGATCGCTGCTCGCTTCGTCCAAGGCATCGGCGGCGCCGTCTCGACCTCGGTGATCGTCGCGATCATCGTCACGGAGTTCACCGGAGCCACCGAGCGCGCCAAGGCCATGAGTGCCTACATGTTCGTCGCCGTCGGCGGTGGATCGATCGGCCTCTTGGTTGGTGGCGTACTCACCCAGGCCGTCAACTGGCACTGGATCTTCGTGATCAACGTCCCAATCGGCATCCTCACCTTCTTTTTGGGTTCCGTGCTCATCAAGGAGAACGCCGGACTCGGCGTTCGCCATGGTCTCGACGTGACGGGATCCTTGCTGATGACGACGTCGCTCGTCATTGGTATCTACGCGGTCGTAAAGGCCTCCAGCTACGGCTGGCTGTCGGTACACACCCTGGGCTTTGGCGCCGTCTCGGTCGTGTTAATGAGCGCGTTCCTCGTGCTCGAGTCACGCGTCGCGAAGCCCATCATGCCGCTGCGGATCATGAAGCTTCGTAGCTTGACCGCCTCCAGCGTCGTGCGCGGTCTCACGTTCGCGGCAATGTTCGCGGTCTTCTTCTTTGGTGCGCTGTACCTAGAGAAGGTCCTCGGTTACGCACCGCTGCGCACTGGCATCGCCTTCCTGCCCATGACCCTCGCCATGGCCGTGATGTCGCTCGGTCTCACGAGTCGTCTCCTCATTCGCTTCGGTCCGATGAAGCTCCTCGTCCCTGGCATGTCGGCGGCCATCATTGGGCTCTTGCTCTTGTCGCGAACCCCCGTTCACGCTAACTACTTCGTGTCGATACTGCCGGCGTTTCTCCTCCTCGGCATGGGGATGAGTATCTCAGCGGTGCCGCTCCTCACGATTGCGATGGCCGACGTTCCCAAGAACGACGCCGGACTCGCCTCGGGCATTGTGAACGTCTCGATGTGGCTTGCCTCGTCGATTGGTCTCGCTATCTTTGGAACGCTCGCCGCGAGCAAGACGACCTCACTCGTCGCCGAAGGCCAAAGCCAAGCGTCTGCCTTGGTCGCGGGCTACCACGTGACGTTTCTCATCGGCGCGATCTTGGCGGCGATGGGTTTGATCGTCACCTTGGTCCTGTTACGCGCTCCCGCTAAGGGAGTGGTCGAAGCGCAGGCTTCTCCATCGTTGGAGTCGGAAATGGACCACAGCGAACTCTTGGCGGCCGAGTTTTAGAGTTCACGGCGAACGGGACCGAACCCAGTTCTTCGCGCTCCCCGTTCGTTTGCGTGAGGATTCGGCCCACTCAGTCTCCACGACCCAAGTTCACGCTCGACACTTCGACAAATTCTTTCGAAAACGGGACCTTTGTCCTTAGTGAGCGCTCCTTAGGATGATGATGAGTCCGCCGAGATGATCTCGCGGCCCGACACATTGAGGTAGTGCGTGAGGGAAGTCAGCGTCGAAGGTTCGTTGAGGGGGCAATTCGATCGTCGACCCCTACTCGTCTTTTGGGAGATGACCAAGGCGTGCCAGTTGGCGTGTTTTCACTGTCGAGCCGACGCGCAACTCACGGGCGGTCCCGACGAATTGTCGACACGCGAAGGGGTCGAACTCATCGACTCGATTGCGGCACTCGGGCGGCCACGTCCGATACTGATACTCACCGGTGGGGACTGCTTGATGCGTGACGACATCGTCGAACTGGCCAGCTACGCCCATTCGCTCAACGTGCCCGTCGCGATAGCGCCGTCGGTGACCGAGAAGCTGTCGCCGTCAACGCTTGCGGCACTTCGACTTGCGGGGGTGAAGAGTGCCTCACTCAGCTTGGACGGCGCGAACGCTGTGACGCACGACGCAGTTCGTGGAGTCACCGGGCACTTTGACTCAACGCTGCGCGCTATCGCTGAACTGAAGCGTCACGGCTTCACTACGCAGATCAACACGACCGTCATGGCGTCGAACGTTCGAGAACTGGCCGACGTCGCTCAACTGCTCCACGAGTTAAAGGTCGACGTGTGGGAGGTGTTTTTCCTCATCACCACGGGTCGTGGCTCCGAGATCGAAGCCACTTCGGCGACGGTGAACGAAGAGGTGTGCCACTTCCTCGTCAACGCGTCACGATACGGCTTTAGCGTGCGAACCGTCGAAGCCCCGTTCTTTCGTCGCGTCGCACTCGAGCGACACCACCAAGGCCCCGGAGGTGACCCTAACGCGGTCGGCGAGACGTACGAGTTCTTGCGTTCGCGCCTTCTTAAGCTGCTGGGTCCGAGCTCCGCGCCGATACGTGCACCGAGTGCGGCCACACGGGACGGCAAGGGAATTATCTTTGTCGGGGCTAACGGCGACATCTATCCGTCTGGTTTCTTGCCCATCGCCCTCGGCAACGTTCGTAACTCCAACCTCATCGATGTGTACCGGGACCACGATGTTCTGCGTTCGATACGTGGCGCGGACTTCGTCGGCCCGTGTAGGAGCTGCGAGCACGCAGATCTCTGCGGCGGCTCTCGTTCGCGCGCGTACGCCACCTACCAGAATCCTCTCGCATCCGATCCCGGGTGCGTACTCGTGAGCAATTCGTCGCACTAGCGAGGAGCTACGAAGCTCAATCGCGCTCGACCTTGCGACCGGTGATTTCCTTGACCCGAATGAGGAACGCCACCGGTACGCGACCGGCGCTTCGATCGTCGTCGCCAGCGCGAGGAGAACTCGACTGGAATCGTTCGCTGATGATCTCGAGCGCGCGCCCAGCTTCTTCACCTCGCAGCTCCTCATACGATCCCTGGACAATGACACTGCGCCATCGCCCGCCAGCCAGGTATTCGTCGACTTCGAAGCAGATCTGCTCGTTAGCGCGCATCATCTCAATCTTCTTACCTTCCGTCGTGTACACGTAGATGCAGTCGTCGTGCCACGCAAAGATAACCGGGACGACGTAAGTCTCACCCTCGGCGTGACAACCCACCCGCCCAACTTTTTGCTCGAGCACGAACTCCTTGATCTCGCCGGGAGACATCTCTTCGATCATGGGGCGAGACTAAACCCGGTGCCGAAGTGCCGTCGTCAACACGGCGCGATATTCGCCACGTCGAGGTGCGCGATAACGTCGCGCGCGCTGTAACCATCGCGTCCGTGGAGGAGTTCCCGCACGTCGTTAATGGAGTCGCCACTCGTCACGATGGCCGACTCTCGACGACTGTCCGAGCGCACTTGACCGAGACCACAGGTGGCCATCAAGCCGTTGCACAGACACGTCACGTCGACGGTCGCCTCCGGCAAGCCGCCCTTTCTCACGTAGGCGGAGATTGGCTCGGCCGCACATCGATACCCCACGGAACCGTCGGGCCTCACGTAGGGCTCGCGCAGGTATCCCAGATCGCACTTACGAGTTCTCTCGTCGTAGACGTTTGCGTCAGAAATAGTGCCGCTCACGGAGGCGACCTTGAAGGGGTAACCGGTTGACGACGCGCGCAGTGACGTTCGAACGTCGACTGTTCCCGTCCTCAGTTCGTCGAGTACCTCGCGACGCAGCGCCGGGTCCATGCCCGACTCGTCGCAGTACGCGAAGAGCGTCCCGACCTGCACACCGCTCGCTCCGAGTGACATCGCGTCTCTCACGTCTTGGGGCGAGGTGACGCCGCCACCGATCCAAAACGGAACCTTGAGATTGACGAGTGCCTCGAAGTCAACGACGTCTCTCGGCCCGTACTCGGGATTTCCGTCGGCGTCGACCCCGAAGTCACCGCGCGGCGGGGCGTTGTGGCCTCCCGCCACCGGTCGCTCGAGCACGAAACCGTCCACGGGCCCGTTACTCCTCTTGGCGAGCGCGTTCGCCAGTACGTGCGACGACACGATTCCGAGGAACCGTGGACGTTTGAGAACCCGTGATCCCAGGTAGCGCGATGGATCGAAGTGCAGCGACGTGGCGGGATTGTCACTACCCGCGCCCGTCACGCTGAGGGGGAGGTCGACGGGCTCGCCGAGGCTGAGACGTTCGAGCGCGCCGGGAATGTGCGTCGGCACTCCGGCGCCCATCACGACATAGTCAACTCCGGCGAGGATGGCCCCACAAAGGGTCGCGGCCGTCGGGATCTGGACCTTCGTCAAGAGGTTGATGCCCACGTCGCCGTCGTGGCCCATCTTGGCGAGGGCGACTTCGACGAAGGACGCTAACACGACGATATCGATCGATCGGTCCGTGCTTCGATGCGTCAGCATGGGCAGAGTGCGAAAAGGCTCCGAGGCGCTCCGCTGACGCGACGCGAAGTCACTGAGAACCTCGTCGACGACGCTCTGTAAGGGAAATTGGTCGAGGACGGCTTGCAGGTCGGCGTCGACGCCATTCTCCTGGAGCCGACGAACGAACACGTTGTCAATCGCCGTACCCGACACCACGCCGAGTTGGCCGGCGCTCGCGACGGCGCGAGCAAGTGGCCAACCAGATATCGCGATGCCCATGCCACCCTGAATCAGCCACGGGACTCTTGTCTCGGGCACGATAGTGGTCTGAGTCATGTCCGGACCTTAGATATTTCGCCAGAAGATTAGCTCACGTGACGACACAACCAGCCTACTTCGGTGACGGAAATACATTGAATGCGGACGTGGATCGGTTTAATTTCAGCGTCGTCATCTGGCCTCGGGGCCCTCACGCCTTTTGTCGCTGAGGTGCGTACTCCGCCTGAGTGGCGCGACAGGGTGCGTGCATCGTCGGCTGACCTGATCGGTGAGGGGCCCATATGAACGTGACAACAAACGAGGCGCTGTGGCCAATCGGTCCAACATTGTCGTGAGTCCAAGACCGACAGTTAAAATGAACCCACGACTCGCGAAACACGCGGTCCGCGGGGTCGGTCGCATCAGATCACAAGCGTGAACCCGCGAGTTCTCGCGACAGTGCCGCCGAATCCCATTTGAACCAAGGAGGAACAGTACATGACCGCTCAACTCAGCCAGAAGGCCCGCGCCCTCATCCAGCGTCCCGTCATCGCCAACGTCGCGACGGTCGACGCCGATGGTGGTCCCCAGGTCACGCCCGTGTGGATTGATCTCGACGGCGATGATCTCGTCTTCAATACCGCCAAGAATCGTGTGAAGTCCGTCAACCTTTCGCACAACCGACAGGTCGCGATCTCCATCGTCGACCCCGACGACCCCTACAACGTGGTCGTGGTTCGTGGAACGGCGGAGCCCACCGAAGAGGGAGCCGACGCGCACATCGACTCATTGGCGAAGAAGTATCTAGGTGTCGACAGCTACCCGAATCGCCGCGACGGCGAGGTACGCGTCAAGTATCGCGTCCACGCGGACAAAGTTGTCATGCAGTCGGGCGACTGACGGTTCGCCGTCAGATCTTCTCGGCGCTGGCGATTCGATCTGATCATTTCTCAGCAACGCCGTCGCAGCGAGCCCGTCGGGAACGTTCACACCATGGACCCTCGGTGCGGTGTTCATGAACGATTCCACGGCAGGCTCGTGACTAAGTCCAATACTCTGGGTTCATGAAAGCAATCGCGCACTCGCTCACCGGTGATTCCGACGTCCTCCACCTCGTCGAACGCCCCACACCAGAAGCGGGACCGGGCGAAGTCCGAGTTCGCGTGGTGGTCTCTGGCGTGAATCCAACCGACTGGAAGTCGCGACGGGGTTCGAGCCCCGGCCAGGGCCTTGCGTTCCCCGAGGTCGTCCCCAACCAAGACGGCGCGGGCGTCGTCGAGGCTCTCGGCGAGGGCGTCGATGAACTGCGCGTCGGCCAGCGAGTATGGCTTTGGGAAGCCGCCTGGCAACGCGCCAACGGAACGGCCCAAGTGCAAGTCGTCTTGCCAGCGCGACACGTCGTGGCACTTCCCGACAACGCGTCCATGGACCTCGGCGCCAGTCTCGGGGTTCCAGCAATCACGGCGCACCGATGCCTCACCGTCGCCGAAGGATTTCCACCACAACTTTCACCGGGCGCGTTGGTGGGCCGCACGATCCTCGTTGCGGGCGGAGCCGGAGCAGTAGGTCACGCCGCGATCCAACTCGCGAAGTGGGCCGGCGCGAAAGTGATCACGACCGTGAGTAGTGCCGCGAAGGGCGAACTCGCCCGATTGGCCGGCGCCGACCACGTCGTCAACTACAAGGAGGAGAACGCGTCGGCGACTATTCGTTCGTTCGCTCCCAACGGCGTGGACCTCGTCGTGGAAGTATCCCTAGGCGCCAATCAAGAACTCGACAAGGCAGTCTGCGCACCGGGCGCGACCGTGGCGGTCTACGCCACCAACGGTGGTGACGAAGTGACGTTACGAGTGCGCGATCACATGACGAGGAACACGAGGCTCCAGTTCGTCCTTCTCTACACCGTTCCGGCCGCGGCCAAGGACCAGGCGATCGCCGCCGTCTCGGCGGCCGCTGCCGACGGCGCACTCACGATCGGAGCAGACACGGGACTGCCCGTCATTCGCTTCACGCTCGAACGCACAGGCGACGCCCACGACCGAGTGGAAGGGGCCGCCGTGGGTAAGGTTCTCATCGACGTAAGCGCCGAGTAGCGAGAACGGCTTCGCGGACGGCTCTGGCGACACCAACTATTCGCCTCTCGAAGACCAATCACCATCGGAGAACGACCGATCGGCACGTTCCCCATAAAGAAGGTAGCGCTGGGTGAACGTATTGAAGTTTACGAACAAGGAAGGTACCCTCAAAGCATGACGAACTATCTGGCGTCCCCGGACCGCTACGACACCATGACGTACCGACGATGCGGTCGGAGCGGCATCATGCTTCCCGCCATTTCGCTCGGTCTCTGGCACAACTTCGGTGACGACGTTTCGATCGACACTCAGCGCGCGACGTTGCGACGAGCTTTCGATCGTGGGGTCACGCACTTCGATCTCGCGAACAACTACGGGCCGCCTTACGGCAGCGCGGAGACGAACTTCGGACGAATACTGCGCGAAGACTTCGGATCGCTCCGCGACGAACTGATCATCTCGAGTAAAGCCGGTTGGGACATGTGGCCCGGACCCTACGGCGACCTGGGTTCGCGCAAGTACCTCCTCGCGAGTCTCGATCAGAGTCTCAAGCGACTCGGTGTTGACTACGTCGACATCTTCTACCATCACCACTTCGACGCGACCACACCACTCGAAGAGACAATGGGGGCTCTCGACCACGCCGTACGCCAAGGAAAGGCGCTCTACGTGGGCATCTCGTCGTACTCGGACGAACGCACGAAGGAGGCAATCTCCATTCTGGGTCGCCTCGGCACGCCACTGCTCATCCACCAGCCCTCGTACTCCATGTTCAATCGATGGATAGAGAAACGACTGCTCGACGTGCTCGATGAAGAGGGTGTGGGTTGTATTGCCTTCTCTCCTCTCGCGCAGGGCCTCCTCACCGACCGTTACCTCGGCGGCATCCCTGAGGGGTCCCGGGCCTCGAAGGCTGGCACGTCACTCGAAAAGTCGATGTTGAGTGAAGAGAATCTGGGGCACGTACGCGCGCTGAACGCCATCGCTCAAGAGCGGGGTCAGAAGCTCTCACAGTTGGCACTCGCCTGGGCGCTACGCGACCCGCGTGTCACGTCCGCCTTGATCGGCGCGAGCAGTGTCCGTCAGTTGGACGAGAACCTCGACGCCCTCAATTCACTTTCCTTCAGCGACGACGAGCTGTCGCGCATTGAAGAACACGCCGTCGAAGGCGGCATCGATCTTTGGCGCGACCCCGCCACGCAGTAACGAAGACCCCACGCGTTCGGTTTCGGTCGTAGGAGTCATGTGAAAAGAATCGATATTGAGACGTCACTCAACGAAAGTCGCACGTGGCTGCTTACGACCTTCGAGGGTCTCTCGGAGGAGCAGATACGTCGACCGCTCACGAAGAGCGAACACGACTCGTCGATCACCTGGTGCGCGCTCGATCACTTCGCCCACCTCGCGCTGGTTCAAAGGGACTTCGTGCAGATGATCCGTCGCCAGTTGGCCGGACACCCAAATCCCGTGGGACTGCTCGCCGATGACAAGGGCGAAGTTCGAACTCGAGAGCAGATCATGAAGATCGTGAACGGGAGAACCGAAGCTTTTCAGCGCGACCACCACGGCGATTCGCTTTCGGAGGTCGTAGCCCTCACGGCCGAGGCTCGCGGCGAGACGCTGCGTCTCCTCTCCGAGCTCTCGGACGCCGAAATTGGCGAACGTCTCGACGGTGCGCCGACGGAACCATTGGGGGCGTCCTCGGGGCCAACGCGCATCACGCACACATCCATTGGGACTGGGCGACCGACGCGGGACTACTCAACAGCGCTGGTTAAGCGCGCCACCGTCGCACGAAGAGATGAACTACGTCGATTCGATCGAGTGACTTCTTACGGCCCGGAATCGAACGAGGGACCACCACAAAGAGAGCAGAACAACGGCTTCGAAAACGATGGCGAGCCAACCCACCACGGGAGCACGATGAATCGAGACGAAGATCACGAGGGCCAGCTCCAGGACCACCGCGGCGAGCGAGATGACGGCGAACGGGCCGTACTGCAGCGCCGCCTCGTGAATCCGGGCTGACGCGTGCACGTTGGCGCGCCAGAACGTCTCGAGAACTTCGCGCTTCTCTTGGCGCGTGCAACTCCGATAAACGTCAAGTTTCACAGTATGAACGATAGGGCCCAGCCCCGAAGATGATGATGATGTTGGCTCGGAGTCAAGCAATCGTTGGTCTCGTCAGTGCAGTGACTGAGCGTTGAAGGCGACACCGAGATCATTGAGCGACACCACCATCGTGGGTCGCACGAAGTGATGGGAGTCCTTCACGAGACGTACGACGGTTCCCCATGCGGCGAAGCCCACCGCGTGCGTGGCAAACGTCATTGGACCTTCGACCACTTTGACCCCCACCACGCCAGTGCCCTTGAGTTCGAGGGCGCCCTGTTGCATTCGTTCCATGGCCGATTCTCGTGAAGAGTACATCGCTTCGGTGTAGTTCTTCAGTTCCACGTTCTGGGACTGTTGTTGTAGCACCGTACCCATCGTCCTTCGTGGGGCGTAGACGAAGCTGGCGCCCGTCGCGAGACCGAGTGGTTCCCAACCCGCAACCATCAACAGCGTGAAGTCGCGCGCCGAAAGGTCCGAGACAAAGACGTTGCTCGCCTCAATGCTTTTAGCGCCCACCGGACGTATGGCCGTGCCGAGCAGCGAGACTTCGATGTGCGTCGAGTACACGCGGCGTTCGATGTGCACACCCACGACACCGTGGCCGCCCGCGTCGGCGGCTTCCTTATGGATTCGTCCGATGGCGTACTTGAAGGCTTGCGCGTGCGCCTGCGACGCAGACACGATCTCCCCCTCGCCCCAGTTCCACAGGCCGACGGGCGTCGAAAAGAGCGACACGCCGCTCACGAGTTCGACGGGCTCCCAACCAATCGAGTGAAGGTTGAGTTCCTCGTCGATCGAGAGATCCGACGTCGTCGATTCCACGTTCGGCGCCTTCCCTTCGAGCGACGCCACTGCTCGACGAACTTCCGCCTTCGCGTCGATCGGACTCTTGGCCTCGTCCGGGTTCGTCACGAGAGACGAACCGTCGGTTGGGGAACGGGCAGTGGGTCGAAGTCCTTGAATCGACGAATCCGATTGCCGCGCAGTACGGCCTGAATCTCGAGGTCACCCTTTTCGAACTCTCGCTCCACCAGACGTAAGTCGGCCCCGTGTAGGGCGTCGCCTTGCAATTGCGCGCGAGCTGATGCGCGCACTCTTTGGCGCGACCACGTCTGCGCGGTGACGATCTGCTCAATCTCGACGGCGTTCGAGGAGTTCGAGGCCGTGGTCCACATCGATCCGGCGAAACCCTCCATCAGGTACTCGGTCACGCAGTAGGCCCACACCCGCACTGACGAGACCGCCGCGACGACCGATACCGGCACGTAGCCGGCTTCGAAGACCTTCGCGAGTCGCTGACCGGCCAAGAACGTGTTCCACGGACTCGAGGTGGGTACCGACATGTCGAGCACCTTGACCGCGGTTCCTCGTACGTGGAACTCAATGACGCCCATGTCGCCGAGGGGCGTCTGGGTGTCGATGACCCCGACGACGCCGTGGGCACCGAGCGTCGTCGCTTCTTCGAGCATGCGGTGGTACGCGCTGGTGAAACCTTGGTTCCAGGCGTCCTGTACCCAGGTCTGCTCGTAGTTCTGGCCCCACGAGCGATGTTCGTTGGAGATCATGCCGTGGGGACACTGGTAGTTCTGCACGTAGCCACTGCCCGAACCCCCGTACGGCGAGAGGCCTCTCGACAGAGCCCCGCCCATGGCGTACGCGCCTTGGTGCATGGCGCAAAACCCCTGCACCAGGCCCACGGGTTCGAGGCCCATCTCGAGACACGCGCCAAAGTCCGACACGCTGAGCCCGGAGGAGAAGGCGCCTCCGGACAGTCGTCGCTCGGCCGCCTCGGGCAGATCGCTCATTAGTTGTCGAGTGTGATGATCGTCGTGGGCTTGGCCAGCGTGACCTCGTTCGAGGTCTTCAAGACTGCGGTGCCGAGCGAGAGGAACTCTATGGTGTGCGAGCCCCACTGGTGCGACTTCTCTTCGAGTCGCACGCCAACGATGCCCGTGGCGCCGAGTTGCGTCGCTTCATCCTGCATCCGCGTCATCGCCAGTTCGCGCGCCTCGTAAAGTGCCTGGGTGAAGTTCGGCAACTCCACGTTCTGACCCGTTGTACCGAGCGTCTGGCCGAGGCCGCGGTGGGCAATGTGGTACACGCAGGTACCCATCACGAGGCCCTGCGGGAAGTAGCCCGTTTGCAAGAGGGTCCAGAAGTCCTGTCCCGACAGATCCGAGGTAAATGGTTTGCCGAGTTGGTTAAGTCGTGAGACGCCGTCCTCGGCCTTGACGGCGGTACCGACGGCGATGAACTCCGCCGCGTCCTTACCCCACTCGTAGTAGTTGACGTCGAGACGAACGCCCACGACGCCGTCCGCGCCGAGTTCGCTGGCTTCTTCTTCCATGCGCGTCATGGCGAGCTCGCGGGCGTTGTACATGGCCTCAGTGAGTTTCGTCAGTTCGAGGCTCTGTCCCCACTTACGGGTCTGGATACCCGTGTGATAGATCGACGAACCCATGACGAAGCCCACCGGGTGAAAACCCACTTCCTTGATCAGAAGAAATTCGTTCACCGAGAGATCGGAAGTGAAGAGTCCTTTCTCCAACTCTTCGAGTCGCCGTCCCGTCGCTTCGGGTAGATCGTTCGTTACGTCGCTCACTGATGTCCTCCGATGACAATGTTTTCGAGAGCGAGGCGGGCCGCGTCGCTGTGGGCCGCCTCGGCCTGTAACGCTTGGAGCAGTCGCGTGATCCACTGGTCCATGTCGACGGTTTCGTTACGAATGCGAATACCACCGGATACGTGTCCCACCGTGCAGAGAAGGTCACCTCCGTCGACGACCGCTTCGAACTGATCGTTCGCCATGGCGATCTTCACCGATGATATTTCGTCGGACTTGTGCCGTCGCCCACCCCCGCGTTGCGTGCGCAGTCGGTCACCCAGAGTGTCCGACAACTCGCTGCAGAGCGCCTTTAGGAGCGCGTGGACGTCGGCACTGTTCGATCGCAACGCCGCCGCCGCCAAGCTCAAGTCGTACGATTCATCCATGGGGGCCATTAGTGGTCACCTTACAAGCCGACCGACGGTGCTCTCCAGGCAGCATCCGTGCACGAGAGCATCTTCGCGGCCGAGGATTCGCGCAGTCGACGCCGCGCTCAGTGACCTTCACGAACGACGAGCACCGGACAGTGCGAGTGGTGCACGCACTGGGTCGACACCGAACCCATCAAGAGTCCCAAGAATCCACCTTGTCCCCTCGAACCGACGACTAACAAGGTGGCCCCACGACGGGCCTCAATGAGCACCTCGGACGGGTTGCCCGGGACGCCCAAGCATTCGACCTCGAGGCCCTCCGTCGAGGGGGCCGTCGCCACGATTCCTTGGAGAAACTCTTTCGCTTCCGCCTCGACTTGTTCGTAGTAGTCCTTGCCCGTAGACCCCGTCACCGGTGACGCCATGACGGTGTACGCGTACGTGACGTGCAGGGTGGCCTTTCGAAGGCGAGCCTCTTCGATGGCGAACTCGAGCGCGTTGGCGGCCGGCGCCGAGCCGTCGACACCGACGACCACGCGCGGAGGTGAAGAAGTGTTGGTCATGAGGCTACGCCTCCTTTCGAGGAATGAAGAGCGAACGTACGATGGCGCCTCAACCTAATGCGCCTGTTCACTCTTCGTGACAAAGTCCTCGGTGACGAGGGTCGGCGATTCACGATTGAGCGTCTCGCCTCGAAAGAAGGCTGGCCGGACGGCATTCATCGTGATCATGAGAATCACGCCAAGCAAGAGCGCTCCGACGTTGAGGATGAACGTCCCACCGAACTGATGATGGAAGATGCCCAAGTGGGTGTAACTGTTCGTCGGGTTCCAGTAGTACCAGAAGGACCATCCGAGGATGAAGTACAAGATGACGGCGCCGATCAACGGCAAGACGCCTTGGATAAAGAAGTTGTGAACGCTCGCGGTCAACGTCTTACGGTAGTACCACACGCACGACCAACCCGTCAGTCCGTAGTAGAGCGCGATCATCACCCCGAGAGCGGACACGAAGTCGGCGATCACGTGTCCGGCGGAGAGGTGGTTCATCACCGCGTAGAGAGCGATCGACACTAACCCGAAGGTCACTGTCGAAACGGTGGGCGTGAGAAAGCGCTTATGCATCTTCGCGAGCACTTGTGGAATTGCCTTGTGTACCGACATCGACGGAGCGGTGCGAGCAGTCGGCAAGATGGTCGTCTGGGTCGACGCCGCCGCTGAGGACAGCACCATCAACAACAAGAGATGATCGAGCACGGACGCCAACGTCGAGTGTCCGAAGATCGCGGGACCGAGGATGGAGAGCACGTCGTTCGTGTGGGCGGAGTTGCCCAGCCCAATTCCTGAGGCACCAATTCCCGCAAAGGACTCGACGGCAAGGATCACCATGGTGTAGGTGCCGAGCAGAATGAACGTCGCGATGACGCCCGCCTTCCCGGGCACGGTTTCCGCGTCCACGGTCTCCTCGTTGAGATTGAGTGCCGTGTCCCAACCCCAGTAGATGAAGAGCATGTCCGCGAGTCCGACGACGAAGCCACTGAAGTGCTTCACCTTGAAGGGATCGAACCACGAGGCGGCGGGCACGAGATGGCCAACCGGAGCGCTGCCGTTACCCACTCGGACGAGTGCCCGGACCGAGAGCACTGTCAACATCGTGAGTTCGATGCCGAGCAGGGCCTTTTGGAAGTTGGCGGAGATTTCAATGCCGATGTAACAGATCCACGTCATGGCGACGATCCACGCGATGCCGACGGTGAGTACCCAAGGACTGGTGGCGTTGTTGCCGATGCCGTTCGCGTTGAACAGATCGAGCACGTACTGGCCAGCGATCTGGGCGAGGCTCGCCATCACGATGATGTCCGCCGCGATGACTCCCCAACCACCCATCCAGCCCACGCGCGGACTGAACGCTCTCGTCGCCCATGTGAATGACGCTCCGCAGTCGGGGTCGGCCTTGTTCATCTGTTGGAAGGCAATGGAGATGAACCACATCGGGAAGAAGGCGAGGATCGTGACGACGGGCGCCTGAAGGCCGATCGCCACGACGACAAAGCCGAGCGTCGCCGCCATGCTGTACGCGGGAGCCGTCGAGGCAACGGCGATGACGACGCTGGAAATAAGGCCCAGTGCGCCGGTCTTAGGCCCTTCTCGGGTGCCCTATTCGCGGGCTCAACGATTATGACCGCACTGCCCCCGATGCCAAAATCTGCGAGCGCTGCTGTTCACGTCAAGTTCAAAACCTCCGGACACTATTGCACGTTCGATGCCGACGCGCACCGCGACGTGGCCAAAGCGTCAGCGTGCCCGATCGGCTCCACGGCATGTGCGGCGTGTCGAAGAAGTTGTGCGATTACCGTTCACACTCCCTACATGGTCGAACTAGGGACGTTGCCGTGAAGGTCCAGCAGCCACTCGATCGATGGCCTCAGAAAATTTCAACTCATACGGGCCGAGTTGTGTGAGGAGCCACGTCACGCCCGCGTCGGCCCACACGCGTGGATCGTCACCGTCGGCGCCGAGTACCACAATGTCAAAATTACCGAGGTCGGCACCAGCGCGAACCAGCTGCTCTTTCAACGAACTCACCTCAGCGGGACTCGTCATCTGAATGACGACGACGCCTTGGTACTTGGCGGCGCGACGAATTGGCGCCGGATTCGGCCACCGCGCGGCCAGCCAGATGGGTATGCCAGTTGGGCGCGCCGCCACCGGAAGGAAATTCACGCCGTCGGCACGGTAGAACTCACCAACGTGGCGCACTTCATCACCCGAGAGAAGGCCCGTGAGAACATCGAGCCCTTCACTCAACGCGCGACCCCGCGACGGCGCGTCGGTAATCTCGCCGAAAGATGAAAGCTCACCCTTACCACCGTCGTCGCCGATACCAAAACCGAGGACGAGACGACCATGCGACAGCAGGTCCAAGGTGACTGCCTGGCGCGCGACGACGGCGGGGCGGCGCCGGATGAGAGGTGTCACCATCGGTCCCAACTGAATCGTCGACGTCGCCGCAGCGATGGCTGCAAGACACACGTAGGAGTCGAGAATGTCGCGCACCGGTGGCGCATAGAGCAGATGGTCCCAGAGAAAGAAGCCGTCCCAACCTGACGACTCGGCCTTTGTGGCTAGTTCGACGAGCCGGTCGGGATTAGCAAGGCCATCGAAGGGAGGAAGAAAAAGACCACGGCGCATCTTTTACTCGCGCTCGACGCGGTCGGCCACGCGTGTCGTCACTTGAAGAATCCTGGCCGTCAAGCGATGTACGTCACGTTGCACTTGGGTAAGGTCGTACATGCCAATACCCTACGGTCCCGAGATGAATACTTTCGTGAACCGAAGCGAGTGACGGGCACGTGTCGTACTTAAACCTTCGCCCCGGTGCATGGGTATTCGGTCATTCACTTTAGAAAATCACCTAGCGAAACGGTGCCTGATCGCGCGGCCCCACGTTCGAACGGCGCTAGAGCGATACAAGCCCCCTCGGCGTCAGGCCATCACCTTCATCCCTCCATTTGAGACCCTCTTCTTCCTGCCGAGGCGGCCAGGGCTGAAATAGGAACTGAGGCTACTCATCGTTCTCATGAGGAGAAACATGAGGGAAGTAGAGACCGATATTCAGGGTCACGGGTCTCGATGCCCCCAGTAAAGTAGTTGTGTGATGAAAACAAGTTCTTTCAAGAACTCGGTCAACCCACCAGTTCCTTCGAACGAAGACCTCGACCGCATCGCCGCCAGTTTGCAAGTCTTGGCTCGGTCGTCTAACCAAGCACGCGCGCACGAACACCTCCTTCAAGAAGCAGGCGTTCGACTCGACCGCGCGGGAGCGGCGCTGCTGTACAAACTGCACGTGCATACAGACTCGTCGTTTCGTGTCTCGGAACTGGCCGAACGTCTCGGCATCGATGCCCCGGCCGTGACGCGCAAGGTTCAACAGCTCGAGCGACTCGGTTTCGTGTCTCGTGAATCCGACCCCGAAGATAAGCGAGCCACTCGCATTCGATTGACGAACTCCGGAGAAGAGACGCTGCAGTTGGTCCTGAAGGCCCATAAGAAACAACTGGCCCGACTGTTGGAGGATTGGACCGCCGACGAACTTCGAACCTTCAGTTCGTCGATGAATAAATTCGCTGAAGCCCTGACAAAGGATATGGAGAATTACCGTGACTGATGATCTGCAGAGTGCTGTTCAGGCACCCGATGAGCACGCGTTCTCGAAGGAAGAGCACCGCAAGATCCTCGTCATCCTCTTCGCCCTCATGTTGGGAATGTTCTTGGCCGCGCTCGACCAGACCATCGTGTCGACGGCGCTGCCCACCATCGCTGGCGACCTCCACGGACTCAATCACCTGTCGTGGGTCGTAACCGCGTACTTAATCACCTCCACCATCTCCCTGCCCCTTTGGGGGAAGTTCGGCGACCTGTATGGGCGTAAGCGGTTCTTCCAGATCGCCATCATTATCTTCTTGATTGGCTCGATGCTCGCCGGTCTCTCGCAGAACATGCTCGAACTCATTGCGTTTCGCGCCATTCAAGGTGCCGGGGCGGGCGGCTTGATGGTCGGTTCGCAAGCGATCATCGGGGACGTCATCCCACCTCGTCAACGAGGTCGCTACATGGGCTACTTTGGCGCTGTTTTTGGCCTTTCGAGCATTCTCGGCCCCCTCTTGGGCGGCTTGTTCACCCAGCACGTGTCGTGGCGCTGGATCTTCTACGTCAACCTGCCAGTCGGCATCATCGCCATGATCGCCATCGCCATCGTGCTCCACGTCCCGACTCGCCTGGTCCATCACAAGGTCGACTGGTGGGGTACCGCGTCGCTCTCCGCTGGTGTCGTGGGACTAATTCTCTTGACCACATGGGGTGGCCAGCAGTACGCCTGGGGTTCCTCGACGATCATTGGATTAGGCGTCCTCAGCACAATTCTCCTCGTGACCTTCTGTTTCATCGAGGCGAAGGTCGCCGAACCCATCATCCCGCTCAACCTCTTTCGTAACCGAACGTTTAACGCGGCCTCCGCAGTGGGCTTCATTATTGGCTTCACGATGTTCGGCTCGATCGTGTACCTCCCTCTTTACCTGCAAATCGTGCATGGCGCCTCGCCCACCTTGTCAGGTCTCGAGCTGTTGCCAATGGTCGGCGGCATGCTCATCACCTTCATCCTGAGCGGACAGCTCGTCTCGCGCACCGGCCGCTACAAGATCTTCCCGATCGCCGGGTCGGCGGTGCTGGCAGTGGGATTGGTCTTCTTGACCCGTTTGGGATCACATAGTTCGTTCGAATTCGCAGCCATTGGCATGTTCGTAGTTGGTCTGGGACTAGGTCTCGTCATGCAGATCCTCGTCGTCGCCGTCCAGAACGCCGTGCCCCACTCTCAACTGGGTACCGCGACGGCGACCGCGACGTTCTTTCGCACCATTGGTGGTGCCTTTGGCGTTGCCGTACTCGGTGCGGTCTTCAACACTCGCTTGCTCGACCAACTTCGCGCTTCCGGCTCGCCAGCGATGCTGAAGTTGTTACAGGGCGGCAACATCGCGGAAAACCCCACCCAGATCCATAAGTTGCCGCTGGCAGAACGCACTCTCGTCATCAACGCATTTAGCCACACGCTCCAGACCGTCTTCTTCGTCGCGGTGCCGTTTGCCGTCATGGCGTTCGTCATCAGCTGGTTCTTAAAGGAGATTCCGCTTCGCCAAAAGACTGGCGGAATGGAAGGCGAGAGTTCTTCGTCCCTGGCCTTCGACGCGCCCGGTGAGCTTCCCGCACTTTAAAGAGGTAGTGACGCGGGCGCGCCGAGTTGTCCGTCACCCACCGATACATCAGATCAGAAGAAATGGAAGCTTTCAACAGCGATGCTTCGACCCCTCGCTCAGTGCGTTGGTAGCGTCGAGAGATTGCGGTCGAGTCGAATCAGCGCGTCTCGTGTTCGACTCCCCCACCAGAAGAGGTCCTTGCCATCGACGAACACGGTCGGCGCGACGGTCTCAAGTTCGAGAAGTTGGCGATTCGTAAAGGGGTACGGTTCGCTGGGGGCGAGTACCACGTCCGCGCTCATTTCGACGACGTCTTCTAGTTCAACCTCGGGGTACGTACCACCGCCTTCAAAGATGTTGGCGATACCGAGGTGCGCCAGGACCGACGAACCGTATGTCGGTGAGCCGAGGGCAACGTAGGGGCGGCGCCAAATCGGGACAAAGGCGCGCGCGCGAACGGGTCGCGGTTCGCCAATATCGAGCAGCGACCAACGAGCGTCGACGCCATCAGCGAGATCCGCCATCGCCTGATTGACGTCTGCGAGAGATCGCACGTGCAGAGCGCATACTTCGACACCGCTCGAAAGAAGGGCGTCGTAATCCTCGCGTCGGTTTTCCTCGGCGTCGACGACCACGAGGTCGGGGTTCAGTTCGACGATCCGCGCGATATTGGGATCCTTGGTGCCTCCTACGTGTTCGAGGTCCGGCCGCTCGCAGAATCGGGTACAGGCGACGGGTGTTCGATCCCAGGCCGAGAGTGTCTCCGTCACCGAGGGGACCAAGCTCACGATTCGCATGACTACATCTTGGACGCTCTCACGAACGCGGCAACGCCAAGACGCTCGAATCCTCGCGACTAGAGATTCTGCTCGAACTCTTCCAGCACCGCGATTCGATCTTCCTTTACGGGCATTTTGTAGTACGGATTGTGCCTCGCCCAGTAGTAGAACATCGGGATCAGGCCGAGCGCCATGGCGCCGAGTCCAATCCACACTTGCGCGGGATTCGATGAGTACAGAGACGGGATCGACTTGATGAAGAGGTACGCCATGAAGACGGCGCCGATGAAGGGCCACAGTCCCATGAAGATGAAGTTCGACACCGAGAGGAGGAGTTGTTTGCGGTACAGCACGACCACGGCGAGCCCGGCCAAGGAGTAGTAGATGCAGATTTGCAATCCGATGGCATTGACGCCGTCACTCATAATCGAATTGATGGAGTGAAAGGACTGGGATCCGACGAAGAGCGCCAACGAAAGCACCATAACGACGAGGGTCGCGACGATGGGCGTCTTTCTCGTGGGGTGGACGGTTCCAAGGCGCTTGGGCAACGTGTTGTCACGTCCCATCGCGAAGAGCGTTCGCGTGACCTGAATAAGTGTCGTCTCCAGCGTGGCGACAGTCAACAACACGACCGCGAGCACGATGATCTTGCCGGGGTTACCGTGCCACACTTGTTGGCCCAAGGTGCTGAGGACGTCGGCCGAATTGCTGTTGATCTGACCTGCGGTCAAGACCATGTTGGTAGCGATGGTGAACACTTCGAAAAGTAGGAAGACGAAAATGATCCCGATCATGGCGCCGAGGCCTGGCGTCTTCTTCGCGCTCTTCGTCTCTTCGTTCAAGTTAGCGGTGACGTCCCAGCCCCAGTAGTAGAAGGCGGCGACGAGCGCACCCTTCAAGAAGCCCGCTTGGCCGTGGAAGACGGTGGGTGAAAGCCAGTGCCACGAGAACGGATGAACGTGATGTCCGTGGAATATTGCCAGTGCCGCGAAGAGTAGGAGGATGAAAATCTCGACACACGACATGACGATCTGCACGGTCACCGTGATAGTGACCCCGGCCGCCACGGCGGCGACCATGAGGAGAAAGAAAACGGCACCGACGAGGGTTACTTCGACCTTGTCGTTCGAGGCACTCGCCGAAAAAAGACCGCGGATGTTGGCGCCGGCGGGAACGGTCGCGATGACCATGAAGATGAGGGCCGACACTATGACGGCCCAGTCCGACATGAATCCCAACACTGGGTGCAGAGCCCGGCGGACCCATGAGTAACTGGCCCCGGCGTTCGACTCGACTCGCCCGAGATAACTGAAGGCGAACACGATGCCAAACATGGCGACACCGCAGTACAACAACGCCGCCGCGCCACCCAGGAGGACGGCACCGAACAAAATCGCGGTCGTTGCGGCGATGGAGTAACCCGGCGCTACACCTGCGACACCCATGATGACGGAGTCGAAAAGTCCGAGAACGCCGGGGCGAAGACTGTGTTCAGAAGAGTCGTCGGTTGGAGCCTCCAGGGTGTCCGTCATGGCAACAACTCTCCTATTCCTCTGGCAGGCGTAAAAAAACAGGTGCCGATATGTAGCACTTACTGGGAGACTTGACCGGCTTCTTGAGGACACCGATAAAATCTCGCGCTCGCACACTTCACCTCGCTCGACGTGACCACCACGTGACACGCGACCACTAATTGAACCAATTGTCTCGAAATCCCTTAATCGACGAGGATGGAGCCCCCGGTTCACGGTGGCGCGTACCACCGCCACTAAAATTGGCTGAGACGCCAATAAGTCATTCCGGCTGCGCGTAACGAGAAAGACAAGAACTTGGCACTCCTGCAACGATTCGACGACGAGACTACGCCGCCGATCACCGCTGAAGACATTAGGCGACGTTGGGTTGCGTTTCACAAACAGATTCGCCTTATGTCCGGCACTCGATTCCAACGTACCGCCGGAAGAATTCTCGGCGAGGATACCTGGCGCTACCACGTCGCGCGATTCATCTTTCGACCAATGCTGAAGGTGCTGCGACTTCGTCGAAGGAGGAACGTCGCCAAGGTCACTCGGGTCGTCGCCTCCAAGGCCGCCACGATTTTTCCAATTAACTATCGACCCCTCACGATCGATTACGACCACGAACTGGCGACCATCAACTTCGACGATAACGACGTCGTCATCTTCGAAATCGACGAGAGCACGGCCTCCTCCAGCGATCTCATTAATACGCTCAACGACGTGCTCAACGAAACGACGTCGGAGTGGCTCTTTCTTGCAGATAAGTCGTTGAGCGAAGAAAGTCGCCGTTACAGCGTGGCGAAGTTGTTGGCGCACGTCACGAAGGTTGATGACGTCGTCTTCGGCGACGAGCCCGGACCGAATGAGTTCGCGCCGATCTTGAAAAGTCCGACCGTCGCACCGCACACGTTGCTCAGCTACAACGTCGTCGGTCGACCCGCACTTCTACGGGTCGAGACACTTTTTCGCGTTGGCGGATTCTCGCCCGATGCCGGATGGGCCTTTGAGCACGACGTCTACCTGAAACTCAGCGAGGCCAAGGCTCGATTTCACCACGTGACGATCGTGTTGGCCGCCGGCCGTGTACCGAGTTCCTTCGACGCGGCGCACCTCAACGGCGACACGTGTCGCATCGTTCAAGCCGCGATCGATCGACGCGAATGGCACGGCACAGTGACGCCCGGTGCGTTGCCGGGCCTCGTTCGCTGGTCGCTCGAGGCGCCGACACCCTCGCCGAGCATCGACATCATCATCCCCACGCGCGATCGAATCGATCTCGTCGAACAGTGCATTACGTCCATCGAAGAGAAGACGACGTACCAGAACTACGACATCATCATTCTCGACAACGACTCCGTGGAGCCAGCGTCGCTCGAGTACTTCAACTCGACAAAGTACAGCGTCATTCCTTGTCCCGGACCCTTTAACTACGCCAAGATCATCAACCGAGGCGTCAACCACTCAAGCGCTGACTATATAGTCACCCTCAATAACGACACGATCATCGTGACGCCCGACTGGCTCGAGCAACTGATCGCGCTGGCCTCGCTGCCTGACGTCGGTATTGTCGGCGCGTGCCTCCTCGATCGCGAGGGCCGTCGCGAACACGAGAGCATCATCATCGCGCCCTACCCTCAACACTTGCGCACGGACTCCAACTACGCCCACGTCGACTACTTCTCATCGGCTACCCGTGACGTCGCGGCCGTCACTGGCGCGGTGCAGATGGTTCAACGCGAATTCTGGCAGTTACTAGGTGGGATGGACGAACAACTGAAGGTCGTCATGAATGACGTGGACATCTGTCTGCGAGCCCAGATGGAAGATCGCTACGTGATCTACACCCCGGACGTACAGCTCTATCACCACGTGGGCGCCTCGCGCGGGGACCTCGATCCCATCGACGACCGGGACCGATTCGTCAAACGCTGGGACATCTTTAACTCGTTCCGTGATCCCTACTTCCCCGAGTCGCTGTTGCTCTTGGGAGAGAAGATGTTCTATCTTTTGCGCTAAATCGCAGTCCCCGAGTGACTTGGCGTCCCTTGTAACCTAAGGACGTGAATTTGATGAGGGAACGGGTAGCCGACTTCTACCGCCGACTTCCCTCTTGGACAGTTCCCGTCGTGCTCATCGTCCTCACGGTGCTCGCGGGCAACGCCATCTACGTCCTCGGTTTGGGGAACAACGATCCCATCTCTTGGACGGCTGGCATCTCGCAACACCTCTGTCGCTTGGTCTGCAGCCGACAGGCGATCGACCCGAACGTCGGCTTCATCACGCAGTCACTGGGTCACCAGGCGGCGACCGACTTGTTGCACGGTCACATGCCGTGGTGGAACTACTTCGAAGGTCTCGGTCAACCGCTCGCCGGCGAAATGCAGTCCGCGGCGCTCTTCCCCCTCACCCTGCTCTTCGCCCTCTCGTCAGGTCTCGTCTGGTTCCACGTCACTCTCGAGGTGATTGCTGGAATTTCAACCTATTTTCTCGCTCGCCGGCTTTCGATGCCGATCTTCATGGCCACGGTCGCCGGCATGCTCTTCGCCCTGAACGGTACCTACGCCTGGCTCGGCAACTCCGTGCTCAACCCCGTGGCGTTCCTACCAATGCTGCTCCTCGGCATCGAGATGATCATTGAAAGTGCCCCGAGTACGTCCAAACGGGGATGGTACATCGCGGCGATCGCCCTCGCGCTATCGATGTACGCCGGCTTTCCCGAGGTCGCCTACTTCGACGGCCTCTTCGCGGGGGCGTGGGCCATTCTTCGACTCTTCGCCGTGCCGAGCGAGCAGCGCTTGCGGGTACTGCGCCGCCTCGGTCTTGGTGGTCTCGTCGGGATCGTGCTCTCACTACCCATCCTTGTGCCGTTCTACGACTTCATGAAGGTCGCGTTCGTGGGTAGCCACACCGCCGCCGTCCTTGGCGTCGTCCGCCTGCCCACGCAAGCGATCTCGGCCTTCTTCGATCCCTACGTGTACGGCACTATCTTCAACAGCACCAACGTGCCCTCGGTGTGGGGTGAGATCGGTGGCTACTTCGGGGCCAGCATCTGCGCCGTGGCGATCGTCGGACTCTTTGGCTCGCGCCATCGCGCGCTGCGCATCTTTCTCGCGGTGTGGACCCTCGTGGGACTCGCCGGGGCCCTGGACTTCCTGCACTTTCGCGTGTTGTGGAACCTCATCCCCCTCGTCAGCACCGCGGCATTCCCGCGCTACATCATGCCCAGTTGCGAGATGGCAGTCGTGGTCCTGGCGGGGTTCGGCCTAGTCGACTTCACACAAAGTACGAAAGCGAAGCGGCTCCTAACGTCGACGACTGTACTGATGGTGTTCGTGTTGTTGTGGTGTGCAAACGAAGCGCGCCCGTACAACAAGGGCGTCGTCCTTTCGCACAAGGCCCGCATCATCCTCATTGGCCTCGACCTCATACCCTTCATCGCGCTGGCGCTTCTGCTCATCGTGAGTCGGTTCTACAAGGCTCGAATCACGCCACTACTGATTGCGCTCGTCGTCGTGGGCGAGGCGCTCCTCTTGTTCATCGTGCCGACCGTGGGCTCGCCCAAAGAGATCAACATTGACTACGCGCCGATCCAATATCTCCAGCAACATGAGGGCCAATATCGCTTCGTGGACTTCGCGGTCCTCTATCCGAACTGGGGCACGGAGTTCGGACTGAACTCGCTCTCCTCGATCGACCTGCCCTACCCGCAAAATTTCAAGAACTTCATTGAGCAGAATCTCTATCCCGGTCTCACTCCCGGCAACCAGTTCGTCATCAAGGGCGGCCTGCAGGGCGTCGAGAAGCAAGAGGCCGAACTCGCGACGCACTTCCAAGCCTACGAAAACGCTTCGGTTAAGTACCTCCTCATCCCAATCCAGGTCGTCTTGTCGCCGGCCCTCACAAAACTCGGCGTGACAAAGGTCTTCTCCGGGACGCTGGCCAGTGTCTATCAGCTTCCCAATCCGCGAGGGTTATTCTCCACTTCAACGTCGTCGTGCACGGTGTCGAGCACGAACGACAACGTGGCGACGGTGAACTGCTCGAAGCCGGGCGCGACGCTTCTGCGCACCGAACTCTCGATGAACGGCTGGAAGGCGACCGTGAACGGGAAACCCGCCACGATTACAACCATCGACGGTGTCTACCAACAGATTGACCTTCCAAACGGACACTCGGTGGTTGAGTACAGCTTCTTCCCGCCACACGAGCGCTACGCCCTTCTCGCCGGCCTCCTCGCGTGCCTTTTCTTGATCGGTTCGTTCGTCAACGAGCGGGTCTCTTTCATCACGCGTCGCGGTCGTCATCAGAGCTAGTCCCGTGATCGCCGAGCGAAGAAGCCACGGCGACCTCCTAGGTGTCTTAGATTCGTGCCGCCCTACCACGGCTGAGGTTCACCGGGTCTACGTGACACGTAGATGGCGAAGAAGTCCTTCTTACTGACGGAGAGGAATCGCGACGCAACCTGGTTGGGGTTGGCGACGAAGAGCGACGGGCTTTGCGCCCCTGCCCCGCCGTAGGTGACGAGAATCGGCCACGCGGGATTGATGTCGAGCTGCATGGCCCGTACCGCGTGCAAGCGCACCATCAGCGCCGCGAGTGACGCCGACGTCTGGAACGATGCGGCGACGTAGATCAAGTTGCCGTTGACATCGACGCCAAGCGCCGAACGCCACACCGCCGGCACGCCGCCGAGCGTCGGTCCCCACGCGGCGTTGTTCGCCGACAGCGGCGTCACGGCGCCCACGTTCACGAGCAGCGGAAGGTTCTGACGAGCCATGAGAATGTTCCCCGCTGGTCGCGGACCACCGGTCCAACGAACGACGTTGACGCGACCGTTGGTGAAACGCTCCACGGTCGCGAGGCCGTTCACCATCGGATAGTAAAGCGTGCGATTGGTGTAGAAACCGGCGGCGAGGTCCTTCTCGTAGAAGCCAGAGTTGAATGTCGCGAGAAGGCGATTCGTCACCGTCGGGGGTACCTCTTCGGGTCCGCGCGGCAACGTCGTCGTTCCCGGTCCCTCGTAGCCGAGGTAGAGCGCGAGGTCCGTCGTTGACGTGCGAATCCACGAGGCGTAGGCGATCACGCTCGGCTGCGTGACGTTGGGTCGAAAGGCCGTCGTATAGATCGACGACGTCGATCCCGACCAAGTGTCCTTCGCCTGCCAGGGCTTGCAGACCTCGATCGGTATGGGCGCGCCAGCGCCACCCGACTTCGTGTGGTTGAAACATACGGGTTGGGGCATCGACAACGGCGGTGTCGTTGTTGTTGAAGTTGTTGTTGAAGTTGCTGTTGAAGTTGCTGTTGTTGTCGTCGTGGTCGTCGTGGTCGTCGTGGTCGTCGTGGTCGCCGTCGAACTGGCGAGCGACACGTTCGCGCTTGTCGTGTTATACGTCGCGGACATCGCTGAGCCACGACGACTCCACGAGAGCGCAGCGCCGGCGAGCAACGCCGCGACGGTGACCAGGAGCACTATCTTTCGCATTGCCGTCTCTCGTTATGTGGCCTGCTACATCCTAAGGAGCCGTAACCGTCGGGCCCGTTCACCCGGCGACTGACCGTGCTGTACGTTAAGGACAAAAGGAGCACGCGTGCACACTCTTCGAGCAGACGGCGCTGGCGCGTGAGTCGCGTCGACGACATCGACCTGTCCAAGACGCTTAGTAAGGACGTATCCGAGAAGCGCGTGAGACGTGCGCAGCGCCGTCTCACTCAACTGCGACTCCTTACGGCGGGCCTCTTGCGTCGCGACGTCATCGGACCGGGACTGGTCGTGGTCTTCGAAGGCTTCGACTCCGCGGGTAAGGGAGGGGCCATTCGTCGTCTCACGGCGAGCATCGACCCGCGCCAGGTCCGGGTCGTGCCGATAGGTCCTCCGACCGAAGAAGAGCTCCGCCACCACTTCCTCTGGCGGTTCCAAGAGGTTTTGCCCGGCATTAGTGAGATGACGGTCTTCGATCGTTCCTGGTACGGACGGCTCTTGGTAGAACGGGCCGAGGACGTCATCGACGAAGAGACGGTCCAGCGATCGGCCCAAGAAATCGTCGAATTCGAGCGCATGCTGCTCAACGCCGACGTCACCATCGTCAAGTTCTGGCTGCACATCTCCGACCAAGAACAGCTCCGTCGATTCAACGATCGCGCAAACGACCCACTGAAGCACTGGAAACTGACCCCCGATGACTGGCGCAATCGCGAAAAACGTGAAGGGTACCTGAAAGCACTCAACTTCATGGTCGACTCCACCGACCACCACCACGCCCACTGGGACCTCATCGCGGCTGAGGACAAGCACTTCGCCCGAGCGACCATCCTCGAGACCTTGATCGATCGTTGGGTGAACGACCTCGAACGCCGCGGTCTCGAGGTACCCAAGGCGAACGACCAGGACTACTTACGTTGAGCGACCTCGCGTCATCTGAAACACTAAAGGCATGACCTCTCGCTACGGCATGACGATCCCCTTTGACGGCGTCACACTGCTCGAGCATGGCGAGTGGTTCCATCGCTTGGCCGACCTCGGCTACACCGACGTCTGGTCGGCCGAGGTCGACGGGGCCGACGGCTTTACGCCCCTCACCGTGGCGGCGATCGTCGAGTCACGGCTCAATCTCGGTGTCGCAGTGACGCCGGTTTTCACTCGCGGGGCGGGACTCTTGGCCATGAGCATCGCGGCGATGGCCGAAGTGAGTGGCGGGCGGTTCACGATGGGACTTGGTGCGTCGAGTGAACCCGTCGTGGAGCGTTGGAATGGCATTGCCTACGACCGGCCCTACGCGAGGACGCGCGACGTCCTTCGCTTCGTGCAGCGAGCCCTCGACGGCGAGAAGATTGACGACGTTTTCGAGACGTTCGAGGTACACGGCTTCAAGTTGTCGCGACCGGTGATTAACCGACCGCCCATCTTGCTCGGGGCACTACGCCCGGGAATGTTGCGACTCGCCGGACGAGAGGCCGACGGCGCGATTCTCAATTGGCTCGCCGCCACCGACGTCGCGCAGTGTCGCGCCGAGGTCGGCGCGGACAAGACCATCGCCGCGCGACTCTTCGTCATTCCGAATGAAGACGACGACGCCGCGCGCTTCATCGCGCGACGGATGATCTCGTCGTACCTCACGGTGAACGCGTACGCCGAGTTTCACCGGTGGCTCGGCCGCGGCGACGCGTTAACGCCTATGTGGGACGCCTGGGCCGCGGGCGATCGCAAACTGGCTAACGAAGCCATTCCCGATTCGGTCGTCGACGAACTGGTGATCCACGGATCCTACGAAGCGTGCCGCGAACACGTGCAGCGCTACGTCGAGGCCGGGGTCGAGGTACCCACCATCGCCATCGTGCCCTTCGGCATCAATCTTGAGGAGGCCGTAGAAGGCCTCGCGCCGCGCTAGACCGAGTCGGCCTCGAGGAACTCCAGCACGTCGGCGAACTTCTCGCGCGCGGCTGCGGCGCGCGTCGGGATGTGGTCGGAGGGCACTTCCGACGCGTTGTAGTTCTTCAGCGCGTGACGAGCCACCGTCTGGCGATGGACTTCGTCGGGTCCGTCATAGATACGAGCCGCTCGCGCCGCGCGGTACATCGCCT
>PLNQ01000026.1 GCA_003141815.1 Acidimicrobiaceae bacterium | reverse complement strand
CGCCGGAGGCGCTGGACATCCAGTTGCTCAACCAACACCTGGTGGGGCTGCTCAACGGGGAAACGATCGAGAAGCCGGTGTATGATTTCAAGGCAGGTCGACGCGTCTCAACGAAACAGGTGAAGTTGGCATCGAATGAGATTCTGTTGTTGGACTGCCTGCATGGTTTGTATCCACCCATTACGGAAGGCATCGACGCCTCCCGCCAGTTCCGGCTTTATATCGAAGCCCAGAACGTTCTGTTCGAAGGCGACGGGAGCACGAACCGGCGAACACATTTTACCGATGTGCGGTTGTTGCGGCGGATGCTGCGCGATGTGCGGCATCGGAATCATCCCACGCTGCTGACGATTCTCCATTGGCATTACGTACGGTCGGGCGAGTTGTTCAGTATTATTCCGCTGAGCGGTCTGGCTGACCACGTGGTCAACGGCGGTTTCCCCTTCGACCTACCCGCGCTCAAGCCGTTCTTCTCGGGACCGGAGAGTTACCTCCCGAAGCCGGAAGATTTTGAGACATATGGTGGCTTTTTGGATGCCCGCATCCGCTACGAACGATTGAAAGGCCTGCTGGATTCGGTCAAGGGCCTGACCAAAGAACAGGCGGCAAGTTACGATATCATCCCCGGCGATGCGGTGGTGCGCGAATTCATCGGCGGCAGCACAATCAAGATTCCACATAATGAATGAGCCGGACGCTGCTGCCATCTGATTGACCTGGCGTCGCCAAAACAAGCACGTGAAAGTATTCCTGGCATTGGTATTGGGCATCATCATTGGAGCGGTGGCGCTCTGGTTTTACAATACGAACCGGGGCAAGTCGGCGGTGCGAGCAACCGGCGAACGTATCGAGAATGCCGCCATATCCGCCCGGGATGTCATCCAAGCAAAGCTGCGTGTGCTGGACTTACGCCCGAACGATATCAAGGATGAGCTGGCGCATTCCGGGCAGGTCATACGCCGCAAGGCACGCGAGACGGGCAAAGTAATCGCAGACGCCACGGCGGATGCCCGCATCACTACGGCGATCAAAGCACGGCTGGTCGCGAGTTCCGAAATTTCTGGCTTCGGCATTTCCGTAAATACGACGGGTGGAGTGGTGACGTTGTCAGGGTCGGTGGCTTCAACCGAAGACATCGGTAAAGCGATTCTGGTGGCGATGGAAGCCGATGGTGTGAGAGAGGTAATTTCAACGCTGCAAGTGAAACCGCGCCCGCATTGAATCAGAGGCGCGCCGGCTGATAGCCGAGAGAGATTGTTGGATTCGACTTCCGGAATCTTCCCAAGTACGGTTTTCGCATGTCGCGTGAGTATGTATTGCAGCCGTTCCGCGCGCTGACCCATTTGCAGATCGATTACGTCCGGGAACTGAATGAACAACAGTTCGCGGCGGTGACCGCGCCGCCGGGGCCGTCGCTGGTGATTGCAGGGGCCGGCTCGGGGAAGACGCGCGTCCTGACCCGACGCATCGCGCACCTGCTCGCCACCGGCGACGCGCGGCCCTTCGAGATCATGGCCATCACGTTCACCAACAAGGCCGCCGACGAGATGCGTCGGCGCGTCGTCGACCTCGTAGGTGGCGAAGCAGATCGAATGTGGGTCTCGACGTTCCACTCGGCGTGTCTGCGAATGCTGCGCGCGCACGCCGAGGTCCTCGGCTACGAGCGCGGCTTCACCATCTACGACGCCGGCGACGCCGAGACGGCCGTCGAGCGCATCATGAAAGAGCTCAACCTCGACACCAAGCGTCTCGCCCCGCGAAGCGTCTCGGCGGCGATCTCGGCCGCGAAGAACGAGATGCTCTCGCCCGACGCCTACTTTGACACCTACGGCGACGACCCCCAACGTCGACGTATCGCCGAGATCTACCAGCTTTACGCGAAGAGACTTCGCGTCGCCAATGCCATGGACTTCGACGACCTGTTGGTGAACGCGGTGCTGATGATGAAGGCTGATCAACACGTGTTGCGCTCGTACCAAGAGCGATTCAAGTACCTCTTGGTGGACGAGTTTCAAGACACCAACGGCGTACAGAACGAACTGGTCATGATGCTCGCCGCCGAGCACCGCAATCTCTGCGTGGTGGGCGACTCGGATCAGTCGATCTACCGTTTTCGCGCGGCCGACGTGCGCAACATCTTGCAGTTCGAACTCCGCTTTCCCGACGCGCGGGTCATCTTGCTCGAACAGAACTTTCGCTCGACGCAGACGATTCTCGACGCTGCGAACGCGGTGATCGCGAAGAACGCGAGCCGTCACGCGAAGAACCTCTTCACTGACGGGGACGAGGGTGACAAGATCCTGCTCTACCGCGCGGGCGACGAGTACGACGAAGGACGCTGGGTCGCGGCCGAGCTTCGCCGACTGCGTAGTGAACACGGTTTGGGCTGGAACGACTTGGCGGTGTTCTATCGGACCAACGCGCAGAGTCGCGTCTTAGAAGAGGAGATGCTGCGCGCGAACGTGCCGTATCGCGTCGTATCGGGCATGCGCTTCTACGACCGTAAGGAGATCAAGAACGCGCTCGCCTACGCGCGGCTCCTCGTCAATCCCCGCGACGAGGCGTCCGCTCGACGAGTGATCAACGAGCCCAAGCGCGGCGTCGGAGAAGCGGCGCAGGCCAAACTCGGTGCCTACGCCGCCGAGCACGGACTCTCGTTCGCTGAAGCGGCGCACTACGGCGCCGCGGCCGGCTTAAGTGGCCGAGCGCTTGCGGGCGTGGCGAAGTTCTCCTTCATGCTCGACGAACTGAGGGCCCTGTCGAACGACCTCAGTCCGAGGGAGTTGATCGACGCGATCGTCCGTGAATCGGGCATGGGCGACGCGCTGCGCGCCGAAGACTCCGACGAGGCGTACTCGAGACTGGAGAACCTCGGCGAGCTCGCGTCGGCAGCAGCGCAGTACGACACATTGCTCGACTTCGTCGAACGCATGGCTCTCGTCGCGGACTCCGATCAACTCGGTAGCGGTGAGGGGGCAATCTCTCTCATGACGCTGCACGTCGCGAAGGGTCTCGAGTTTCCGGGCGTCGTGGTCACCGGTCTCGAAGAGACGGTCTTTCCCCATCGACGCGCGCTCTCCGACGACGCCGAACTGGAAGAAGAGCGTCGTCTCTTCTACGTGGGGGTCACGCGCGCCATGCGCTACCTGATCTTGACCCACGCCTGGAGTCGCACGATGTGGGGCCAACGCCTCGAAGCCATCGCGAGCCGGTTCCTCCAAGAGATTCCTCAGGAACTCGTGACCGATCTCTCTTCCACGTTGCCCACGCGCCGCTCGAGTTTTTCCCTCGAAGACGACGGTTTCGTGGGTCGCAGCACCGAGTTCACCCAGGGACGGGCCTTTGGAACGGGTGCCGCGCCCCCGGTTCGCTCCACGGGCGCCGAAAAGTTGGGTCTGACGGTGGGCGAGCGGGTCGTCCACGACCGTTTTGGGCCGGGGGTGGTGGTGCGCGTCGAAGGCGAGGGCTCGCACGCACGCGCCGAAGTGAACTTCGACGAGCATGGTACAAAACACCTGGTGCTCGCTATGACACCATTGCATCGTGCGTAAATCGTTCGTAAGAATGTATTGGCCTCCTGAATGAGTCGCACGCCCGGGGTGCGAGAATGGAAGACCATGAACTCACCGAGGCATGCGTATCGCCCACCGGTCGCACCAAAGAATCGGCGCTACCCAGCTTTCGTCTACTGGAGGCGTCGCGTCATCGTGGCACTTTTGGTCACGACCATCGTCGTGGTGGGGTATCTCGGGATCACGCTCGGGTTTGCCCTCGTGAATCCGTCCTACGGAGTCTCGATGCAGGCTCGTTTTGCTGAGTGGGGTCGCCAACACGGACTTGGCCCCGAAGTGACCTGGGTCGAGACCGAGTACTACAAACTCAACCCCGCCAAAAAGGGAGGAGCGCCGCCTCTGACGGCCTTCGGCTCGGGCGCGACCGCTGTCAAGGTGGCCGCTGGTGGTCACCTTGCCGCACCCAAGACCATCCAGTCACCCGCCGCGAAGGCGCTGCCGGGCGAGGGCGTGTGGCACGTCGCGGGGCGCGAGACCGCCGCGGGCGTACCCACGATGTACGAAGCGTTCGTTCGACCCGACGCCGTGCACACGAGTTACGTGGTGGGCGTCGTGTGGATGGACCCCACGCTCTTGCAAGCGCAGCTCTACTCGGGTTCGTCAATTCCCGGCGGCGGTCCCTACACTTACACCGCGCCCATCACGGCGAAGAGTTCGGAGAATCTCGTTGCCGCCTTCAACGCGGGCTTTCTCATGCCCGACGCGAACGGCGGCTACTACACCATGGGCCGCACCATCATTCCGCTGCGTACTGGCGCGGCGTCGGTCGTCGTGTTCAAGGACGGGACCATGACCGTGGCGAAATGGGGCACCGACGTGTCGATGTCGAGTCAGGTGGCGTCGGTGCGACAGAATCTCGACCTCGTCGTGGAGAACGGCAAGCCCGTCCCGGGCCTGACCAACGCCAACGTCATGCACTGGGGCAAGACACTTGGGGGCGGCTTTAACGTCTGGCGATCGGGTCTCGGCGTCACCAAAGATGGCGCCCTCGTCTACGTGGGCGGACCGAGCCTTTCAATCTCGGCCCTCGCGAACGTCTTGGTGCGCGCCGGCGCGGTGCGGGGCATGGAGCTTGACATCAACACCGACTGGGTCCAGTTCTCCGCCTTCACGGGTCCCCTCAACACGCCCATCAACGGGGGCAACGGCACCAGATTGGAGAGCGCCATGGCTGGGCTGCCGTCGCGCTACTTCGCTTCGTGGTGGACGCGCGACTTCTACACGATGACGTTGCGCGTCAAAGCGATCAGCACGTCGACGACCACGTCCGCGGGTTGAACTACTAACTAGCGGTTGGTCACCTTGCGCCAGAGTGGCGCGGGAAGGTGGCGAAGGACGAAGAAGACGTAGCGCAAGAGCGGCGGGCTCCAGATCACGTCGTCGTTGCTCGCCAGTCCGCGCATCACGTTCTCGGCCACCTCGTTCGCTCCGGTGGTGAAGGGCGGTTCGTCGGCCCCCACCGTCATCTTCGTGCGCACGACGGAGGGTCGAAGGAGCTGTAACTTGACGCCGGTGCCCTCGAGGGACTGGGCCAGGCCGCTACAGATACGGTCCAGTCCGGCCTTGGCGCCGGAGTAGAGGTAGGTGCTCTCGCGGACCCGGATCGCCGCGGCTGAACTCATTACGAGGATGCGACCGCTGCCCTGGGCGACGAGGCGATTGCGGATCTCCGCGAGCGCCGCGACGGGCCAGGTGACGTTCACCGTGATCATCTCGGCCGATCTCGCGGCGCTTTCCCGGTCCTCGGCCTGATTGCCGAGTTGTCCCACTGCGATAATCACGAGATCGATCTGATCGCCCACCTTGTCGAAGGCCTCTGAGACGGCCCGCTCGGCGTTCGAGGGGTCGTTCGCGTCGAAGAGCACGGTGTCGGTCTTCGTGGCACCGTACTCCTGGGCCTCGAGCGCCGCGGCGTTGAGGAGTTCTTGATTGCGACCCGCCAGTATCACGGTATGGGCGCGCGCCGCGCAGAGTTTCTTGGTGATGGCGCGCGCGATGTCCGAGTTGCCACCGAAGATGACGACGTTCTGCGGTTGGCCGAAGGCGTTTTCCATACTTACTTTCCTACTAGGTCGAGACGGCGCGCGAGATCGCTCGTCAGTTGGTCGTTCGGGTCGACGCGCGACTTCACGTTTTGAAACTCCTCGAGTCGTGGGTACATCACACGAACCTGGTCGGCCCGCAGTCGCGCGTCCTTGGCGAAGTAGACGCGTCCCGTGGCGGCGACGACCAACGCGTCGAGGTCGTCGAGTACAACGGGCAGCGCGTCACTTCCGACCGGCAGGTCAAGCGCCAACGTCCAACCCGAGAGGGGGAACGAGAGCGGTGAAGGGTTGCCCGGACCGAATCGCTTTAGAACCGCGAGAAAACTGGCGACGCGTGACTCCGAGAGTCGTTTGATCACGTCGACGACGGTGTCACCCATGGCGTCGGGTACGCAGAACTGGTACTGCACGAAGCCCCGTCGACCGTAGAGGAGGTTCCAGTTCGCGACGCCGTCGAGGGGGTAGAAGAAGGACGAGAGCGACTGGGCCTCGTCGAGCTCGCGGCGGGGCGCGGAACGAAACCAGAGTTCGTTGAAGGCGCGCACTGAATACCGATTGAGAAGACCGCTCGGCGCCTGGAAGGGGATAGACAACCTCGGCTTTCGCGGACCCTTCAGCGCGGCCTTCTTCACGTCCGACGGCGTGGCGTGGCTGCCTTGCGTGAGGATGGCGCGTCCCATGTGGGCGCCGCGCGTCATGCAGTCGACCCACGCCACCGAGTAGCGATAGTCGGCGTCGCTCGTCGACATAGCGCTCATGACGCTGTCGAGGTCGCCGAAGCGATCGGTGTCGACGAGCATCTCGTTTGTTTCGATCGCGAGCATCTGAAGCGTCACCGACGTGACGACGCCGGTGAGCCCCATGGCGCCCATCGTGGCCCAGAAGAGCTCGGGATCCTCACTCGGCGACAGTGTGAAGGCGCCGACGGGCGTGACCAGTCGCATCGAGAGCACGTGATTAGCGAGCGAACCGTCGACGTGGTGATTTTTGCCGTGCACGTCCGCCGCGAGGGCGCCGCCCATGGTGACCTGGCGCGTGCCGGGCGTGACGGGAACGAACCAGCCCTGGGGGATCGAGACGGCGAGCAGATCGTCGAAGGAGACGCCGGCGCCGAGCGTGACGACGCCGTCGTCGCTTATGGGTGAGATCGTGTCGAGAGCTCGGTTGTCGAGCACGACGCCACCACTCAGTTGGGCCGCGTCACCGTAACTACGACCGAGTCCTCGCGCGATCAGACGCTCGCCGGACGCGAACTCCGCGAGAATGTCCTCTTCGTTACCGGGCGTTCGAAGGGTGACCACCGACGCGTTGGTGCGTCCCCAGCCCGATAGAGACGTCAGACTCATCGGTAGACACCAAAGACCATGAGCGTCGCCCATACGACGATGAGTACCTGTACCGTGCGGTCCTGGATGACCAGATCCTCGGGGGCGGCGCCGTTGNNAGAGGCAGTAGCCCGTCACGACGACGGTCGCGCAGAGCGTCAGGGCCGAGTCGAGGAAGTTGCTCGTGTACTCTGCAAGGACCTTGCGCGTCGACCCGGCGCCCACCGCCTTCAACTCACTGTCGCGTTTGCCCA
>PLNQ01000172.1 GCA_003141815.1 Acidimicrobiaceae bacterium | reverse complement strand
GTATTGAGCGTGAACCCCCGGTACACCAGTCAGACTTGTCACGAATGTGGACACGGCGAGGCTGGTAACCGTGTCAGTCAAGCGGCGTTTCGATGTCAGAGATGCGGGCACGAGGCCCACGCCGACGTCAACGCCGCTCGTAATATCCTCGGGGCTGGACTGGCCCTTCTGGTCGCGTCGGCGGCTTGAAAAGAAGCGGGCGGCTTTAACCGTCCGAGAAGTCACCCAGAGGCTCAACTTATAGCGGGTCCGCTATTCGATCGTGGACGCTCCGGGCACCCAGACGCGCCCATCGAACAGACGTCGGGCCGTTCGGAAGAAGGTCCCCGCGTGCGCGACCCACTCGTCGTTCTCGTAAGCCACGTCCGCGTCCGCACTCAACACGCCCGACGGCATCCCGAGTCGGAGCACCCCGTCACTGCTTGACGACGGGAGTAGTTGCGCCACGACCGAGCCACTGACGCGCGCCGCCACGGCGGTGCACAGCGAGACGGTCAAAGGTAGAGCTCGGTGGGGCTGGCCGTGCGAGATGGCGCGCGCGACCAGATCGACCTCACCGCCGTCGATCGTCTCTCCCGACACGCTCGAGCTATCGGCGCGAGGGCTCACGACGCAGACGAAGGGCACGCTTGTGATACTCGCAGCACTTTCGACGTTGGGCGCGATACCCATGCGTACCGAGGCGGCGCGGCGAATCGTTTCAAGTAGGGCCAGCACGTCGGGGCGCGCTTCGAGCTCGTCGGGTAACTCGACACCAGTTAGACCAACGTCGTGTGCCCGAACGAAGACGGCGGCGTTCGCCGCGTCCACCAGCGAGACATCGATGGTGCCGTGTCCGGGGATATCTAGACGATCGATTACGTGACCGCTCGGCAGGAGAGCGCCGGTCGTCGCACCACCCGGCATCATGAAGTCCAGTCGAATGGGCGAGCCCGATCCACTCACGCCGGGGATGACCAAGTCGCCGTCGTAACGGGCCACGCCCTCTTCGACGGCGAAGGTGCTGTGGATGATCTTGTTGGTGTTCGTGTTGAAGACGCGAACGGTGGCGACGTCGCCCTCAACCTTCACCAGCCCTTCGTCGACCGCGAAGGGACCTACGGCCGAACTCATGTTGCCGCAGTTACTGCGATAGTCCACGCGTGCCTCTTTGATCATCACCTGGGCGAAGGTGTAGTCGACGTCCGCGTCCGCGCGCGTCGACGGCGCCAAGACGCACGCCTTGGAGAGTGACGACACGCCGCCACCCATCCCGTTCAACTGGCGTCCGTGAGGATCGGGCGAGCCCATGGCGGCGACCAGCAGCGGTGTCCAGTCCTCGCGATTCGCGGGCAGATCGCGTTCGTGGAACATGATCGCTTTACTCGTGCCGCCACGCATGAAGACGGCGGGAATGGCTCGTTGCTTCACGTCTCTATCTTCGCATCCGGCGCGACGTCGAACGTCAGTGAAGTACCGACGTCGCGAGGTATCGCGCTCAGCGACCGTGTCGTTCGAACAGACCGGCCTTGAGATTGGCGACCTCGAGCAGTTCCGTAGGAATCTCGACGTTCAGTTCGCTCAAGCGACCCGGTGCCAGGCCGGGCAGAGAGAGCGCCACCTCGAGGAAGCGATCCTGCTCGTCGGCGGTGGCGTACAACCCGGCGAGTTCGTGGAACTTACGCAGGTAGTCGTCGCGACGAAAGGGCGTGGCGCCGCGCGGATGAGCGTCGGGGACGTCAATCTCGTCTTCGACGGTGCTGCCGTCGCGCAGGGTCACGACGACGCGTCCGCCAAAGGATCTCTTCTGGGGATCCTCGTGGTGGTACTTCTCGTCCCATTCGGCGTCCTCGACGGTGCGGATCTTCTGCCACAGTTCGACCGTTTGGGATCGCGCGGCGCGCTCGGGGCGGTAGCTGTCCACGTGATGCCAGGTCTCGTCCTCGAGCGCCACGGCAAAGATGTACATGAGACTGTGGTCCAACGTCTCGCGACTAGCGCTCGGGTTGAACTTCTGTGGATCGCCCGACCCGCTGCCGACAATGCGGTGCGTGTGGTGGCTCGTGTGGATGACGACGTCGTCGATGTCAGAGAGATCGCCTAGTTGCGCGCGTAGACGAAAGGCCACGTCGATCCACGCCTGCGCTTGGACCTCGGCGGAGTAGGCCTTGGTGTAGGACTCCATGATGGCGCGCTTGGATTCTCCGGGGGTCGGAAGGAACACCGTGTACTCGGCTTCGGGCCCGTCGAGGACCCACGCGATGATGCTGTCGTCGCCCTCGTAGATCGGCGCTGGTGACGTCTCGCCGCGCAGGGCACGATCGATCGCTTCGACTGCCAACTTGCCGGCGTGCGCCGGGGCGTTCGCCTTCCAGGTGGAAATCTCGCCCTTGCGTGACTGACGCGTGGTCAGCGTGACGTGCACCACGTGATTGAGCGCCTGGTAGATGGTCTCGATGTCGAGGCGCAACATCGCGCCAATGCCCGCCACCATGCCGGCCGCGATGTGCGTGAGGTGGTCGATGCGGTGCGGGTGTAACGCGATGCCCTTGGTGAGGTCGCCCGAGATCTCGTACGCGGCGGCGATACCGCGAAGCAGGTCGGCTCCGCTCGAGCCCACCTGTTGGCCCACGGCGATGATCGGGGGGGATCATGTCGCCGGGATGGTTCATGTCAGCAGCGAGAAAGGAGTCGTGAAAGTCCAGTTCTCGTACGGCCGTGCCGTTCGCCCAAGCCGCCCATTCGCACGACACTAGGGAGGTGCTGGCTACCCCGAAGATCGTGGCGCCGCCCTCGTGGGGATGCGCGAGTGCCTGGGCGCGCGCGTTGGCGACGGGCCTGCGCAAGAGGCCCGCAACCGCGACGCCCGCGTTATCGATGACTCGATTCACGATCATCTCGGTGACGTCGGCGTCGATGGGCGCGTCGTCGGCGGCGACGGCCGCCAACTTCCAGGCAAGTAGCTCACTGCGCGGGGGCGTCGATGAACTTTCGTAGACGCGCACCAAGTGTCGTTGCACGGAGGCTCCTCACGTTGACGTACGTCAATCGCTGGCGCACGAATCCTTTCATTCTTGCGCACGAAGCTTCCGACGAAAGACTTCTCTCTCGATGCGGTCGCGACAGCGTGAGGTTTAACGCTGGTTGTAGCGAATGTTGCAGGCGAGACCGTCGGCCAGCGTGATCGTGAAGGTGAACACGCCGTTACGCGAACGAGCACGCGACGTGACCCTAACGATCAACAACTGACCGGTGTCGCGGGTCACGACGGCCGTCGTGCCTGCGTGACTCGTAATGCTGGGGCGTCCGTAGAACCCGGTGCCGTGGATCGTGAGCGTCACGGTTCGCCCAGCGACGACGTGTCCCACGATCGACGTGGCCGTGGGCGCTATCTGTGGTGTCGTGACGTTCAATTTGAAAGAGAAAGTCCCGACGTCTCCCGAGGGGTCGCTTACCGTACCGGCGGCGATGTAGGAACCGCTGGAGAGTGTCCCGCTCGAAGTGACGAGGCCGCTCGAACTCACGAGAAGGTTGGGACTGCCCCGGTTCTGGACGTAGGTCACCGCACCGAAATTCGCGCCGACGTCGAGTTGGACGCTGTACGTCGATGAACCAATCGTCGTCACCGAAGCGCTCGTGGGTGCTCTCTGGACGAGCGTGCCCACGGTCAAGGTGAAGGTGAACTTGCCCACGTCACCGCTCGCGTCACTCGTGGTGCCCTTCGTGACGTAGGAGCCCGCGGGCCTCACGCCGCTCGTTGTGACCACGCCGCTCGCGCTTACGAGTAACTGTGGGGTACCGCTCGTCTGCACGTAGGTGACCGCGCCGCTGCTGCCCGTCACGTTCAGTTGGCTGTTGAAGGCCGCCGACGCGCTCGACTTCACCGAACCGGTCGTGGGCACGCCTTGGAGCAACTTTCCGACCGCGAGCGTCAGTGAGAAGGATCCGGCGTTGCCCTCGGCGTCAACGCTCGTGCCCGTCGCCACGTACGTGCCCAAGGGCAGCGCGCCGCTCGTCGTGACGAGGCCGGTGGCGCTGACGACCAACTGAGGGGTGCCGCTCGTCTGAACGTAGGAGACCGCGCCGTCGTTATTCGTGGAGACGAGTTGGCTGGTGAAGGTGGACGAACCGGCCACCGAGACCGCTGTCGACACTGGCACGCTCAATAGGCCACAGACGTAGTCGCCGTCGTACCCATTCAACCCGAACTGAATCAGGGCCACGCGTCCACCGGTGAACGACGCCGAACTACAGCCCACCTGCGCCGCCGGGACCGAGCCGAATCCGGGGATCCACACCGGCACTTGGGGGAGTGAAGGCGGGGTAGAGACCGTGATGACGTTCCACTGTTGCGACGTGGAGTAGATGCCGAGTTTCGCCACGCCGATGTTCGTGAAGGACGCGATCATGCCTTCAATCGCCGCTTCGTCGTACGCTCCCGTTGCCGAGCTTCGACCGAGTTCGATGGACTGCCACTTGTTACCCGTCTCGACGTCGAGCCACCACGGTGCCGCGACGGCCGCGCCCGCGGGCGACGAGGACCCGTTGGACTTCTCGGCGTTGACGGCGTTCGCGAACGCGAGGCGCGCCGCGTTCCAGCCGTAGTCGTAGGAACAGGCGACCGAGTCCGCGCCCGAGCACACTTTGGGGGTCTGTTGATTGGTGGGCCAATTCGACGTGAACGCTGGTCCAGGATTGTCGGCGTTGGCGTAGAAGGCCGGGTTGGGGTTGACCGCACCCTGGGCCCAGGCCAACTCTCTCGCGAG
>PLNQ01000122.1 GCA_003141815.1 Acidimicrobiaceae bacterium | reverse complement strand
TGGTAGGGCCGGTGGGGATCGAACCCACGACCGAGGGATTATGAGTCCCCTGCTCTAACCACTGAGCTACGGCCCTGCAAAACGCCGAGGCGTGAAGTGCCTTTGACGCCTCCAAGGTAGCAGGGCGCCCAAAGCCGGTACTCTGACATTTTTGCCTAATTGAAAGTAGGAGAAGCGTGTCAAGCGATTCATCGGACGACGTTGACGTCGTCATCGTCGGAGCTGGTCACAACGCGTTGGTCTGTGCGGCCTACCTCGCCGAGGCCGGCTTACGCGTCACTGTGCTCGAAGGTCGCGAGATAATCGGAGGCAATACCGTCACCGAAGAGTTGACGTTGCCCGGTTGGCACCACGACTCGTGTTCGTCCGCGCACGTCGTCATTCAGTCGAATCCCCTGCTCTTGAACGACGAACTCGGATTGAAGAAGACCTACGGTCTGGAGTACCTCGTGACCGACCCCGCCGTCGTGTTTCCCATCGAGGACGATGACGCGCTCGTCATTCACCCCGACGTCGAAGCGACGGCCCGTGAGTTCGAGCGGTTCTCCGCCCACGACGCCGCGGCGCTTCGTGACATGATGAGCGAGTGGGAGGCCGGACTCAAGGTAGCCCACGCCTACTTTCAAGCGGGGTTGGATCTTCCCGGCGACGAATGGGCGACGCGCTACGAAGCATTGCGCGCGCAGAGCGCCTGGGACGTCGTGCACGCTGTCTTCGAACACCCGATGATTCGTCGGGCCGTGGCTTGGATGAGTTTCGCCACCATTCAGCCGCCCGAGCGACCCGGCACCGGCGCGCTGGTCGCGGCGATCGTGGCCGGTCGGTTGAAGTTCGGTTGGAGCACCCCGGTTGGTGGCTCTGCCTCACTTCCCGGCGCACTTCGCGCCCACATCGAAGACCACGCGGGCACGGTCGTCACCGATTCATTGGTTCAACGATTCATCATCGACGGCGGTCACTGCGTGGGTGTAGAAACGAGTGACGGACGTACGTTTCGAGCCAAGCGGGCTGTTGTCACAAGTAGCCACCTCCACGTGTTACCCGAGGCGCTCGACGAACCTTCCGAGATGATCGAACGCGCCGCGGCGCGGTGGCGCCCCGGTCTGTCGGTCTTCGCGGTGCACTTCGCGCTTCGTGATCACGTCACGTACCCCAGTGCGAACGGACCAATCACGTCGGTCGCCGGTGGGCTCGGAACCCCCGAGGGTTTGCAGCATCAAGTGAAGGCTTCGCTCGAGGGCCGCGTCGACCTCGGCAGCCCTTGGCTCTTATTGGTCGACTCGACCGTCGTCGATCCACAGCGCGCGCCCGGCGTGACGTTCAAGTTTCTCACCATCGCGCCCATGCTCGTGGACGGTAAGGCCTGGACCGAAGAGGACGGCGCGTCTTACGCGCAGCATCTAATCAACTTCGCGCGACAATTCGTGAACGGTCTTGATGACGAGAACATCCTCATGATGCGCGTCGAGTCGCCCACGACGTTCGCCGAACGCAACATCGCCAACATTGGCGGATCGTGTCACGGCGGCGAATTCGTCAACGAGGACGGGTCGGTGGTTCCGGGGTGGACCGAGTACCGCACCGATATTCCTGGCCTCTACCTGACGGGATCGACGTCGCATCCCGGTGGTTCGGTGTCGGGACGGCCTGGTCGCAATACCGCGCGCGTCGTGCTCGACGACCTCGATATCGACGCGTCTTCGTTCATGCGTCGACCGTAGAGCGAAACATTTAGGAGGGCTCCCAGAGCAGGACTCGAACCTGCAACCTAGCGATTAACAGTCGCTTGCTCTGCCAATTGAGCTATCTGGGAATGAATCGGAAAGCCTATTTACGTTAGCACCCGTCGAGCACGTCACTGTTGGTCGAACCATCGCTCGAGTCGCTCCGCCTCGGGGCTTTCTCTGACCGCGCGCCGACATCGCTCGATGCGTTTGGCCATCCCTTGACGAGAAATTCCGTGCGCTTTCGCGATCTCTTCCATCGACATCGTCTTGAACGTGTACTGCCAGAAGGCATTGAAATCCTCACCCGTGAGACGGCGAAGTTCGTCAATGACCCACGCCGGCGCGTCGCTGAGGTCACTCGACAAACGCGGATCGGCCACGTCTTCGAGTTCGACGGAAGCGAAGCGCCGTGATTGGAGTTCACGGCTGAGTTGCATGATCTCTTGAGCCTTCGCTTGCGAGATTCCCAGCTCGTACGAGACGTCGCGTTTCGTTGGCCGACGTTCAAGATTCGAACGCTCCAGCCGTTGAAACTTCAAAATCAGACGCATCTCGGCGTCGCTGAGTCCGGACTGCTGTTGAACGGTCTGGTTCACGAGTTTCGTGATCCAGTAGTTCGCGTACGTAGAGAATCGCGTCCCCATCTCCGGGTCGAATCGCTGCAAAGCGTTCACGAGACCCTCAACGCCCGCCGCTTCGAGGTCTTCGTTGTAGAAGTGATAGCCACGTTCGACAATGCGCGCGCGCACCAGACCAAACGTTGCTCGAAGCAACATCGACTCGGCCTCTTGACCCTCTTGACGAGCCCGAAGGAGCTGCTGTCGACGGGTGGGGTCCTTCACTTCAACTTTGGCTAACTCATCGTTCGCGCGGCGTCCTTCTTGAATTATTGGGTAGAGCGATCGTTCTTCATCGACGCCGAGTGGCGCGAGCATGGCCAATCCCCCGATGAAGCCACGCGCGCCGTTCGTCACGATGAGGTCAACGACGCGCGTTCAAGTAGCCACTGACGCAGGTCTTGCTCGGCGACGTCGCCGTCCGCTGTCTCAAGCATCGCGACGCGTTCTTGAACATCACGACTCGTCGCCTGGGCGATCTCGGGTGTGACGCGACCTTCGCGCATGTCGCGGTCGAGACTCAAGAGCTCCGCCTTGACCGCACTTCTCATCAGTTGCGCCACGACCGCCGAGACGTCACTCTGACTGTAATGACGCTCGAGTTCCTCGACGGCAAGTTCGCTGAGCACCTGCGCCGCGTCATCCTGTCCCCGGAGTTGAAGCGCGTCGATCAACTCAGAGAGCGAATGCTTCGTACTAAGTGCTTCGAAGATCTCGCGCTGCACCTCGTTGACGAAGTAGGGGGCGATGAGGCGCTCCTTCATGACGTCAGGGCCGTGCACGTAGAGCCGCAACGCTTCGAGACCGGGGCGCGGCAGCGAAGATCGCGGCTGGGGACGAGCCGGCGGGGGTTCGTTCACGATTTCACGCACGCCCTTCTCACGCGGGTTCTTCGCCAAATGAAGCACCCTGGCGCGCAACAGGGCCTGGTCCAGACCAAAACGACCAACCAACTCCTGGATGTACTGATCGCGAACCAGTTCGTTGGGGTGTTCGGCGAGCACCTCCATCGCCAACTCCGCCCCTCGGGCCTTTCCTTCGGCCGTGGCCATGTTGGCGCCCTCCAACACACGATCGAGTCGAAATTTCAAGAACGGCACGGCATCGATGGTCGCCTTGCGGAGCGCGTCGGGGTCTCGTTGCGCAAGTTCCGCTGGATCTGACCCCTTGGGAAGTCGGGCCACGAAGACGTCTACTTCGTGTTGACGCTCCCACTGGTACACCGACGCAGCGGCACTCTGGCCCGCGACGTCGGCGTCGTAGGCGAGCACGATGCGCTTGGCGAAGTTGCGCATGGTGCGAAAGTGGTCCTCCCCGAGCGCCGTGCCGCACGTCGCGACGGCTCTCGGAAGTCCCGCCGTGAAGAAGGCGATCACGTCGGTGTATCCCTCGCAGACGATGATCTCGCCTGATTTGATGATGTCATCTTTGGCGAAGTTGAGGGCGTAGAGCGTCTTTCGCTTCGAGTAGATCGGTGTCTCGGGACTGTTCTTGTACTTCGCTTCCACGTAACCATCGGTTCGTCCAGGGTTGTCGCTGGATGCCGGAAGGACTCTCCCGCCAACGGCGATGGCTTTACCAGCCGGATCGAAGATCGGAAAGATCACTCGAGCGCGTAGCGCGTCTTGACGCCGATCGCGCTTGTTCACGAAGCCGAGTCCGGTTGCGAGGAGTGCCTTTTCGTTCAACTTCAGGGCATTCGTGAGGGCGTCCCACTCGTCCGGTGCCCAGCCGAGTTTGAACTGACGCGCGATCTCGCCGTTGATGCCACGAGAGCGCAGGTACTCGCGCGCGCCACGGGCGTCGGATGATTCGAGCAGTCGCTCGTGGTACCACTCGACGGCCATCTCCATCGCGGCCAGGGCCTCTTGACGCTCTTTGCGAGCTGGCCCGGCGTTCACGTCTTCGTGAAGTTCGATGCCCGCCCGATCCGCGAGCAATCGAAGAGCTTCGATGAAGTCGAGGTGCTGAATCTCACGAACCCAGGTGATCTGGTCGCCCGAAACTCGACAACCGAAGCAGTAGTAGCGACCTTCTTCGGCGTTCACCGAGAATGAAGGCGTCTTCTCGCCGTGAAAAGGGCAGAGACCGGTCCAACGTTGTCCCGATCGCTTGAGGGCGACCGTTTCACCGATGAGAGCCACGATGTCAGTCGCTGAACGGACTTGCGCGATCTCGCTCTCTGAAATGGCCATAGAAAGAAGGTACCGGTTCTCTGTGAATGACGCGCTAGGGCCCCTTGGCGTCTCTCTAAACTGCTGCCTATGTCCGACTACGCCGTTGAGGCCTTCAACATTGTTCGAACATTCAGCGGCGGAGACGTCCGGGCCCTCGACGGCGTGAGCCTACAGGTTCCGACCGGCCAAGTCTTTGGACTTCTCGGTCCCAACGGTTCGGGAAAAACCACCATGGTGAGAATTCTCGCCACGATCCTCTCTCCCACGAGCGGCAGCGCCACGGTCGCGGGCTTCGACGTCGTAAAACAACCAAACCAGGTCCGTCGCCACATCGGCCTCGCCGGGCAGAACGCCACCGTTGACGAAAATCTGACGGGCTTTGAGAACCTCCGCATGATCGGGCTCCTCAATCACCTCAACAAGGCGTACGTCGTAGCGAAGTCCCGCCAGTTACTCGACGATTTCGGTCTCGCGGACGCCGCCAATCGCATCACCAAGACGTATTCCGGCGGCATGCGTCGCCGCCTCGACCTGGCGGCCGCTCTGGTTGCCAATCCGCCCATCCTCTTTCTCGATGAACCGACGACGGGGCTCGATCCACAGAGTCGACAAGATCTCTGGGGAATCATCGAGCGTCTCGTCGAAAGTGGAACGACGGTGCTGCTCACGACCCAGTACCTCGACGAGGCCGACCGACTGGCCAAGCAACTCGTCGTACTCGATCACGGGAAAATAATCGCCGAAGGCACGTCAGCGCAACTCAAAGCGCAGATGGGTACCACGGTGCTCGCTCTGAGTTTCGCTTCCACTGGCGACGCCTCACGAGTCCAACCGCTTATCGCTGATCTCTCTGACCAGCCCGCCAACGTCGAAGGCACGATCATCGANNTGGCGCTACGAGAGCCAAGTCTCGACGACGTCTTCCTCAACTTGACGGGTCACAAGGCGGAGGATCCAAACGCCGAGGACGCGATGCCTAGTGGACGCCGACAAAAGAGAAAGGCCCGCGCGTGAGCACCCTTCCTGCTTCCATGTCGACGCACTCCTCACTTCGATGGGCGATGAGTGACGTTCTCACCATCGCTCGCCGTAATCTCATGTCGCTCCTGCGAATTCCTGTCGCCATCGTCTTCATGATCATTCAACCCATCATGTTCGTCATTCTCTTTCGCTACGTCTTCGGCGGCGTGATTGCTATCCCTGGTTTCTCGTACGTGAACTACCTCATCCCGGGCATCTTGGTGCAGACCACCATCTTCGGATCGGTCGGCACCGCCATTGGTCTGGCCGAGGACTTACAAAAAGGTCTTATCGAGCGCTTCCGAGCGCTGCCGATGGCCCGCTTGGCGGTGCTCGCCGGTAGAACCATCTCCGACTTGTTCCGCAACGTCATCGTGCTGGTCATCATCACGGGCGTTGGCTTCTTAGTGGGATTCCGTCCCGGCGGAACGGTCGTGTCGTATCTCCAAGCGTGTTTAGTGATGCTTATCTTCGCCTACTGCCTCTCGTGGGGCTTCGCCTTCATCGGACTCGCCGCCCCTAACTCCGAGGCGGCGCAGGCGATAACTTTTCCCATCATCTTTCCTCTCACGTTCGCTTCGGCGATCTTCGTGCCGCTGGCCAAATTGCCAGGTTGGCTGCAACCCTTCGCCCACGATCAGCCCATCAGTCAGACCGCGATAGCCGTACGCGGACTAATGGACGGCACGCCGCACGGGCAGTCCACGTGGATCTCCCTTGCCTGGGCAGTCGGTGCCATCCTCGTGCTCGCGCCGCTCGCCGTGAATCGCTACCGCAAGGTCGCGTAGCTCTATGACGGTGCTGAGCATCGAAGAGTTGCAAAAGATCGTCGATGAGGCTTTTCCCGACTTCGACGTCCCCCACATCGAGTCACTCCAAGGCGACACCTTGGTCATCGCCCAGTCGGTGAGTAGTCGTAACTCCCGGCCCGGGGGCACGTTGTCAGGACCCACCATGATGGCGCTCGCCGACAACTCCGCGTGGCTCATCATTCTCGCGAACATCGGTCCCGTCTTGCACGCCGTCACGACGAGTCTGCACATTGACTTTCTTCGTAAACCCGAAATCACGGACCTCATGGCCCGAGCCCGTCTCATCAAACTCGGTCGTCGCCTCGCAGTCGTTGACGTTGAACTCTTTTCAAGAGGCTCAAGTGACCTCGTAGCGAAGGCCCAAGTGACCTATTCCATCCCACCCAGAACAACGTCGTAGCGGCTTCCCTTCTGTTGTCGACCACTAGCGTGAAACAACGTCTTTAAAGGTGTTGCAATGAGCGTCGAAACCAAAAAACCACTTTCCAATGGCCTCATCACGTTGATGGCAATCGCGATCGGCATCATCGTCGCCAACCTCTACTACCAGCAACCGTTATTGCACCAGATCTCCAAGAACTTCCACGTCGGGACTGCTCGCACGTCACTCTTGATGACGTTCACTCAGGTCGGGTACGCAGTCGGTCTCGCTTTCGTGGTTCCCTTGGGGGACGTATGGCCGCGACGTCGCCTCGTGGTCGGCATCTTCGTGCTTGCCGCGGTCACGATGGCGGTGGCGGCGGGCATGACGTCGTTCACGCTCCTCGCGGTCGTCACGCTCGTCATCGGGCTGTCGTCAGTGGGTGGCCAGGTGCTCATTCCACTGGCGGCCGACCTCGCCGAACCAGCGCAACGTGGTCGCGTTATCGCGCGCGTCATGACGGGTCTTCTGTTGGGTGTCTTGTTGTCGCGAACAGCGTCGGGTCTCGTCGCTCAGCTGGCGGGTTGGCGCACCGTGTACTGGAGCGCCGCGGCACTGCTTGCAGTGATGGCCGTGATTTTGCACCGGGTGCTGCCAAAAGAGGCTACCCGCGATCATGTGCCGTATCGAAAGCTCGTCGTCGGGGTGTTCTCGCTCTTCGTCACCCAACGCCAACTTCGCCGTCGAGCGTACTTAGGCGCCGTGATCTTTGCGTCCAACAACGCACTGTGGACCACGCTTTCGTTCCTCCTCGCCGGTGCACCCTTTCACTACTCCAACGCGGTGATCGGGCTCTTCGGGCTCTTCGGTGTCGCAGGTGTGTTAGCGGCCAACGCCGCCGGGCGTCAAGCCGACCGACAACGCACCCACGCCAGCACCATCGCCTGTGCGATGTTGATGCTGCTCGCCTTCGTCATCCTCGCACTCGGTCGCAACACCGTGATCCTGCTGGCGCTCGGCATCGTGGTGTTGGACACCGGCATGCAGGGCATGCAGATCACCAACCAGTCACTCATCTATGGCCTCTTGCCCAACGGTCGGTCGCGCCTGAACAGCGCGTACATGGTCAGCGCCTTCGCGGGCGCGTCGCTTGGCTCGTACCTCGCCGGTCAGCTCTACGCCCACTTCGGTTGGTACGGGGACTGTTGGCTCGGCGGGGCACTTGGCGTCGCGCTGTTGATTCCGGCCCTGCTGTGGCGAACGCCGAAGGAGAAAATTACCGCGATCAGCGGTGTCGTCGTCGAGCACTAGCGCCGCGCAACGTCATCGCGAGTTCGACGACGAAACGTTGCGCAAGACGTTCGCGAACCAGCAGCTCCAACTCCCGGCGTTCTTCATCACTTTGGATGATGACGCCGGAGTACGTTTCGAAATTGCCCACCACTTGGTCGATCGTGCGCGGCCACGTCCAATCAAGGTCGAAGTCACGTGCGTCAACGAAGGGACCGTCGGGATCGAACTCGACGTGTCGACCTCGCACTCGCACGCGGAGGTCGTTGGGACCTTCACGCAGTGTGGCGAAATCAGCCATCCAAGGATTTTCACTACTAAAACCGTTCCACCACACGTAGATCGTGCCCGCGTCACGAAGGACGCGGGCCAACTCGTTCGTCGCGTCGGGCTGGGTGAACCAGTGCCAGGCCGACGAAGAGAACACCGCGTCAAACGAACCGTCCGCCACTGGCACAGACTCCGCGTGACCATCCAGCACGTGCGCTTCGGGGCTCCTGCGCACCAAGACCTGCCGCATGTCCTCGTCGGGTTCGATGACGCTGACGTTCGAACCGTGACGAAGAAGAAAGCGAGTGAGTTTGCCCGTACCAGCGCCGACCTCAAGGACGTTGAGACCCTTTAAGTCGCCCACCAGTGACGACGCTTCTTCGGGCGGATCTGGACGAAACCGGTCGTACTGCTCGGCAACGGTGCCGAACTTACGTCCCCGTCCGTCGTCCTCCATCCTCAGCTCGTCGAGAGATTCCAGAAGTGGTGCGTCAGATCGGCGATCGGCACGCGAACCTGCGTGGTCGTGTCGCGATCGCGCACGGTCACCGCGCGATCGTTCAGTGTCTCAAAGTCAATTGTCACGCAGTACGGCGTGCCGACTTCGTCCTGGCGTCGGTAACGCTTACCGATCGACTGGGTGACGTCGTAGTCGCACATGAAGTGTGGCTGCAGGGAGTTGAGCACCTCCGTAGAGACGCCTTCGAGCTCGGGCTTCTTCGACAGAGGCAGCACCGCGACCTGGTACGGCGCGAGACGCCAGTCGAGTCGTAGGACCGTTCGCGTCTCGCCCTCGACCTCGTCCTCGTGATACGCCGCGAGCAGAAAGGCTAACAACGCGCGCGTCGCGCCGGCCGCGGGTTCAATGACGTAGGGCGTGTAGCGCTCGTTCGCTGCCTGGTCGAAGTAGTCGAGCGCGACGCCCGAGAACTTCGAGTGTTGGCTCAAGTCGTAGTCGCCACGATTGGCCACGCCCTCGAGTTCGTCCCAGCCCCAGGGGTAGAGGAACTCGACGTCGGTGGTGCCCTTCGAGTAGTGCGAGAGATCTTCTTTGGCGTGCTCGTGTTTACGCAGCAGCGCTTCGGGTATTCCGAGGTCGAGGTACCAGTTGAAACGTGCGTCGATCCAGTAGCGGTACCACTCGTCGGCACTGTCCGGTCGCACGAAATACTCCATTTCCATCTGTTCGAACTCACGGGTTCGAAAGACGAAGTTCTGAGGTGTGATTTCGTTGCGGAAGGACTTGCCGATTTGGGCGATGCCAAAGGGTGGCTTCTTCCTCGTCGTCGAAAGAACGTTGGCGAAGTTAGTGAAGATGCCCTGGGCGGTCTCTGGGCGAAGGTACGCCGTCGAACCCTCGCCCTCCACGGGCCCGGCCTGGGTCTTGAACATCAAGTTGAAGGCCCGAGGGCTGGTGAAATTCGTCGAACCGCAGTTGGGACAGACTCCGTCGATCTTGTCTTCGCGCCAGCGTTCCTTGCACACGAGACAGTCGACGAGGGGGTCCGTGAAGGTCTCCAGGTGACCAGAGGCCGCCCACACTGCCGATGGTCCCATGATCGCGGCGTCGAGGCCGACGATGTCGTGGCGGGTCTGGACCATCGAACGCCACCAAGCGTTCTTGACGTTGCGCAACATGTTGACGCCCAGGGGGCCGTAGTCGTAGGTGGAGCGAAATCCCCCGTAGATTTCGGCCGATTGGAAGACGAATCCGCGCCGCTTGGCGAGATTGACGACCTTATCGAGCAGGTCGGGGTCGAGTTCGGGCGTTGCGTCCATCACGCAAGGTTACTGGACTAGTTACTGCTTCTTAAGCGGACGATGACCTGATTGGCGACGAGACGCGCCTTCGGCGACAACGTCACTTGGCCTTCTCGCACGCGAACGAGGTGTGAAATCTCGTCGAGTGAGTCGAACGCCTCGAGGGGCACACCGCGCGCGGTCCGAAGTGCGAGCGACTCCGCTTCGAAGAGTTGCGTGGTCTCATCCAAGAACTCTTCACCGCCGAGTGGCGACTCACCCTTTCGAAGAAGTTCGACGTAGCGATCGGGCGTGCGCACGTTCCAGAAACGTCGGCCGTGTTGGTGCGAGTGCGCCGCCGAACCGAAGCCCACGTAGTCCTCGTGGTCCCAGTAGACGTGATTGTGGCGACACTCGTGACCGGGCTTCGCCCAGTTCGAGATCTCCTCCCAGAGGTAGCCGTGTTGTTCGAGCACCTCACCGACGAGGTCGTAAGCGTCGGCCGTGGCGTCCTCGTCGGGGTGACGCGCGGGGTCTCGCCCGAGTGGGGTCGCGGGCTCGGGCGTGAGTGCGTAACAGCTGATATGAGGCGGCGGATTGTCAAGCGTGAGCAGGTCGTTCAAGGTGTGGCGCACGTCGTCGAGACCCTCGGCACGCGAGCCCACGATGAGGTCCATGTTCCACGTCGTAAAGCCCACCTCGGTGACTGCTTCAGAGACTTCACGGTGCGCCATGGTGCCGTGACGACGACCCAGGTCAGCGAGTACGGCCGGTTGCGTCGACTGCACGCCAAAGCTCATACGCGTGACCCCACCAGACAGGTAGGTCGTCAGTCGCTCGAGACTGGCGTCTTCGGGATTGCACTCGACGGTCACTTCGGCGTCACTGGTTCGATCGATGGCGTCGAGGATTCGAAGTAGCGACTCGGCCCGGAGGCGTGACGGCGTACCCCCGCCGAAGAACACTGATGTCGCCGTAGGCAGCCCCTTCTCCTTGGCGATGGCGATCTCTCGCAGTACGGCGTCGACGTAGTCGTCCATGAGATGGTCACGGTCCGAGTACGTCGCGAAGGCGCAGTAGTCACAGCGATGCGCGCAGAACGGTACGTGCACGTAGACCCCGAAGTTCGTGGATGGCGTCGCCATGATGATCTATCGCTTCGGGGGCGCCGACAACGGCGCGACGGAACTCGGCGCGCGAAGACGCTTGCCGAAGTGGACCTCGATCGCCTCTTGGGCGATTGCCATCACCTCGCCGGCGCCGGGCGGACTCTCTTCGCGCAGCACGTTGGCGAGGTCGCCGCCTACGACTCGTCGGATCAACACCAGCGCGTCGTTCGACAGGGCGACGCCTTGGCGACACTCATCACAGAGTGTCCCGCCGATCTGTGCGTCGAAGGAGACGAGCGGACCGGGTCGACCACAGTTGACGCAGACGTCAACGACGGGTTCGGACCCGTCGAGTGCGAGGAGGCGAAGGTAGAACGAAGCCGGCACCAGGGCCGGATCGAACGATTCGTCGTCGAGCGTGAGCAGGACTCGCGTCAACAGATCGAAGATCTCCTCGTCGGGGACTCCGTCGGAGGGAATCGCGTCGACCGCTTCGACGACGGCGTACCCGGCGGAGATGCGCGAGTACGACGAACGCAATGTGGCGAGGTGCTCGCGGTGTTGGACGTGGCGCGCGATGTAGAACTCACCGCGGGTCTTCACGAGATCGACGGTCACGTACGCGAGCGTCTCCAACGTTCCGCCCATGCGACTCGTGGTCTTGCGCACACCCTTCGCCAGGACGCGAAGCTTTCCGTGGTGGCGCGTCCAGAGCACGACCACCCGATCTGCTTCACCAGACTTGTAGGTGCGAAGCACCACGCCGTCGTCCTGGACCTCGTTCACGGCTTGGTGTCGTCCTCGGGTTTGTTGAAGTGCGATTTTCGTGGGGTGAGTCCCATATAGCGCTGCAGAGCGACGCCGAGCGCCACGATCACCCCGAGGACGAGTGGCACGACTAACGGTCCCACGAGACTCGTTGCCCCGTTAAAGGCCAAGACCCAGAGAAACACGTAGATCAGAAGGACGACAACGAGCGTGGCGCGAAGAACGCTCACTGATCGACACCACCGAACCGTCGCTCGCGGCGCTGATACTCCTCGATGGCGATGTAGAGGTCTTCACGGCGAAAGTCGGGCCACAGGACGTCGGTGAAGATCAACTCCGAGTACGCCATCTCCCAGAGCAGGAAGTTGGAGATTCGATACTCCCCCGAGGTGCGAACCACCAGATCGAGATCAGGTAGTTCCGGGTGGTAGAGACGTTCGCGAATCTTCTTCTCGTCGATCTTCTTGGCCGGCACCTTGTCATTCACGAGTTCACGCACCGCGTCCACGATCTCGGCCCGTCCGCCGTAGTTGAAGGCGATGTTGAGAGTCAGGTCCTTGTTGTTCTTCGTCAGTTCGACGGCCTCGTCCATGCGCGACGCCACGCTCTTGGGCACGCGCCAGTCTCGGCGCCCCGAGAAGACGATGCGCACGCCGTCCGCGTGGAGTTCATGCTGGCGGCGTTCTAAGAGTCCTCGGTTGAAGTTCATAAGGTAGCGCACTTCATCGACCGGCCGACGCCAGTTCTCGGTGGAGAAGGCGAAGACCGTGAGCGCCTTCACGCCCGCGGCCAGAGCGCCGTAGGTCGTGTCGACGAGGGACGCCTCGCCCGCCCCGTGGCCCTCCGTTCGAGGTAGTCCCCTGCGCTGAGCCCAGCGGCCACTACCGTCCATCACGACGGCCACGTGGCGGGGCACACTAGAGCGCTCTATGGACGTGGGAAAGGGTGTGGGACGTGGATCAGGCACAAGTGAAACTTAGTTCGTCTTCTTAAGAAGTCTTCCGCTCCCCCTAAGGTCAACGCGTGAAGAGTTTCGACCCCGACGACGAGACCGTGGACGTCGAAGTCGACGCCGCCGAAGGCGTCCAGCTTGACGACGACGTTATTGAAGTCGACGCCGAACGCGCGCTCGCCCTCCTTGACGCCATCACGCACGACCTGCCGGGCGGTGGTGAGTCCCGCGACGGCCAGCGCGACATGGTGCGAGCCGTGGCATCCGCGATCTCACGTCGTCGTCATCACGTGATCGAAGCCGGGACTGGCGTCGGTAAGTCACTGGCCTACCTGGTGCCGGCCGTTATGTCGGGCGAACGTGTCGTCATCGCGACTGCCACCAAGAACCTCCAAGACCAGCTCGCGAAGAAAGACGCACCCCAAGTGGCCGCGCACGCGAAGGGTGTGCGCGTCGCCGTCCTGAAGGGAAAGCAGAACTACCTCTGTCGCAACCGGGCCCAGAGCCTGGGCGCGGGCGCGCAGTTGAGTCTCGACGACGACGTCGACGTGCCCAAGGGCGTCGCCGACCAGATGCGTCGGATACTTCGATGGTCGAACGACACCGTGACCGGTGACCTCGACGAACTGCCCTTCGAGGTCGATTCACGCGCCCGGCGCAGTCTCTCGGTGACGCCACAAGAGTGCCTCGGGCGAGCCAAGTGTCCCCAGGGTGCGAACTGCTTCGCCGAACTCGCGAAGGATCGCGCGAACGAGAGCTCAATTCTCATCGTCAATGCCCACCTCTACGCCTCGCACCTGGCGTCGGGGTCAATGCTGCTGCCAGCGCACGAGTTCGTCGTTTTCGACGAGGCGCACGAAATTCTCGACATCTTCGCAACACTGCTCGGCACGTCGCTCAACGCCGCGCGACTGCGCGCTCTCGCGACGGGCGCGAGGTCGTTGCTTGGCGAAGACGACCGGGCGCGGGCCGACCAACTGCTCTCGAGCGCTGACCGACTGGCGTCAGCGCTGCTCGCGCAGTACGAACGAAACGAACTGAAGGGATTGGACGAAACGTGCGCCCTCGAACTCGGGCGCGCCAGCGAACTCGTGAGTGCGCTCGTGGAGGGTCTGCGCGGCCACGAGACCACGTCGTCGGACGGAGAATTTCGAAAGGTCCGCGCACTCGGACCGGCCATCCACCTCGCCAACGACCTCGATCGCGTGAACAAAGTGAAGGACGGTGAACTGCTCTTTCTCTCACGTCGTGACCGTGAGATCGACGTGGAGATCTCGCTCGTCGACGTGGGGCCACGTCTGCGTGACGACCTCTGGGGTAACGTCACCGCAGTATTAACGAGTGCCACCATTCCCGACACGTTGCCGAAGAACCTGGGTCTCGATGATTGCGTCGTCGATCACTTTGAGAGTCCCTTCGACTACCCCAATCACGCTCTCCTCTACGTGCCGGAGAACTTCCCTGAGCGCAACGCACCCGGCGCTGAAGCGGCCATCATCGAAGAACTCGTCGAACTCATCACGGCGGCCGATGGCCGCACGCTCGCGCTCTTCACCAACCGCTCGGTCATGCAGCGTGTCGCCGAGGCCGTCGAGCCACGACTCGACACCGAAGTACTAGTCCAAGGAACACTTTCGCGTGCACGACTCATTGAAAAGTTCCGCAACAGCGCCGAAGCCAGCCTCTTCGCGGTCACGAGCTTCTGGCAGGGCATCGACGTGCCGGGCCACTCACTCAGTCTCGTCACCATCGACCGTCTACCTTTCAGCGTGCCCAACGATCCCCTGGCGGAAGCGCGGCGCGAAAAGTCCGATCATCCCTTCTTCGAAGTCGACTTGCCACGCGCGACCATGCTGCTTGCCCAGGGTGTGGGTCGCCTGATTCGCACCAAGGACGACCGCGGCGTCGTCGCGGTGCTCGATACCCGGCTCGCCACCGCGCGATATCGCTCGGCCATGTTTAAAAAACTGCCCCCGATGCGCCGCACGCGCGAGAAATCCCAAGTTCACGCGTTCCTCAAAGAATTACGTCAGTAGCTCGTCGGCGTCGTTGCGACGCTCGTCTCAAACGACATGTCTCTCTGAACATCGGCTAGGGAACGTCGCGGTCGTCGGCCAATCGGTTGAGCGGCTGGGGCGCCGCGAGAACCTGGTTTCGCTGTGATGCGGACATCCGCGCTAGGGCCTTGGAGATGACCTCAATTCGTCGGTCCGAGTGGCACCAACCAGTGGATGGCCTTCATCCGCGACTCTGAAAACAACCTTGTACGGCTCGTAGTTCCCCGTAGAAATCCGGCCGTCTGGCTGCCAATCTCGTTGCTTCGAGACGCGACCACTGCGCTCCCTGACCAGACTTCCCAGTAAAAATTAGGAAAATCTCAGCATGCACGCCGTTTCAGTCCAATAAACTAGTATTTCACTAGTTTTAGTGTCAGTTACGGAGACCTCATGCATATAGACCTCTACTTGGTGCTCGGCAGCGCCGTCGTAGGTCTCCTCGTCGGACTCACGGGCGTGGGCGGGGGGGCCCTGATGACACCGATGTTGGTGCTGGTCTTTGGCATCACCCCGACGGCCGCCATCACGTCGGACCTCGTGGCGGCGCTCTTCATGAAACCCGCCGGCGTCCTCATCCACTGGCGAAAGAAGACGGTACACACCGGACTCGTCAAGTATCTCTGTTACGGCTCGCTACCCGGCGCGTTTCTTGGCACCTACGTCATGCACCTCTTGGGACAGAGTGCCGTGGCGGAACATCGCCTCCAGATCTTGCTCGGCACCGCGCTCATCATCGGCGCGTTGGCAATGCTCGGACGGACGCTCCTGCCACCGACCGCGAACGACAAGGGCATCACGGTGCGACCGGGCGCCACAATCGCCATCGGCGCGGTGGGCGGATTTATGGTGGGCCTCACCTCGGTAGGCGCGGGATCGCTCATCTTGGTGCTGTTGCTCTTTCTCTACCCGAGCCTCCGTAACAGTCAATTGGTGGGCACCGACCTCGCGCAGTCGGTTCCCCTCACGCTTTCGGCCACATTGGGCACGTTGATCTTTAGCAACGTCAACTTCGCCTTGACGACGTCGATCATCATCGGTTCGGTGCCAATGGTGATTGTCGGTTCGCTCCTCTCGTCACGTTCGAACGGTGTCGGTGTTGCCCTGCGCCGCGTCATTACCGCGACGGTGCTCTTGAGCGGTCTTAAGTACGTCGGGCTTCCCACGCCCGCGTTGGGTCTCGTGGCCGTCGCTCTCGCCGTCGTCATCATCTCGCTGGCGCTGAAGCACGCTCAAGAGCGTCGATGCCTAATAACGCCTCTCGAGGAGTCAGTACCCGAAGCGGTCTAGGACGTCGTCGCGCTTCTGCCAGCCTGGTTCCACGCGCACACGAAGTTCGAGGTACATACCTTCGGGCAGTTGGCGCCTCGCCGCGATTCCGACGTCCTTTAGAAGCTGGCCACCCTTGCCGATGACCATGCCCTTTTGACTTTCACGCTCGACGAGTATCTCGACGGTCACGTGGGGCCACTCGAACTCACTCACCCGACAGTGGATCGAGTGCGGTAGTTCCTGTTTGGTCTTTCGAACAAGTTGTTCGCGCACCAACTCAGCGACCCACATCGCCTCCGGGACGTCCGAGATTTCCTCGTCGGGAAAGAGGAAGGGCGACTCGGGCATCGCGGCCGTGAGAAGTACCAACAACGCCGCGGCCCCCTCGCCGGTCTTGGCCGAGACGGGCAAATACTCCACGCGCTCGGCGGCCCCTTGCAGCTTCGCTTCGGCGGCGATCTCATCAACGGCTTGACTGGCCGCGAGCAGCTGCGCGGCCACGGCTTCGCGTCCGGGTTTATCCATCTTGTTCACTACCACGTAGAGTCTTGGTCCCTTGGGTCCACGCCCGTGACCCAACATCGTCTCGATCACGTGTCGATCCCCCGGTCCAATGGGGGCGCTGGCCTCGATGACGGCGAGAATGACGTCGACGCCGTCGGCGGCGGAGCGCGCCGTTTCGTTGAGGCGTCCGCCGAGGGTGGTCCGTGGACGGTGAAGACCCGGCGTGTCAACCAAGATGATCTGGGTGTCGCCTTCGGTCAAGATCCCGCGAATGGCGTGTCGTGTGGTGTTAGGCGACGCCGCCGTGATGGAGACCTTCGCGCCCACGAGTTGATTGACGAGCGTCGACTTACCGACGTTGGGTCGGCCGAGAACGGCGACGAATCCGGCCTTGGTCACAACGACACCGAAAGTGGCTCGACGAGTACTCCTTCGATGCGACGCCCGTCCATTCTCACGACCGTCAAACGGTAGAACTCGGTGGTGAGCACGTCACCGACCGTCGGGACGCCGCCCTTCAAGTCGAGCACCAGTCCCCCGACGGTGTCCCAGCCATCCTTCGGCAAGGCCAATCCGTACTCGTCGTTCGCGTCGTCGATGTTGAGACGACCGCTAATCTCGACACCACCGTCGATCGAACGAGTGCCGTCGTCATCGACGGTCGGGTCCGACTCGTCGGTGATCTCACCGACCAGTTCTTCGAGGACGTCTTCCAAGGTCACGAGTCCGGCCGTACCGCCGTACTCGTCGACCACGATGAAGAGATGACTCTTCGCGTTGCGGATCTCGTTGAGCAGTGAGGCCACGCGCTTCGTCTCGGGGACGAACCGGGCTTCACCCATGTGGTCCTTTAGTATTTCGGCACCTTGATCGTTCGCCACGAGTTTCGCGAGATGGCGAAGATTGACGATGCCCACCACGTCGTCGACGCCGTCGCCCAGTACGGGTAGACGCGAACGACCACTGAGAATCGCGAGATCGAGCGCCTCACGAACGGTCGCGGAGCAGTGGATGTCAACCATGTCGATGCGCGGCACCATCACTTCACGAACGATGGTGTCACCGAACTCAATGATGGAGTGGATGAAGTTGCGCTCTTCGGACTCGATGGCGTCGTCCTCGTGCGCCACGTCGGCCATGGCCAGAACTTCGGACTCGGTCATGCGCTGACTTTTCCCGCCGCCGCCAAAGAGACCGATGACCCGGTCGGCCACCCAAAGCAGGATCACGGAGATCCAATGAACGGGCCAGAACCGAAGGATTCGTCCGACGACCGGCGCGCTCACGAGCGCCGCTTCGTCGGGGTGTTGAATCGCGAAGTTCTTGGGGATTGCCTCGAAGGCCACGAAGATGATGACAACTTCACCGGCGGTCGCGACGAAGACGCCGGCCGCTCCGAAGAGGTGACCGGACAGGACACCGACCATCGTCGCGGAGACCAGTTGACAGATCAGCACCAACAAGAGAAGAGGGTTGAGGAACTTCTCGGGCGTTTCGGTGAGCGACACCAGTGCCTTCGAACCGTGGCGACCCTGATCGCGCAACGATCGAGCACGCCCTTTGTTCATCCTCGTCAACGACGTCTCGGACATGGCGAAGAAGCCTGAGAGCATCAACAAGATGACGACGGTGAGGGTGAGGTAGGTGTCACCCGCCCTCCAAACGGCGGCGATCACGTCGATCTCGCGCGGTAGTGGCGAGTCAGCAACTCTCGCTCGCGCGCCTCCATTCGCTCGGCCTCATCGTCGATCACGTGATCCCAACCCAAGAGGTGCAGCACGCCGTGCACGACGAGGAGGGCTACTTCGTCGTCAAACGTAACTTCGTGTTCTACGGCGTTGCGCGCGGCGACGGCCGGACAGATGACGACGTCGCCGATGAGTTGGGGAATCTCCGCGAGTGGAGGTTCGCCGGGTCCACTGCCCCCGGCGTCGGGCACGCGACCCGTGGGTTCAGGCTCGTCGTCGATGGGAAAACTCAACACGTCGGTCGGACCTTCGTGGCCCATGAACTGCTGATTGAGATCGGCGATCGTAGGCTCGTCGGCGAAAATCAGTGAGACCTCAGCGAGTCCGCGAACGCCCTCGTCAGTCAGCGAACCGCGCGCGAGATCGACCCAACGCTCGAGATCGATCTCGTGATCGTGCTGTTCGTCCGCCGCATAGATATCAATACTCATGAGAGTCGTTCGTACGCCGCGACAATGTCTGCGACGATACGGTGGCGAACGACGTCCTTGGTGCCGAGGTAGACGAAACTGATGCCCTCGACGTCGCTGAGCGTCTGGTCGATGTTGACGAGGCCACTGCGCTTGCCGTTCAGGTCAATCTGCGTCACGTCGCCGTTGACGACAGCCTTGGAATTGAAGCCGATACGCGTCAAGAACATCTTCATCTGTTCGGGCGTCGTGTTCTGCGCCTCGTCGAGAATGATGAACGAGTCGTTCAAGGTCCGACCGCGCATAAAGGCGAGCGGCGCGACCTCAATGGTGCCGTTCGCGATGAGTCGCTGCGCGCCGTCGGCGCCGACCATGTCGTACAAGGCGTCGTAGAGGGGGCGCAGGTACGGGTCGACCTTCGCCATCAGGTCACCGGGAAGGAATCCCAGGTTCTCGCCCGCCTCCACGGCCGGGCGTGTCAAGACGATGCGCTGGACTTGTCGGCGGTGCAGAGCCTGCACGGCCTGCGCAACGGCCAGGTAGCTCTTGCCCGTGCCCGCAGGTCCGATACCAAACGTGATGATGGAGTTGTCGATGGCGTCCGTGTAGCGCTTCTGGCCCGCGGTCGAGGGGCGGATCGCCTTTCCCTTGGCGCCGCGAACGACTTCGTGACGCAGAACTTCACTGGGGCGAAGGTCGTCGGCCACCATGTCGATGGTGCGCGCGATCTTCGTGGTGTCGAGTGACTGACCGCTCTCGAGCACCAACACCAGTTCGTCGAAGAGTCGCAGCACCGTCGCCGCGTCGGGACCGGTCACCGAGATTTGATTGCCCTGCACACGAATCTTGGAGTTGGGAAATGAGCGTTCCACGACGCGCAGGTGTTCGTCGCGCGCGCCAAGCAGCCCCGCCATCAAGTGCGTGTTCGCAACGTACGTGGTCGCCGTCAGAGCGTCGTCGGACTTGATCTCTGAGGTCATCCGGGCGGCCATCGCATCTGTCGTCCACCGAGGACGTGAACGTGCAGGTGAGGAACCGTCTGACCGCCTTCATCGCCGACGTTAAAGATCAGGCGGTAGCCACTGTCGCGGACGCCCTCGGCGGTCGCAACCTCACGGGCGAGCGCTATCAATTCGTCGAAGACGCCGCGGTCAGTCGCGATGACGTCGTTGACACCGGCGAAGTGGCGCTTGGGGACGACGAGTACGTGCACCGGTGCTTCTGGTGCGATGTCGTAAAACGCGAGTGAGGTGTCGCTCTCGGCGACGACCTTCGCGGGTATCTCCCCCGCGACTATTTTGCAGAAAAGGCAGTCACTCATCTAGTGCTCTCATCATTACTCATTTTGTGTGCCGTCCAGCGCAAATCCCCATCCACCAGCCTGAAAGGCCAGGAGCGACGCCGCGACGACGCCGGCCGTCTCTGCTCGCAACACCGTCGGACCGAGGCCCACCCGACGTCGAGTCTCGTCCCACTCGTTTGGAGCCCATCCACCTTCGGGTCCGATCGCGACACTGCGCACCCCGCGCCAGTTGCCTTTGGCACCGAGGTCTGCGATCGCCACCGACTCGGGAACGTCCTTCACCTTGATAGGTTCGTCGATCTTGACGTCGTAGGTGCGCCGACACTGCCCCGCGGCCTCGGCCGCGATCCGGCGCCAACGCGCGAGAGTCTTCTCTCGCGCGTCGCCCTTGAATTTGACGACCATTCGTTCGCTGATCAGTGGCACGATGCGCGTAATGCCGACCTCGGTGGCCTTGGCGACGGCCCACTCGGCGTGGTCGCCCTTCAAGGGTGCCAAGTACAGCGTCGTCTCAGGACTGGGCGGATCGAGGTGCACGTGCGTGACGAGACTCAGTCCCCGTTCCGTGACTTCACAGAGCGCCCAGGATCCTCGTCCGTCGGTTGCAACAATCTCTTCGCCTTCGCGGACGCGAAGCACCTTTCGCAGGTGGTGATCGTCGTCCGCTCCGAGTACGGGTAACTCGAGATCGTGCACGTGGAACTGTGCGATCGCGGCCACGCGACGTGGCCACTCGATGATGGTCACTTCTTCGCCTTGCGACGGCGAAAGAGGCCGCCACTCGCCTCACGGACCTCTTCTTTTCGGTGCTCGGCCCACTGACGCAACAGGTTCTCGGAATCCTCGTCAAGTTCGCTCGGTACATCGACGACGAGGTGTATGAAGAGATCACCGCGACCGCGTCCATGCAGGTGCTCGATGCCCTCGTGGCGCACGCGATGCACCGTCCCATTCGCGCTCCCGGCGTCGACGTCGATCGTGAGTCCGTCACGCAGTGTCGGTACGGTAATCGTCGCGCCCAACACCGCTTGGCTGAAGGCGATATGGGCCTCGTGATGTAGGTCGTCGCCGTGGCGTTCGAACCGGGGATCGCTCATCACGCGGAGGTGCACGAAGAGCCGGCCGTTCGCGCCTCCGCGCGGACCCGCGGGTCCGCGGTCGGCGAGTCGCATGGTCGAACCGTCTTCGACGCCGGCGGGAATCTGTGCGCTCAGGGTCACGCTCTGCTGGCGTCGGCCGTCACCGCGACACTCCTCGCAGGGCGTCTGAATCCTTGATCCCATGCCCTGACAGCGCGTGCAGACTTGCGAGGTCACCATCTGGCCGAGTATCGAATTACGCACGCGTCGAATTTCACCCGTGCCGTTGCACTCCTCACAGCTGATCGGCGACGTGCCCTCGCCGCATCCCGATCCCCCACAAGTGGCACAGCGCTGTGGCAGCGTCACCGTGACTTCACGCGTCGCGCCAAAGGCGGCTTCCTCGAGGGTGATGTCGATGGTCACTTCCGCGTCCGGGCCGGGCTGGGGTCCGCGGCGCCCGTGCACGTCGCCACCCATCCCGCCAAAGAACATGTCGAAGATGTCCTGCACGGAGCCCGCACCGAATGGGTTCCCGCCGGCTCCCACGTCAGAACCGAAGCGGTCGTAGTTGGCCCGGCGCTCGGGGTCCGAGAGGATCTCGTAGGCCTGGGAGACCTCTTTGAAGTGCGCTTCAGCGGCCGGGTCGACGGTGTTCGTGTCGGGATGGTATTTGCGCGCGAGGCGCCGATAGGACTGCTTCAACTCTTCGGGCGAACAGGTCGCGTCGACTTCGAGCACTTCGTACAAGTTGGTGTTAGCCACGGTCGTTTTCTCCGCCAAAGTGGGTGGTCAGGTGTTTCGATACGGCCTCGGCCGCGGCCATCACCTCTTGGTACTTCATCCGGGTCGGTCCCAACAGTCCGACGGCGCCAATGGTCTCGCCGTCGAGGGAGACGGGCGCGACGATCACTGCACACGACGAGAGTGGTTCGAAGCCGTGTTCGGACCCGATGGCGACCGTGACGCCCTTATCCAAGATGTCCTCAACGAGGGACACGACGAGGAGTTCCTGCTCCAAGATGCCGAGCACCTTGCGCACGGTCTCGACGCCCTCGAAGACGTCGGCGACCTTGGCCGAACCGCCGATGTAGACCTGCTCGCCCTCCATTGTCGGCATCTCCGCGTGCAACACCGAGACCGCTTCACGTACGAGTTTGGCGATGGTGTCGGCGCGCGAAGGTACTTGTACCTTCGCTTCGAGCGTGGTGCCGATGAGCAACGCGTTGAGCTGTCGTGAGGCTTCGCTCACCTCGACGTGATTCGCCTCGAACGAGGCAAGCACGCTGTGCTTGGTGACCGTGCCGTCGGAAAAGACCGTCACAAGTAGATGGTGACGGGCGTCGAGATTGACGAGTTGCACGCTTAAGACCGTGGCGTGCGAGTGGCCCGATCCTACGACGACCGAGGTGTAGCTGGTGAGCTGACTGAGCAGCAGAGAGGTCTGCTCGAGGACGTCTTCCACTTCACCACGCACGTGGGCGAAGAACTCTCTGATCTGACGTTGTTGCGCCGGCTCGAGCACGCCCGCCTCGAGGTGGTCCACGAAGTAGCGGTACCCTTTGTCGGTGGGGACACGTCCGGCCGAAGTGTGGGGTTGGGCGAGGTAGCCCTCGCGCTCCAAGGCCACCATCTCGGTGCGTACGGTTGCTGGTGAGACCACGACGTCAGCGTTCTGGGCGACCGACGAGGAGCCCACGGGCTGGGCGGTGTCAATGTGCTCGACGACGACGGCTTCCAAAATGGTCGCCTTACGCGCGTCGAGGTTGCTCTTGGGCTGAGGTGGGGTCTTCACGCGCCGGGCCATACGGTCTCCTTGTTAGCACTCGATTTTACCGAGTGCTAACCACTCTTCAGTCACGTGCCTAATCTGGGCCCGTGGAGACCTTCAGCGCCCCCGATCGCCCGTACGTGCCCGCTTCCGGTGAGGAGAAGGCCCAACTCGACGCCTGGCTCGATTTCTTTCGCGCCACGCTGCTTCACAAATGCGACGGACTGAACGCCGCACAACTAAAAGAACGGCCCATTGCGACGTCGCGGCTCTCACTCTTGGGGATCGTTCGCCACATGACGTTCGTCGAACAGGTCTGGTTCGAGACCACTCTCGCCGGACACGAAGTAATCGAGTACTACAAGAACGAGGGAGACCGCGACGCGGATTTCAACGACCTCGACAGTGACGCGCTCGAAGTCGTCATGGACCTCTACCTACACGAAATCAAGGTCTCGAGGGAGTTGAGCGCGGGCCACGACCTCGACGAAGTTGCGAAGAAGCCTCGGCGAGGTCGCGAAGTCGACCTTCGTTGGATCTACGTACACATGATTAGTGAGTACGCCCGGCACTGTGGGCACGCTGACGTCATCCGCGAGATGATCGACGGCACCACGGGGTACTAATCCCTAGAAGCGTTCGAGAATCCTTCAAAGCGTCGTCTCACAACCACCCGACATAACTCGTAGCGCTCCACTCGTTTTCTTCAACCATCTTGTTCGTCGACTGACGTTTTCGACGGGTTCTGCTACGAGACACCGCGAGCACGTGGCCTCCTTCGTGAGAGAAATATGACAAAAGGTCGAATTATGGCCGTAAGTGGTGCCCGCGTCGTCAATTGCCTGGGAGACTCGTTTCGATCCAAACGACAGCTAGTAAAGCGTAACGATATATGGCAAGGGACTCCCCATGAGTGAAGGCGTGGGATACCTCTGAGAACTATGCGTGGGCGAAATTCCAAGTCTTTGCTCGTGTGGGTTCTGGTAGCCGTTGCCTTCGTCCTTTTGGGAACACTGGGTTCGGTCCTCGGCGCCAACGGCGTCGCCAACTCCACGGGCCAGCAGGCCGACAAGGCCTTTCTCGACTCGTCGAACGAGATCGCCTCGACGTTACGACTAGCGATTCAACGCGAACAAGACCTCATCGACAGTACGAAGTCGTTTCTCATGGGCAATCCCAACGCAACGCAGTCGCAGTTCAAAACGTGGTCCAACGATCTTCACGTGCTGCGTAAGTACCCCGACCTCACGGGCCTCGGGGTCATCGACTACGTGACGGCCGCTCAGTTAAGCGCGTACGTACGGCGCGCGTCGGCAGCACTGTCGACACGGTTCACGGTAACGCCCGCGGGCCAACGGCCCTTTTACTGTTTTTCGCTCCGTGGCATTGCGCGACCCGGTACGCAGGTCTTGGCCAAAGGCGTTGACCTCTGCGCCGGTCTCGCGCGATCGTACATAACGTCCCCGCGGAGTTCGGGCCAGAGTCTCGTACTGCCCTACCGCTTTGTGGGCCAAGAAACCATCGCCCTCGAGACGCCCATCTACCGCGGCGGCGTCATCCCGACGACCGTCGCCGCACGAGAGCGCGACTTCGTCGAGATCATCGGGCTGAACCTCGTGCCGAAGGTCATATTGCAGACGGCGCTCAAGGGCTATCCGGGCTTTGCCGTCGCCCTCAGTTACAACAACCCCGGGCCCAAACTGAACTTTCGAAGTGGCGAGGTACCAAAGAACGCGCAGACTGCCGGCGTCAACCTCAACGACGGCTGGACCGTGAAAACGTTCGGCGTCAGTGAGCCCGGCGGACTCTTTGCCAACGGTTCGGCGTCGCTCATCCTTTACTTCGGGATTGCCTTGAGCCTGCTGCTCGGTGCGATGATCTTCCTTCTCGGCACGGGGCGGGCTCGTTCGATGTTGCTCGTCGGTGAGCGCACCGAACAACTCCAATACCAGGCGTTGCACGACTCGTTGACCGGTCTTCCGAACCGAGCCCTCATCGTTGACCGCATAGACCAACTCCTCGAGCGAAATCGCCAACACGGGACGCTCGGCGCGGCGCTGTTCGTCGACCTCGATGACTTCAAGAACGTCAACGACTCACTCGGTCACGAAGCCGGTGACCACTTACTGATCTCGGTGGCGGAGCGCATGAAGAGTACGCTGCGCGGCGCCGACACGATCGGGCGAATGGGTGGTGACGAGTTCGTCATTCTCATTGACGGTGGCGACGATGAGGGCGGTCCCGATCGCGTGGCGCAACGACTCCTTGACATCATGCGCCAGCCCTTCGACATCAAAGGCGCGCTGACGCCCCTCACGGTGAACACGAGCATCGGTATTGCCGTGGGAGACCGCCGCAACGGTGGCGAGCTCTTGCGCGACGCGGACGTCGCGCTCTATCAAGCCAAGGCCGCCGGCAAGAACCAGTTCGTCGTGTTCAACCAGGAGATGCACAACGACGTCGGACGCCGCATCTCATTGGAGTTCGAACTTCGCTCCGCGCTTTCGGAGAACCAGTTCTACCTCGTATACCAGCCCATCTACAATCTCGAAGACCTCACCATCGTGG
>PLNQ01000017.1 GCA_003141815.1 Acidimicrobiaceae bacterium | reverse complement strand
GCCGTAGGTCGCGGTAGGTGGCGGAGAGCTGGTCACGGTGGTAGGCCCGGCGCGGTACCCCAGCTGTAGTGGCCAGTCGTCCTCCGCGAGGCGTCGAGTTCGTGACGGCGCGAAGCCCCCGGGCCGCGCGACGTTCGTCGCGCTGCAACTGTGCTTTGGACTTGGCGTACTGCTGCGCATTGCTCGCCCGGCGCGACCTATCGACGCGGCGCTGGCCCCGCCGCTTCTTCGCGGCCGCGAGAGCCAGTCGGTCGCGCTCACCCGCGTCGCGGCGCACCACGGTGCTGCGTGGGTCGCGGGAGTTCGAGTCCACCGAGACGACCGCGAGGTTGGTGACGTTCACGTCCACGCAGGCTGTCCGGTCGGTGGGTGCCTGGTTGAGCAGATCGCGGTGGCGTGTTGCGACGTAGCCCTCGGTAAGAACCAGCAGGTGCATCTCGTAGCGCCACCCACCGGGTTGGGAGGAGTCGGCCCGGCGCACCAGGTCGATCATGTGCCAAAGATTGGGGTCACTCAAAAAATGCACGACCCGGTCCCACTGGCCTCGTCCCTGGGGCAGACGCACCGGGAGTTGCAGCTCGGGTTCGGTGGAGATGGCTCCGCCGGCAAAGACCATGATTAGGGGACCGGTGTAGGAAGACCACTTGGTCGGACTCGGGGTGGCCATTCTCTTGCCCTGGCGCAGTATTGATGTGCCGGCGGGCAGCGCGGCCACCTGCTCCAGTGTCGGGTGCTCTCCGAGATTGTTGTGGCCGTAGGCATCGAGGTGTCCCTGCAGAGTGCCATAGAGGCGGAAGGTCTCCCACTTGTTCGCGGTCGTGTGCGAGCGCGCCCTCCCGTGGATGGTTGCGAAACGGTGTGCTGGTGTGACGCGCAGCGCCCCGTGACGCTTACCCGACGCGTCGGACCACAGGTGGCGCGCGACGTTCTCGAAGACGGCGTCGGCCATGTGATAGACGAGCGCCATCGACACGTGGTCCATGGCCCAGTCCGAGTTGAGAGCGTGCGTGCTGGCGCGTCGTTCAAACCCATTGCGGGTGAGCTCGAGGTCGTCGGCCACGAACTTCCAGCCGAGGGTGTCGCGATCGGGCTTGCGTGACCAATACGCCCGACAGAGTCGTTGGGCGTCGCGTTGCAGGGCCCGGCGCAGGTTGAACATCGTGAAGTAGAGCGCTTCGAGGCGCCGTCTCGCGTGAGCGTCGGAGGTGTCGAGACTGAGTACGAGCGTTGCCGTGGGCTGATCGCTCAGGCGCCACGCGGGACTCTTGTTCTTGCCCCTTCGCCGCGGGCTGGCGTTGACCGTCGACGTCATGCGTACAACAGTGCCGTATGGCTGTGACACACATGATGGTTAGGTCCTCGGTGGAGGGGTTGGGGTGTGCCGGTACGTGAGCAACACCGTTGTGTTGATCAAACTCCGCGCCCGATCCCTACGTTCCTGCGAGCTCTACGAACGAACCGGACTGTCCAGCGCCCACTTCGGTGAGTTAGTCGAGAGGTTGTGGTTGCTGCATCCCGACACCGAAGGGGCCAACCTTGGAATCTGTCATTCCCTGATCGGGTCCTGGTGACCACACTGTATTTACGTACCAATTTGACCGAACGCCAGTTGGGTGTTCTCTTCGGTGCCCCCCGGAAGCAGGTGGACCGGGTCCGGCACGACTTGGTGCGTTTGCTGGGTGAACTTGTCGCACCCGCGCCCACGGACCGACGCGAGCTCTGGATCGTGGACGGTACTTTGATCCCCACCCGGGCCACACGAGGACTGCGCTATGCAAGAATTACCGCCGATCGGTGAACGTGCAGGTCGTCGTGCGTCGAGGTGATCGCAAAGTGGTCGACGTCGGTGACGCCTGGCCGGGCAATCGAAACGACACGGTGGTTTTTCGCGCCACCGTTGGACACGCCGTCTCCGAGCACCTACGGCTAATCGGAGACGGCGGCTACCAGGGTGTGACGGGAGTCACGCCTCGGAAGAGACAACCAGACGGGAGGATCATCCGCGACAAAGCGTGGCGGAGGTTTCGCAAACGACGAGCCACGACCGAGCACGTGCTCGCTGCGTTGAAGGTCTGGTCGGTGTTGCACGATTGCCGGTGGCGAGACACTGGAATCGATCAGTCGGTGCGAGCAGTCGCCACGCTGCACAACCTGAGGAGCGAGATGAGGGATCTTGGCTGAGATCGAAGCAGCAACCGAAGGGCTGACGGACGTCCGTGATGGACTTACGACTCAACGCTTAGAGCGACGCGTCACCGGTATTCCTCATCACCTACGCTCGGGCCATGGACTTCGCCGCCCAGATACTCATCGTCTCTGATTCAGCGTTCGCTGGCGTACGCGAGGATCTGACTGGTCCTCAACTGACGACGCAACTCGAAGAAGCGGGATTCGACGTCGTCGAGCTCTTTGTCATTCCTGACGGCGAGGAATCCGTCGCGCTTGCGCTGCGATCAATCGTCGAGGAATTCAGTGGACTCATCGTCACTTCGGGGGGCACGGGCTTTTCCCCTCGCGATCAGACCCCCGAGGGAACGCTGCAAGTGCTCGATCGAGAGGCACCGGGACTTAGTGAGGCCATGCGCTTGGTGAATCCCCTTGGGCGACTCTCGCGCGCACGCGCTGGCACGGCGGGAAGCTGCCTTATCCTGAACTGTCCGGGATCACCGAAGGGAGCTGTCGAGTGCCTTGGTGCCGTGTTGGACGTCGTCCCGCACGCGTTGGCACTACTCCTCGAAGAAAGCGCGCCTCACCCGCCCGATATCGGTGGCAGCACAGCAACCTCGTCGTAGGATTCGACGAGGGCGTCTCGATTCGCCGGCTCGCCGTTCAGCCACACCTGACTGACGTCAAGAATCTCTTGGAACTTCGTTCCGTACCGGGTGACGGCCCCACTCAACACCGCGTCGAGAGTTGATCCCTCGACGACGTCGTTCCGTACGCCGGCGGCTTCACGAGCAGGACCAAGAAGCAGGAGCCGGGCCACTTCACGCACCGTTCAGTTGATTGGAGTCGAGGATCATGGCCGGAACCATCTGTCCGACGTCGAGACCCTCGCCGTCGGGAACCATGGCGATGGCGTTGGTCTCGGTGATCGCGCTCAGCAGATGTGAGGCTTGGCGCGCCGCGCTCTCAATATGAACTCGTCCATCGTCCTGGACTCTGGCCACGACGTGTACGAGATGGAGCTTCCCGTCGCGGCGCCGAGGCATCGGGCACTCGAGGACCATATTGATGGTCGGTCGGTCGAGTTCCTTGAATCCGGCGAGCAAGCGCAACGCGGGACGCACGAAGAGCTCGAAACCAACGAGCGTGGATACGGGATTGCCGGCCAGCCCAAAGAATGGTGTGCCGGACGGGGCGACGCCAAAGGCGAAGGGCTTGCCGGGCCTGATCGCCACCTGCATTGAAGAAGCGTTCTCGCCGCACAGTTCCGCAAGGACTGATTTGACGAAGTCGGCGTCGCCCACGCTCACGCCACCCGTCGAGATGATGGCGTCGCACTCGTGAACGCCTTGTAGGAAGGCAGCCCTGATCTCATCCGGGGTGTCCCCGACGATTCCAAGATCTACCGGAGTGAAGCCTGACTGGGAAAGCGACGCCAATAGAGAAGGTCGGTTGGAGTCTCGAATCTTGCTCGGCGCCAATTCGCCGCTGGCGTCGGAGAGCTCGTTGCCCGTCGACAACACGCCGACGCGAGGGCGCGGGTGGGCGAGTACTGACGTCACGCCTTGACTGGCCAGGACGCCGAGGAGAGCGGGGCTGAGGTGGTTGCCGGGCTTGACGAGTGCTTGACCAACGGTGATGTCTTCACCGACGAGCCGCACGAACTCGCCGGGACGAGCGGCGCGCTGGATGAGCACGGTCGTACCGTCGGAGTCCGTGGTCGCCTCTTCACGCATGGTGACACTGTCGGCACCTTCGGGCATCGGTGCGCCCGTCATGATGCGCATGGCTTCGCCTTGGCCGACGTGGGTCGACGTGAAGTCACCGGCGAAGATCGCGTCGGTGATCTGTAGGCGAACCGACCCGCCTTCGGTGTCGACGGCTCTCAACGCGAAGCCGTCCATCGCTGAATTGGCGAATCGAGGCGAGGGCTCTCGGGCGGTAACCACCTCGGCTCCCACGCATCCGAGAGCGTCCTCGAGTGAGAGTTGGACAGGGGCGAGCGGGTTGAGACCTTGCAGGACGAACTGGCGCGCCTCCCCGAGCGAGATCACTTCGACAACTGCCCTTGCGAAACTGAAACCATCGCGGTTTTCATTGGTCCCGGGCGTTCAGAATGGGCGAGGAATCGTCGCTCCACGCCGAACCACCCTCCCAGATTTCGCGCTTCCACATGGGAACACTCACCTTGAGCGTGTCGATGCAGTACCTCGCGGCGTCGAACGCGTCGTCGCGGTGAGCGGACGACACCGCGACGATGACCGTCGCGTCGGAGAGTTCGACCCGGCCGATCCGGTGATGGATCGCGACGGCTTCGAGAGAGGGCCACCGCACACGAGCCTCGTCAATCACCTCATGGATGCGTTTTTCCGCCAATTCGATGCTGGTCTCGTATTCGAGCGCGAGCACGTTCTCTCGAGCCGAAGAGTTGTCGCGAACGACGCCGCTGAACGTTACGACCGCACCGCAGTTGGGGCGCGTGGCCCAGGTGGTGAGGCCGTCGAGCGACAGTTGGTCGGGCGTGACCAAAACCCAGTTCGACGTTGGAGTGGACGGCATTCGCCTCATCCTATAGTCGGGCACCGAGTTCTCCCTTAGTGACGGCGCAGTGGTTGGCGCTGTCACGCAGTGATGTCGAACATCGCTTTTGCGCGCTATCGCGTCGCGTAGGGCCGCGTCATTAATGCCCTTCTTGGATTGAAAGCTCTCGCCGAAAATAACCACCAGTTGATCGGATGTCGAGGTGACGCTGCGGACTCCGATCACGCAAATACGGTGATTTCGGCCAAGTATGAAATGTTTTACGTGACTTTTCGGGCGATGTTACTGTAAGTGCACAACAGGTGGGAGGCGCGATCGTGGAACGTTTGTCAGTTCATCCTGGGGTTTCGTGGCGGCCAAATTCGTCGCGTCGTGTGCTGACAACGGCCGTGGCGGCTCTGATCGTGGCGGGCGTGCTCACCGGTCTCTCGAGTGGTTCTCGAGCGAGTGCCGCGGGCCGTCCCAAGGCGTCGGGCACCGTCGACGTCCTCTACGCCGGATCGTTGCTCGACTTGATGCAACAACAGATCGGCCCCGCGTTCCATAAGGCCACCGGTTACACCGTGAGCGGCTTCTCCAACGGGTCGGGCGCCTTGGCGACCGAGATTAAGGGCGGGACCCAAGTGGGCGACGTGTTCATCAGCGCCTCGCCGACAGCGGACGCGTCACTTCAAGGAAGCGCCAACGGCGATTGGGTGTCGTCGTTCGAGGAGTTTGGCTCGTCGCCACTGGTGCTGGGCTACAACTCGTCGTCCAAGTACGCCAAAGATCTCCTGACGAAACCGTGGTTCAACGTCGTCGATCTGCCGAACTTCCTGCTTGGACGAACCGACCCCGCGACGGACCCCAAGGGCGTCCTTGCCGTCGACGCGTTGACGGGCGTGGCGCTCAGTTACGACGTACCACGGCTGAACGCCTTAGCGACCTCTTCGTCGAACGTCTTCCCTGAGACGGCGCTCGTCGGTGAGATCCAAGCTGGTCAACTCGACGCCGGGTTCTTCTACGCCGTAGAAGCGGTCGCCGCGCACCTGAAGACTGTCCCATTGACCGAAACGATGTTGGCGGCGCAGTACACGGTGGCGATTCTGAATCGAGCGCCTCACGCAGCCGCGGCGAAGGCGTTCGTGAAGTTCCTCCTTAGTTCCGCGGGTCAAAAGATCTTGAAGAAGAACGGTGTCGTGCCAGTCATTCCACCAATCGTGTCGAGTGCTTCGTCCGGCTCGACGACGGTCGCGCCCACCACCACGAGCACGTGAGTTCGCCGAAGACCCTAAAGAGTCCTCTGATCTGGTTGGGCGGCCTGATCGTCGTCTACTTGGGCTATCCCTTGGCGGCGTTCGCGGTGCGATTCGTGACGTCGCCGCAGCGCGGTTTTCATGTTCCGGGACTGTTCCCGGCACTGTGGGTTTCGATCAGCGGCGCCACGATGGCGCTCGCACTTTCCACGTTGTTCGGCGTGCCCCTCGCCTTCCTTTTGGCCCGTTCGAAGGGACGAGTAGCGGCCCTCGTTGGGCTGGTTGTTCAGATTCCGCTCGCGCTTCCACCGCTCATGAGCGGAATCGTGCTCGTGTACATCGTCGGGCCCTACACCTTCTTGGGACGACTCTCGGGCCAGCGTCTCACTGATTCGATGATCGGCGTCGTGATCGCGATGACGTTCGTGTCCTCACCATTTTTAATAGTGGCGTCGCGTGCCGCGTTCGCCTCCGTTGACCAGGGGCTGTTGGACGTGGCGGCGACCCTCGGGCACTCTGAGGTGTCGCGTTTCATGCGTGTCGCGGTGCCGAGCGCGGGTCATGGTATTCGTGCCGGAATGTTGCTCACGTGGCTGCGGGCCTTTGGCGAATACGGTGCCGTCGTCATCTTGGCGTACAACCCGGCGTCACTGCCGATCTACACCTACAACCAGTTCAGTGGTAGGGGACTGCCCACCACGTTGGCGCCCACCGCGTTGGCGCTCGGCGTCGCGGTCGTCGTCGTGTTGCTCAGCCGGGTCAAACTCCCGACGTCATCGCCGCGTGCGACGATGCCCACGACGAAGAAAGCGCCCGAGGTGGTGAAGTCCCAGCCCGTTCGCTTCGCGCTCGATCATCACCTCGGTTCCTTTCACCTCGAGATGGTCCACAATTCGAACGCACGCCATCTTGGGGTGTTGGGGCCGTCGGGTTCGGGAAAGTCGGCGTTGCTGCGTTGCTTGGCTGGCCTTTACGGGTCGTCTCCCGGGCCTGTTTGGTACGGCGACCAGTCGGTCGAAGCTCTCGCAGTTGAGCGACGAGGCGTTGGTTACGTGGCGCAGGGGTTTTCCCTATTCCCTCACTTGTCGGTGTGGCGCCAGTTGATGTTCGCGAAGGGCGCGACCCCCGAACTGGCCGCGTACTGGCTCGAGCATCTTCATCTCAACGGATTGGAGAGTCGGTTGCCGTCAGAACTCTCCGGGGGCGAACGCCAACGAGTGGGCTTGGCGCAGGTGCTCTGCCGTTCCCCGAAGGTCCTTTTGCTGGACGAGCCGTTCTCGGCACTCGACGTACCGGTGCGCCTCGAGCTTCGTCGTGAACTTCGCCGTCTGCAGCAAGAGACTGGTCTCGCCACCGTGCTGGTGACCCACGACCCGGAAGAAGCCGCGTTCCTTTCAGACGAATTGATGGTCATCGCCGACGGAAGAGTATTGCAGTCGGGCACGAGTCGCTTGGTGTTCTCTCGACCGGCGTCAGCGAAGGTGGCGAAGCTGGTGGGCGTCGAGAACTTGAATCTGGCGAGAGTAGCGACGTCAAGTTCACTCGACATCGGCGGAAACACGGTGGCCATCAACGCCACCGACATTGCACCCGGAACCTCAGTGCTCTGGAGCATTCGACCTGAACGCGTCTCGGTCTCGAGTGACCTCGAGCGTGGTGAGGCCTCGAACGATCAATCTCACGCGTTGCTACGAGGGACACTGAGTGACGTCGCGGACACGGGCACGGCCTACGACCTCTTCGTCAGCGTTGGCGACGGGTTCGAAATCCACGCGAGAACGTGGGGTTCACTCGACGTCAATATTGGGTCGCGATGCCGAGTTGAATTGGATCCCGACGCGATCTCACTGTGGGCGGTGCCGACGATTCCGTAGAGAAGCATCAGGTGTTGGCTTCACCCGCTGGCATAAGGGTTTCGTCCAGACAGAAATCCTGCTCGGCCTAAAACTTGTCCGGAATCTCAACGCTGACGTTGGTGGCTTTCACTACTGCGTCGACGACGACACCGGGCGCCAGGCCCAGTTCGTCAGCCGCCTCCCGCGTGATGAGCGAGACGAATCGATGAGGGCCGGCCTGAATTTCGACCTGCGCGACGACCTTGTCCTTCACGACCTTGGTCACGATGCCAACGAATCGATTGCGCGTCGACTGAGCGCGAGGACTCTTTGGAGCTTGCGGACTGGCTTCGGCGATAGCCGCTTTAGCGAGGTCGACCCCTTCGAAGTAGCGCTTCCCGTCACTGTCGAACGTCGACTTGATTCGACCGGCGTCGGCCCAACGTCGAATAGTGTCGGCACTCACTCCCAGTAGTTCAGCGGCTTGCGCGGCGCGGTACTTCATCATGGTCAAACACTACCCAGGACCGTGCTTTGCGTCGACCAAGAACACTCGTCACACCTTGACGCGCGTCGCCTCAACCACCGATCATGGACATGGAACGCGTCGGGCGCAAGAAGCCGGGTTCGTTGATGGCGTGACCGGGAAACTTCTCCCACACGGCCTTTCGCAGCATCAAGGCGATTTCGTCGTCGCTACCGTCGTCGCGCATCAGATCGCGAAGGGAAAACTCGTTGTCGGAGAACAGACAGTTGCGAATCGCCCCATCAGCCGTCAAACGAAGTCGATTGCACGTGCCACAGAATGGCTGCGTCACGCTGGAGATAAGACCTATTTCTCCCAGGCCGTCCGCGAACTTGAACCGCTCCGCCGGCGCGGAACCTCCGACGTCGACGGCGCGAAGTGGCCAAACTGCGTTGATGCGTTCAAATATCTCACGTCCGGGCACTAATTGGGACTTGTCCCATTGGCCCTGGGCGTCGAGAGGCATGAACTCGATGAAGCGTACGACGCGGTTGGTGTCGCGAGCGAACGTCGCGAAGTCCAAGATCTCGTCGTCGTTCTCTGCGCGCAGAATGACGACGTTGATCTTCAGTGGCGAGAGGCCGGCGGCCTCGACCGCGTCCATGGCGCGCAACACGGTGTTGAGATCTCCTCGGCGACGAATGGCGTTGAAGCGTTTCTCACGTAATGAGTCGCAGCTGATGTTCACGCGCTTCAGACCAGCGTCGGCGAGTCCTTGAACCACCGGCGACAACAACATTCCATTCGTCGTGATCGCCAGGTCCTTGAAGCCGATGCCCGACAATCGTGAGACGAGCGATACCAAGTTCTTTCGCACCAACGGCTCGCCGCCGGTGAGCCGCAGTGAGGTCACGCCCATCTCGTAGGCGACCGTGGCGACGCGTTCGATCTCCTCGAAGGTGAGCAGCGCCTCTCGAGGTTGGAACGTCATGCCCACTTCGGGCATGCAGTACACGCAGCGCAGGTTGCACCTGTCGGTTACGGAAATTCGAAGATCGTCGTGGACCCTCGAGTATCGGTCAACCAACGGTCCCTCGAGAGGCATCAAGAGGAAGGGATCGTCAATCCGGGATTTCAGCTCAGTGTCGTTCTCTCGTGGGTGCGGCCGCACCGAGACGGGTACGGGTGGGGCGGTGTGAGTGAGACGGACCGGATGAGCAGGTCGGGCGTCGAAACTCGCTGTCGCGATCGGGAAGTCAGAGTCGGCCACTGGAGCCCATACTAACGGTGACCCGAATTACCGCACGGTGAGTTGAAACCATCGCGCAGAGCCGTTTTCGTCAACATCCTTCGCGCGACGCTTTCGATTTGAGCGTCACGGGACGTCATCCGTTTGGGCTTTCAACTAGTCGTCCCCAAGTTCCTGACTTCCCACCCTCCTTCTTCAGGAGAACGAGGTCATCGATTCGCGCGTACGGGTCCGACTTTTGCAGCGAGTCCACGATGCTGAGGGCGGCAAAGGCACACGCGGTGAGCGCTTCCATTTCGACGCCGGTTCGTTGTGTTGCAGTGACCGAAGCGGAGATCTCAATGCCGCCCTCGTAGGTGTTGACCCGAACATCCACGTCATTGAGGTTGAGCGAGTGACAAAGGGGAATTAGGTCTGACGTCCTCTTTGCGGCGTGGACCCCCGCCACGCGCGCGACGTGGAGCGGGTCGATCCCGTCGACCCAGGGTTCGAGTGCGCCAATGTCCGCCACTGTCACGACCAGGCACCGAGCCATCGCTTGACGTTTCGTCGGACGCTTGTTCGTGACGTCGACCATCCGCAACTTGCCAGTGGCGTCGATGTGGGAGAAGGGACCCTTCACCGTTACTGTCCCCTCCCGCAATTGCGCATTTCTATTGTCGCACTGTGCATCACTCTCGATTCCAAGACCCAGACGAGAACACGGGTCTGGAACTTCCGACTTCGGATCTACTTATTACTCGTCATAGTATTCGAGTCGCTTGGTTGCTCGAAGATTTCTATCGATTGAACCGCGTTCCTCTCGTTGCAGTGGAGGTGCAGATCTGTAACGAACTACCGATTCATCTGGCACCACTTCTGAGTTCCGGTGAAGCGATGCGCTATGAATACAAGCAGATCTACATTCCCGTTGCCAAGAAAGGTTGGAGCGAACTTGGCAGTGCTCTTGAGGAGCTTTCTTCCGAAGGCTGGGATCTCTTCATGGCCGATCCAATTATTTCGCTCACGGCGATCATGCCCAGGATCTCTGGCAGCAGAACGTCGGCGATCGTCCACTACTTTCGAAGGCCAGTGACTGAACACACGTAGGGCGCCTGATCGTGTTCAAAGAAAATCGAACGTACCCATCCGTCCGCTGAATCACTGCGCTACCATTCCAAGGTGCGTTAATTCCTGAAGTTTCTCGATTGAACTTGTCCCTCGTTCTTGGAGATTTCAGATGCCCATATCGCACTTTTCGACTTCTTTGCACGCCACCTCCGCGGTTCTCGTTGCGCGCAATTTGACGCACGATCGCGGAGGGCGAACCGTGCTTCATGACGTCTCGCTTACCGTTGGGCCCCAAAGTTGTGTCGGGGTCATTGGACCAAACGGCGTCGGTAAGTCCACGCTGTTGCAGTTACTCGCGGGACAACAGGCCCCCGACAGTGGAACCCTAAATCCTCGACCCCCCGAGCGCGACGGTTGGTTACATGGCTCAAGAGCATGAGCGCGTCGCTACAGAGACTGTTCGAGAAGCACTTGCTCGCCGGACGGGCGTCGCGTGGGCTGAATCCGAGCTGATCGCCGCAGCTAATGCTTTAGCGTCGAACGATCGTGGCGCTGAACTGCGATATGACCTTGCGCTAAGCCGTTTCGAATCCCTCGGCGCGGGCAGTCTCGGTGCCCGTATTGCGACGGTATTGGATGAACTCGGCGTGGCGTCAGTTGCGGACTGGAACATATCGACACTGTCGGGCGGACAAGAGGCAAAAGTCGCTCTCGCGGCGATCGAGCTCTCACGATTCGACATCGTGTTACTCGACGAACCCACGAATGACCTCGACTTCCTAGGACTGGCTCGATTAGAAGAATGGGTTCAACAGCGTGAAGGCGGTACCGTCATCGTCTCGCACGATCGGGCGTTTCTGGAACGCACAGTGACCTCGGTACTCGAACTCGACGAACACCGCCGCACGGCAAAAGAGTACGGGGGCGGTTGGTTTGGTTACCAAGCTGAGCGTTCAAACGCTCTTCGACTCGCTCGTGAAGCGTTCGATGAATATCAACGTCGGAAGGGCCAACTTGCGGATCGGGCGAAACGTCAACGTCAGTGGGCGGTTGACGGTGTGAGCAAGGAGAAGAAGAATCCTCCCGACAATGACAAAGCACAACGCGATTTTCGACTAAACCGAACCGAGAAGCAAGCCCACAAGGCACGCCAAACCGATCGCGCTCTTGAAAATCTTGAAGTAGTAGAGAAGCCCTTTGAAAGCTGGGACCTGCGATTCACGATCGACGAGACGAAACGCGCCGGTGACATCGTCGTGAGGTTGATCGATGTGGTCGTCAATCGTCCGACATTTCGCTTGGGGCCGATCAATCTTGAGATTTCGTGGGGAGATCGGATTGCACTTACTGGAAGAAACGGTTCCGGTAAGTCGACGCTGATACAAGCCATGCTCGGGACAATCGATGTTTCGAGTGGAAGCCTGTGGATGGGACCGGGCGTCGTGACTGGCGTCCTCAATCAGGATCGTCGCCTTCTGCAAGGAGATCACGATTTGGTTCGACACGTGAGTGATCGCTGCTCGCTCACGTTGTCGGAGACGCGATCGCTTCTTGCAAAATTCGGTCTCAGTGCGTCTCACGTCGTCCAACCGGCACGAAGGCTGTCGCCAGGTGAGAGGACAAGAATCGAACTAGCAATCTTCCAAGCGCTTGGCGTGAATTTTCTGATTCTTGATGAACCCACCAACCACCTCGATCTTCCGGCGATTCAGCAGCTTGAGGATGCGTTGAAAGGATTCGGTGGGACCATGCTTTTGACGTCGCATGATCGTCGACTTCTTGAAGACGTGGAGTTAACTCGGACGATCAAGATGGACGGTGGATTGGCTACTGAGAAACGGTGATCCTCGCGGCTCCTTCGCGACTGCGTCGACGTGGTGTTGAAGAACGTCGCGCAGCGCTGCCATCTGCGGTGCCCAGCCCACCGTGATCCTTGTCCATCCCGGCAATCCGAGGTCGGCCCCGTCGCGCACTGAGAGGCCCTCTGACGCGAGCGCGTCGCGGAGGTCTGGGAATGAGAGGGCGCAGGTGACGAAGTTCGCCTCGCTCGGAAAGAAGGCCACACCGAGTTCCTCGAGCGTCGACTCGAGCAGCGCTCGCTCCTCGACGATCCGCGCGACCACCGAGGCGCGCCAGTCCTTGCAACCGATCACTGCGGATACCGCCGCGAGCGCCAGCGCGTTCACGCTGAAGGGAGGACGCGCTCGCCGCAGCGCGCCGATAAGTGTCGCGTCGCCAACGGCGTACCCGACGCGCAGGCCCGCGAGTCCCCAGTCCTTCGAGAAGGTACGCTGGACGAGCAGATTCGGCCGTCCCTCGCTGAGCTTGAGTGTCGCGTTCGGATCGTCGCACTGCGTGAATCCGCCGTACGCCTCGTCAAGTACGACGAGACAGTCGCCAGGCACCTCGTCGAGGAACGTCACGAGCTCATCGGACGCGACGGCTACGCCGGTCGGATTGTGTGGACTCGGTAGCCAGACCAGCGTTGCACCTTCGCGCGCGGCGCGTGCCATAGCGCCGAGATCGTGGGCGCCGTTTATGAGCGGCACCCGCACGATCGGCGCGCCGGCAAGGGTGCTCGCCGTCGCGTCGATCTGATAGCAGGGGTCGCCCACGACCGCGAAGCCCTGTCGGCGTGCGCCGGGGTCGCCGGGCTCGTCGTCGAGCACGAGCCGAGCGAGCAAGTAGCAAAGCTCGTCGCTTCCGTTAGTGAGCACGAGGCGTTCGACGTCGATGCCGAGATGTTCTGCAAGTTGGTCGAGGACCGGATCCTCCTCAGGGTAGCGATTGAGGTTTTCGGCGGCGGCTGCGAGCGCGGCGCGAACGATCGGGGGTGGCCCGAAGGGCGACTCGTTAGCGCTCAACTTCCCGCCTGCTCCCGCGCCCTGGGCCGAACGACCCCGCCGATACCCTGGCACATCGGCAACCTTCTCAAGAGCTCGTGCCGCGGGCGTGCCCGGGAGGGGCGCCGCCGGGGGCGGCGATTTTGGCTCACTCCGCACTTGGTCCGGGTGCGGCGTCGTCGGCGCCGCGCGTACGACCACACGACCCGCAAGTTGGTCGAGGCTGTGTGTACCCGGGCTGGTCGACGTCTCAAGTAGCGCGCGAAGTCGGGGGAGTTCGTCGCGACCGAGCGCTCTCTGAATGACGGGGCGGAACTGCGCCGGGTGTGCACTGAGCAGCGCGAGCGACTCTGCGAGCTCGGTGTCACTGAGCAGTACGTCGCCGTGAAAGGGGAAGGAGAAGCCACTCTCCGTGTGCCCGCGCCCATTTGCAGAGATTTCGACCGAGCGCTCGGGATGAAGACGCAGCGCCTCAATTCGCGCACATTCGACGGTACCGCCAGGGAGGCCTCGCCCGTCGAGTGAGAGCGAGCGCCACTCGTCGACATCCTCGCGCGCGTCGACCACGAGGCGCCGAGCCTCGGCGAGTGATGGCGCAACGCACGCGAGCGCAGGGTCGAGCGCCTCGGGGAGTGCAGTAGCCCGGCCCGTGATGCTCCGTGTGAGTCCGCGCACGAGTTCGGTGAGTTCATCCGCGTCGAGATCCTCGAGCTCGATAAGCACGAGCGAGGGGGTGCCGCTCGCGTCGTGCACTTCGCCAACCACCGCGGCGCCGCCACGATGAACTGAAGCATTAGGGCTGTCGGCGAGAATGACGAGGCCAACGGCGTCGGGAAGCACCCAAAGAGGGCGCACGTCGAAGTTACCGACCTGCGACCGGGAGTTCAACTGTGGGCCTTTTGCCGGAGTGGCACGTTGTTGGTGGGAAGTAGGACGCGTCCAAGTTCGACGGCATCAGCGTGCGGCCGCACGCCACCAAGTCGGACTGTCGCGTGCTCCGCAGCGGCAACGACCGCGTCGATGATCGCCTCGCGGCTCGGCCCACCGTCGACGAGCGTGCTCACGCCAATCGCGCCGCAGCACCCGCTCGGCGAAAACACTGGCGCGGCGACGCACGTCACGCCCGGCGCGGTCCCGCCCTCGTCGAGCGCGAAGCCGACGGCTCGAATGCGCGCGAACTCCACGAAGCGCGACGAGTCGAACTGATCATCGGCGTCGCGTAGCGAGACGAAGGCGAGCTGCGCCTTGCCGACGGCTGTCGTCGCGGCGGGAAGGCGGCCACCGAGGGCGCTCGCCAGTTCGAGCGCGCGCAGCGGCGGGTCGTGTTTAGCGAGGTAGACGACCTCGTCGCCGTCGAGCACGGCGAAGTGCGACGTGGCCGAGAGTTCGCGCGTAAGTGTCTTGAGCTCGGGCTCTACGGAGGCAACCGGCGTCATCGCTCGCAGGTAGGCCGCGCCAATCTCGAAGGCACCTAATCCGAGGCGGTAGTGGCCCTCGTGGTCTTGGGCAACAAAGTCCCTCGCGACGAGCGCCCGCAATACGTCCGCGGCCGAGGACTTAGGGATCGAGAGCGTTCGAGCAATCTCGCCGAGTCCGAGACCACCGTGCTCCGCGAGCAGAAGGAGTACCGAGACCGCGCGATCGACGGATCGCGCGCCGAGGTGTGCGGATATGCGGACATCATCACCCATATCCGCGCATCGTAGCCGAGTATGTCTATGCAATTAGGTTCCGCGTAGACGTTTGCCACGGTCAGATCCGACGAAACAAAGCGTTCACAAAATAGTCCTTGACTTCATCCATCCGAATGCTTAAGTTCACATATCAAATATCGCTGCACGCGAAAGGAACCGCCCGACTATGAGTTCTTCTCAGACGACTGACTTGGAACTCGTAACCGACGTCGTCGTCGCCGGTGGGCATGCCGGCGTAGTGGTCGTCGAGGACGGCGACCTGCTCGAAGTGGTCGACGTCGAGGGCCAGCAGGTCTGCGATCTGATCGCGTTCGCGTCGACCGACCGCCGCGAGTGGCTCTCTATTAGCCACACCCGCGCCTCCACCCTTCGCCTCAACCTCGCACCGGGCGACGTGTTGCAGAGCAACTGGCGGCGTCCAATGCTCGAGGTCCTTACCGACGACGTTGGGATGCACGACCTCATCACGCAGATGTGCGATGAGCGCCGCTACCGCTTCGACTACAACGTCGAAGGTCATCGCAGCTGTCGCACGAATTTCACTGAAGTCCTCGCGCCGTGGGGCATTCAGGAATGGGAGATGCCCGATCCCGTGAACCTCTTCCAGAATGCCCCGATCCACGCGGACCGGACCTTCGGCAACCAGGTACCGACGAGCGTGGCCGGCGATTCGATCGTCTTTCGCGTGATGATGCCCTCGATCGTCTCGGGCAGCGCCTGTCCTCAGGACCTCAACCCGTGCAACGGCTTCGCGCCGAGCCCGATCGGTCTCAAGGTGTGGCGCGCTCGCGATGCGGGCGGCCGTTCGTGAGCGTTGCGGAAGGCACCGGTATCGCACGGTACCGCTTCGCGGACGCCCTCGCCGAGCCCGTTAGCCACTACACCGACGCTGTCGTCGCTGGCGGTTTCCTCTTCGTCTCCGGAATGATCGCGACCGACGCGAGTGGCGCGTTCGTAGGCACGGGCGACATCGTCGCGCAGACTGAGCAGATCTTCGAGAACATCGAGACGGTACTGGGACGCCTCGCTGGACGATGTTGTGAAGGTCGTCGTCTACCTCACCGACATCGCCGATCGCGCCGCGGTCAACACGGTGAGGGTGCACCGCTTCGGGAAGACGCGACCGACGAGCACCCTCGTGCAGATAGGCGCGCTCGTGCACCCAGACGCTCGCGTCGAGATCGAGACGGTCGCGCTATTGCCGCCATCTCATGGCGAGGGCGCGCAGTGAATGGCGCCCGGCGGCCCAATTCCTGGATTGTTGCGTGGTGATTAGCAGTTCGAAGTTCGAAGTTCGTAGTTCGATGTACGCAGGTCATGGATTTAGGGAGACGGACAAGGGGATTGACATGATTGAGCAGACGTACTCAAAGCTGGGGCGGGCGATGCGCCTGGCCCTCGCGTGTGGACTCACAGCCGGGGTCGCAACGATGGCCGGTGGGGCTTCGGTGTCTGCCGCCCCCTCTGCCATCGTGATCGGCAACTTCAACCCGTTCTCGGGCGCGGACGCCTCGTTCGGTCCCGAGATGGTGGCCGGTTGTCAACCAGCGGTGCGGCTTATCAACGCCGGCGGCGGCGTCCTCGGTCACAAGTTCTCCTGCGTCGAATTCGACACGCGCGGTGACCCCGCAGACGCGGTGCCCGCCGCGAACAAGATGATCGCCACAAACTCATCCCTCGGCGGAATCCTCGGACCGAGCGCGGACGAAGCGCTCGCCACGGTGCCGATCCTCGAGCAGGCGAAGGTGCCGATGTTCGTCGACACCGGACAAGCGTTCTTCGACAAGTCGAGCTACAAGTACCTCTGGCGAATCACTCCTGCCGACGACGTGAAGGGATACGCGCTAGCACTGTGGGCCAAGAAGGCGGGCTACACGCGCGCCGCGGCGATCTTCGGCAACGACGCGGGCTCGCAGTCCGACGTGCCAACGTTGTTGAAGGCGTGGAAGAAGCTCGGCGGCAAGATGGTCGAAAACGTCAAGCTCGCGCTCGACCAGTCGTCGTACCGGACCGAGATCGAGCAGATGCTCGCCTCCAAACCACAAGTCATCTTCACCGAGATCGATCCCCAGACGGCGGGAACCTTCTTCTCCGAGCTGCAACAGCTGCACGGGCTCATCCCGGTTCTCGGCACCGAGATCACACTCCAGTCGCCGTGGCTGAAGGCCGTGACGGGGGCGATCGGCAAGCAGGCGATGACCAAGTACATCACCGGCATGCAGCCCTACGCCCCGACCGCTGGCGCGTCCTGGACGACGTACAACAAGGCGCTCCTGGCCTCGAAGTCTCAGGTACCGCAGCCCGCGCAGTGGTCATCGGACCCGTACTCGATGACGTACTACGACGGCGTGACGGTGATGGCGCTCGCGATGCTCGCGGCGCACTCAACCGACCGCGGTACCTACAACAAGTCGATCATGACAGTCACTGAGCCGGGCGCGGGTAAGACCGTCGTCCACTCCTTCGCGGAGGGCAAGGCGGCGCTCGCGAAGGGTGAGAAGATTCAGTACGTCGGCGCCGGCGGCTCGATCGCGTTTAACAAGTGGCACAACTCCTCGGGAGCGTTCGAGGCTGCGCAGCAAGTGAGCGGAAACGTGAAGATCGTTGGCGAGGTCACCGCCAACCAGATCGCGGCACTCACCAAGTGAGTCACCGACTGAGGCGCGGCCCGGTTTCGGGCTGTCGCCACCGAGTCGGCGTCCGTGGAGGCGCCGAGTGAATCTCTACGTCCTGTCCCTCGGCTTTGGGCTCATCACGGCCTCTATCCTCGCTATCGCGAGCGTCGGCTTCACGTTGCAGTTCGGCGTCACCAACATATTGAACCTCGCCTACGGCGACGTGATGACCGGCTGCGCGTTCGTCGCCTACCTCGTTACGCGCGCTGGCGGTAGCCTCCCCGAGGCACTGTTGGCTGGCGCGGGAACGGGCGCGCTCGCGTCCTACGGCCTGAACCGCTTCGTCTACACGCCCTTCGTGCGTCGTGGAACGCGGATGTTCGGAATGATCATCGTCACGATCTCGGTGAGCCTCGCGCTGCAGAACGGGCTCCAGGCGATCTTCAAGGCGACGTTCTTCTCGCTGGCGTTGCCGAGACCGAGCTCCTACACCTTCGCGGGGATGATCTTCACCAGCCAGCAGCTCGTGATCATCGCCCTCGCGGTCGTGGCGATGCTCTTCGTTCACGCCTTGCTGTCGTGGACGAAACTCGGGCGCGCGATGCGCGCGACGGCGGCGGACCCCGAGCTCGCGCGCTCGTGCGGGATCGCGACCGACCGAGTGATCGACGCTGCGTGGCTGCTCTCGGGCGCACTGTGTGGGACCGCGGGCGTCGCTCTCGCGCTCAACGTGACGAGCTTCACCTCGACGGCCGGTGGGCAGTTCCTCATCCCCATCATCGCCGCCGCGGTGCTCGGCGGCGTCGGCCACCCCTACGGGGCGATGATCGGAGCGGTCGTGATCGGACTCTCAGCTGAGCTCTCGGCCGCGGTCATCTCGCCGTCGTACAAGGAGGTCGTCGCCTTCTTGATCCTCATCGTCGTGCTGCTGGTCCGTCCGCAGGGGATCTTCGCGGAAGTCGCAACTCAAAAGGAGGTCGTCGCGTGAGTTCGTCGATGCAGTTCTATATCTCTAACCTGCTGGTGTACTTAGGTGTCGACGTGATGGCCTGTCTCGGGTTGAACCTGCAGTTCGGCGTGGCGGGCCTCATCAACTTGGCGTTCATCGTCTTCCAGGCGGCCGGCGCGTACACCGCTGCGGTCCTCACTCTCGGGCCCTCGTCGTCACTAGGCGGTTTCCAGAGTTACATTCTCGGTTCACATCTGCCGTTTCCACTGCCGCTACTCGCCGCCGCGGTCGTCGGCGGCGCGCTGTCATACGTCGTTGGCCTCATCGTCCTGCGCCGGCTTCGCACCGACTACCAGGCGATGGTGATGCTCGTCATCTCGCTCATCGCGACAACGGTGGTCACGAATGCGGCAGGTCTGTTCAACGGCTCGAACGGCCTGGCCCTGATTCCGAAGCCCCTCGAGAGCGTCCTCAAACTTTCTCCTGTCAACTACCAGTGGTTCTTCGTGGCCCTCACGTTCGCGTGCACGATGCTCGTGTGGGTGGTCGTTCGCCGGATTACCGGCTCGCCGCTCGGACGAACGCTTCGAGCAGTGCGCGACAATGACGCCGCGGCGGCGTCGCTCGGCAAGAACGTGACGCAGATGCGCCTCATCGCCTTCGTCAGCGGGGGAGCGATCGCCGGTCTCTCGGGGGGGATCCTGGCGCAATACATCTCCGCGTGGTCGCCCGGCAGCTGGCTGTTCCCTGAAAGTTTCGTGTACTTCTCTGCGGTGATCGTGGGCGGCTCGGGTAACAACATGGGCGCGGTCGTCGGCGCCGCTCTCGTGCCGGTGGCGTTCCTCGAAGCGACGCGCTACATACCCCAGTTCGGGTACCCGGGCCTCGTCGACGCGCTGCAGTGGGTCGTCGTCGGTCTGCTCACGCTCGCGGTGATGTGGTTCCGGCCCCGCGGCGTGTTCCCCGAGCGCACCCAGCGCTTCGCGCGCGAACGCGGTTCGGAGCCGACCTCGTGACGACAGAGCCACTGCTCTCAGTTCGGAACCTCGCGAAGAGCTTCGGCGGTGTGCAAGCGGTGCGCGACGTCTCCTTCGACGTCGCTGCCGGCAGCATCACGGGTCTCATCGGGCCGAACGGCGCGGGCAAGTCGAGCGTGCTCGCGATCGTGTCCGGCTTCCTCGCGCCGACGTCGGGAAGCGTGCACTTCGCAGGTAACGACGTGTCGGGCCACCCCGCGTACCGCCTGGCGCGCCTCGGCCTCGTACGCACGTTCCAACTTTCGAGCGAGTTCGAGCGCCTCTCGGTAATTGAGAATCTGCTCGTCGCCACGCCCGATCAACGCGGCGAGCGGCTCCGTGACGCGCTCGCGGGCCGGTGGCGCTGGCGGGCCGAGGAGGACTCGGCGGTCACGCGCGCCCGGGAGCTCCTCGCTCGCTTCGAGATCCCGGCGAAGGAGGACGATCTCGCGGGCGACCTGTCCGGGGGGCAGAAGCGCCTCCTCGAACTCGCGCGCGCCCTCATGGCCGAGCCGAAGCTGCTGTTGCTCGACGAACCGATGGCCGGCGTGAACCCCGCGCTCATCCGGCGCATCGAGGCGCACTTGCTGGCGCTACGTGACGAGGGCCTCACGATGCTCATGGTGGAGCACGAGCTCGGCGTCGTCGAACGGCTCTGCGACACGGTCGTCGTGATGGCCCAGGGGCAGGTGCTCTCGAGCGGGACGATGGCCGAACTTCGGACCAACGAGGAGGTACTCGATGCTTATCTCAGTGGCTAACAGCGCACCGGTGCGCCCGGAGGCGCTGCTCGACGTGACCGACTTCGCCGTTGGCTACGGCGCCAGCACGGTCGTCGAGCACATCAACCTTCGCGTCGGCCGCGCGGAACTCGTTGCCGTGATCGGGCCGAACGGTTCGGGCAAGTCGACGCTGTTGAAGGGGCTCACCGGTCGGGCGAAGGTGTTCGCCGGTCACGCACGCCTCGACGGGGACGACGTGACCGCCATGCGCGGCGACCGTCTCGCTCGGCGCGGACTCGGCTTCGTGCCCCAGACCAAGGACGTCTTCGCGACGCTGAGCGTCGAGGAGAACCTCCAGATGGGCGGGTATCTGCTCGACCGCAAGGCGGTTGACGAACGGGTTGAGTCCGTCTACGAACTATTCCCCGCACTCAAGCCGATGGCCACTCGCACCGCGAGCCGGCTGTCGGGCGGCGAGCGAAAGATGCTCGCGATCGGACGAGTCCTCATGCTCTCGCCGAAGTTGCTCCTGCTCGATGAGCCGACCGCGGGCCTCTCGCCCGACCTCGCGCGCCATCTCCTGCACGAGCAGGTGCCGAACCTCGTCGCCTCCGGCGTGTCGGTGCTGCTCGTTGAGCAAAAGGCGCTTGACGCGCTGCGTATCGCCGACTACGGCTACGTCCTCGTCGCGGGCCACGTCCAGCTCGAGGGTACCGGCGAGGTCCTCCTCGCGCGTCCCGATATCCGTGAGGTCTTCCTCGGCAGCGCCGCGCAAGACGCCGCCCCCGAGACGCCGGTGCGCCCGTGACCGGCTCGCTCGCCGACGCGATCCCGGCCCGTCTCGGGCGCGAGTACCGCTCGAAAGCCGATCTCGTCGCCGAGACCCTGCGCGAGCTGATCGCGGACGGCACGATCGCCCCAGGTGCACGCCTTCGCCAACGAGAGCTCGCCTTGCTCTTCCAGCTCTCGCCGACGCCGGTGCGCGAGGGCCTGCAGAAGCTCGAGTCTGAGGGGCTCGTTCACTTCGACGTGCATCGGGGCGCGACCGTGACGGCCCTTCCTGTCGAGCGCCTCGAAGAGCACCTCCGGATCCTTATCGTGCTCGAGACCCTTGCCGGCGAACTCGCGGCGTCGCGCATGACGCCCGAGCGCGTCGCGGAACTGCGCGCGATCGCCGAGGAGCACGCGTCCTGCGCGGAGGGAGACCCTCGAATCCGCGAACTCAACCGCAACTTCCACTTCTGCATCTACGAGAGCTCCGAATCGCCGATGCTCGTCACCTTGTTGCGCTTCTTGTGGCGCAGCTTTCCTATGGGCCCCCAGTTCTGGCGCCCCCACGACGAGTCGCGCCGTGAGCACGCGCTGATCGTCGCTGCGCTCGAGGAGCGCGACGTCGACCGAACCGCTTCGTTGCTGCACCAACACGTCGTCGGCTCGATGGAGCCGATTCGCCAAGACCGATCGCGTGACGAAATGGGTCCACGTTCTTTTACCACGGCAGCCCCGGAGTTCGAGAAGGGCTGAGTGCCCGACCAACCGTGAACCACATCGATGTTCCAATTAAGGAGAACTATTCATGACTACCGACAATCAAGGGGACAGTGGCCCGTCCGTGACTATGGAATTGCTGTATGAGATTCACGACGCGTTCAATAGTCGAGACGCGGACGCGATCGCTGCGTTCTTTGCCGAGGACGCGACCTTCTACATGGCCTCCGGTCCGGATCCCGATGGCCGCGCCGTCAACGGCAAGTCAGCAATCCGTAAGGTCCTCGCCGACCGCTTTCTCGTCATTCCCGACATGAGTTGGGATTTCATCTACGGCTACACGGCGGGAGACCGCGCCGTGACGGTCTAGCGGGTTACTGGAAACGCGACTGACGGCACGGTTCTTGATTTTCAAGGATGTGACCTATGGGAGTTCCGCGACGGATTGGTCCTGAACAAGGACACGTACTGGAAGATCGTCAAGTAGTTGCCGCGATGTTCGTTGATACCTGCTTCGACACGTTGGTGAAGTTCGAAGCAGTCGGTTCTATCGCGATTCACGAGTCGGCTCGACCTCGGTCCGGTAAAACTCTTTGGCAAGCGCCTTGGGGTCGCCGGCTTCGTAGTCGTTGTGCCACCCGTGCACCACTCGGCGACTATCAGGAGACCTGTTGCCAATTCACTGACACAGAAGTCTCAAGACTTCGTGTAATCCTGACTGAACCAAATTTTGGGCCGCATGCGCACGAGAACCTCTTCACTCATGTTCGTGTGAGTTTCGGCAAATTCTCTGGCCTCGGGCCCAGGCCGATAACGTCTCGCTAACGCCAGAATCTCGTCCGGATTTGGCGAATCATCAACCGTCGCGTCACCGGAGACGCTGACGTAGCCATATGGGTACTGTTCGTTCTGCGCCGTCAACGTGAAACCACCGCTCGCGAGTATCAGCTGGTACTTAACTGACTCTCGCCCCATGAGCACCGTGACGTCGCCTCCCCGCACGTAGTTGTACCAAACGGGGGTTGCGAGCGGCGAGTTCACGCTGATTCGATTAATCGAGATAACACCGATACGTGGCGCTGCAAGAAAATTCTCGCGCTCACGCTCCTCCATATTCGACTTTCCCATGGCGCTCTTTCACACGGTCCCGATTTACTCTCTCTTCACAACGTTGCGTAGCGATTTAGTGCAGTTACGTCGTCTTTACTGGCCCCCAAGAAAGTGGTCCACCCAACGCGGTTGAGCACGCCTAGTGGTCCGGCACCGGCGGGGGCATCTGAAGGGATGACAACGAGATCTCAGGCGCAACTTCGACGACCGGTATCGCTCGTCAGCGAACCTTGCCGCGGCCAGCGACGACGAGATCCTGCACGATCGTGCCACGTCGTGCTCCGTACGCGGTGTCGAAGAGGTTGATCATCGCGCAGGCGTGGCTCGGGATGAGCTCGAGCTTGTCGCCGATCGAGAGCGTGCCGCCCTGGGAGAGATCGATCGTTCCGACTCCGTGCTCTTCGGTGATGAACTCCATCGTGAGGTCGTCTCGCCCGACGACCTGGATCCAGCCAGGTCGGCCAACGCCGTCGGACGAGAAGCACTTCGTGCCGGCGTCGATAACGAAGCGCTCGGCGCTCGCTCGGCTTACGACGGTAGCCAGGATGTGGGCGGCGCAGGTCTCTTGAGTCGCCACGCCGAGGTTGATCATGCTGGTGTCGTTGAAAACGTACGTTCCGGGTCGCACCTCGGTCACGCCGTGTCGAGACATCTCGCTGCGCGCGGACGGCGTCGATCCAACGCTGATCTCGCGGACTTCTACGCCGGCCTCGGCGCAAAGTCGCTGGGTGGTGAGCAGGTCGGCGATCTCTCGGTCGACCACGACGTCGCGCTCGGCGAGCGAGTGGGCGCCGTAGGCGTGTCCCGCGTGGGTCAGCAGCCCGAAAATCGTGATGCCGGGTATCTCGGCGAGCGCCGAGACAAGTTCGACGGTTGGAACGCCAGGAGGACGGCCCATGCGGTGGTGACCCGTGTCAATTTCGACGTAGACCTCTACGGGAGTGCCCGACGCGACGCCGAGTTCTCCTAGGCCCCGCGCGACCTCGGTGGAGTCGAGACTCACCAGTATTCGGGCTTTCTCTCGAAGAGCAGCTAACCGAGCGAGCTTCGCTGATCCGTAGAGCGGATACGCAATGAGGATGTCGTCGAAGCCGGCCGCCACCATGACCTCGGCTTCGCCGATCTTGGCGCAGGTGATACCGGAGGCACCAGCGTCGATCTGCATTTGCGCGATTTCGGGCATCTTATGGGTCTTGGTGTGTGGTCGCAAACGAACACCCGTCTCACGGCTGCGTTGAGCCATTTCGGTGACGTTGGTTTCGACTCGGTCGAGGTCGATGACGAGCGCCGGCGTATCAAGGTCGATGACATTCATGGTTGTAGCAGAGCCTTGACGGGCGTGGTCTGGCCGTTCATGAGCGCCGTGAAGATCTCAGCACCCTGTGCTAGCGGGTACGTCGTGAACCACGAGAGGTCTAGCTGGGGCGCCAGGTCAATCGCTTCGACGAACTCCTCGTCGTTGTAGGCGAACGAACCGCGGATGTTCTTCTCAAAGCGCACGACCGCTGCCGCGTCGAACCCGGGGTCCGGCGTCGCGAGGCCCAGCCAGACGGCGGTTCCACCGGAGATGAGGTGGTCGATCGAACTAGCGCGAGTGGAGGCCGAGCCGACGGCGTCGAAGATCACGTCGAACTCACCCTCGAGGGACGATCCGACCTGCGTCGCACCAATAGCCCGGGCGACGTCACCACGTTCGGATGAAAGATCGGCGCACGCAATCCTCGTGGCGCCTTTGCTGCGAGCGACCTCAAGGCAGGCCAGTCCGATCGGGCCGCAACCGATCACTCCGATTCGCTGGTCCTGGGGTGACCCGGCAAGTGCCCACGCGTGCACGGCGTTGGCGATCGGCTCGATCAGTGCGGCGCGATCCCAGTCGATGTCGTCAGGAATAGTGTGCATCGAAGAAATGGGCGCCGCCACTCGTTCGGCGAAACCTCCCGCCGAGTGAACGCCGAGCAGCGACCTGGTGCGACACAGTTGCGTGCGACCCGAAACGCACAGTTCGCACTTGCCGCACGAACTAAGTGGGTTCACGGCCACGCGCCTGCCGTCGGAGGTGCGTCCGACGAACTCGTGGCCCATGATCATCGGCGGAACTCGAAAGCCGGCCGTCGCGATACCGTGCAGCTCGCTGCCGCAGATTCCGGCTCGTTCGACGTGGACGATTTCTTCCCCGTCGCCAGCGACCACGTCGGGAATGTCCTGATTCTCCACGACTCCAGGAGCCGTGAATACGAGTGCCTTCATTTCGTCCTCCGTCGTAGCGCGAGCATCGCCTCTGCGGTCACGATACTTGCTTGATCGTGGCTGCAAAAGATGACTTCGTGACGATTAGTTGTCTCGTCGAGCAGTTCCACTGCTTCAGGTGACTTGACGGTGTCGACTACATGATTACTCCAACGAGAAATCAAGGACACGCCTGCAACCCAGGCTCGATGGAAGTGGCCGACAGCGTTCGAGTAATTGGAATTGTTGTCAATCTTCTTGAGTGGCCTTTACGTTGAGAAAGCACGACGTTGAAGTGTTGAATTCGAATTATGAAAAGTCCTGACGGACAGTAGAGTTATCTATAAGAACGAAGAGATGACGTGGATCTCAACGTAGCGTGGCACCTTCAACAATTTCCATTGAGAGGAAATATATTTATGCAAGATCTCAAGTACGGTCAACTCACTGTCTTCATCGCGGAATCCAATTCCGCACTCGGCATAGCTGGAGCCGACGACTTTGCGAAAACCGTCGCAACGGCGCTAGAGACGCGCGACGATGTTGCGGTCATCCTGGCCACCGGCAACTCGCAACTGAGTTTCATGGACGCACTGTGCGAGCGTAGTGACATCGATTGGCCGCGCATCACGATCCTGCACATGGATCAGTACCTCGGAATGGCCGAAGATCATCCCGAGAGTTTCAGCCGTTATATGCAGGAGAAGTTGGTCTCACGCGTGAAGCCGAAAGCTTTTTATGGTGTTCGCGGTGACCATGAGCCGGTGGAAGAGGAACTCGCTCGATACGGTCAGTTGGTACGTGATCTTGATCCGGTGATTTGCGTGATGGGAATTGGCGAAAATGGCCACCTGGCGTTCAATGACCCGCCGGCGGACTTCGATACCCGCGAGATGATTCACATTGTTGAGCTTGATGAGGCGTGTCGTGCTCAGCAAGTCGGCGAGGGGCATTTCGATGCAGTCGATAAGGTGCCCACCCACGCCCTCACCTTGACGGTGCACGCACTGATGCGACCGGCCAGCGTCATTGTGTTGACGCCCGAAGCTCGAAAGGCGCAAATAGTGAAACGAGTACTCGAGGGTCCGGTGACCGCGGACTGCCCAGCTTCGATACTCCAGACGGCACCAAATGCACGTCTTTATCTTGACGTCGATTCATCGGCCTTACTCGATCGTCGATCGTGAATCGTTCGACGGCACCGTGGGTGACAGTTCGATGATTGTCTGGAGTCGTCCTTGAGCGTGGACGACAATGAGACGACGGGACTGACCTCGGGGCGACTGACCCTGAGCGTCGTTGGAACCGGGACACGGCGCCAGTTACGAGTCGTCGCGCGCTCAGCGGAGGAATTGTCTGATTTTGACGGCATCGTGAGCACGAGCGTCGATGAGTCGATACTGGAAGGTTCACTCTCGCCCGTCAACGCACGTGCGGTGCGCGCGCAAATTCCCTGGCTACAACCGAGACCGGTGGGGCTGGTGACATCGGCGGGAGTCGGCGATCGACTCGGGTTGGCCACCCCAGGGCACGTCAAGGCGTTTCGTACGTACGGCAACGGCATAGTGCCGGTGTTCGCGCAGCAGTCCATCCGAGAGATGGACCGCCTGGGGCGCACACCGCAAGAGGTCCTGGACGATGCCACGTTCGGCGCGCTGGAGGCGGGCTGGGACCGACAAGTCGGTGCCGACGCGGATCATCTAAAGACCGCCGTTGACATCGACAGGTGCCTGGAGGCCGGTTTCACCTCGTTCACCCTTGACCCGGGTGAGTACGTTCGTGACGTCACCGCGTCATACCAGGGCGACCTCACCGACGTCCCCTGGACAGCGCTGGAGGACGATGAATCCTCAATGCTTCGTCGGTATTCAGCCGGGACGATTGACCTGGGGGAGTTCTCACTACGCGTTGACGACGTGGAACTGAGACGTGCCGCACACAAATACGCAGCAGCGGTGGCCTACACGGTATCGATGTATCGCCACTTGACGACTCACGCCGACTACCCGGTCGAGGTGGAAGTGGCCATTGACGAAACCGCGGCACCGACCACTATTGCCGAACACGTGTACATGGCTACGGAAATGAAGCGACTGGGTATGCAGTGGGTGAGTTTCGCCCCCCGCTATATCGGCGCGTTCGAAAAAGGTGTGGAGTACATTGGCGACACGGATGTTCTCGCCACCAGCCTGCGCCAGCATTTTGCCGTGGCGAGCGCACTGGGACCATACAAACTCAGTCTGCACTCGGGGTCGGACAAGTTCAAAATCTACTCGTTGGCCGCCGACGCCACCGGTGGGATGCTCCACCTCAAAACGTCCGGGACGAGTTACCTCGAGGCGCTCGGCGTTGCGGCCGTCTGCGCGCCGTCACTCTTCCGAGAGATCTACGATGTGAGCCGCGATGCCTATCAAGGGGCACGAGCCAGTTACCAAGTTTCGGCAGTTCGAGAGCGGACGCCCCTCTCAAATGACGTCGCGGACGCCGCTCTCGACACTTTGGTGACAAGTTTCGACAGTCGTCAGATATTGCACGTGGGATATGGCGCAGTGCTCACCCTTCGCGATGAACAAGGTGCGCGCTGGCTCAACGACGAACTGCATTCGTTGCTCGCGGCGGAGTCTGATCGCTACAAGAATGCGCTGGAAGTCCATATTGGACGCCACCTGGCACCGTTGAAGGGGACCTCACGTCACACGTAAGTCCCGCCACTGAGCTCTTTGACGTGAGCGGCAAAAGAGCAGCGATCATCGGGGGCAGCGGTGCACTCGGGGGTCGCTTTGCTCGGTGCCTCGCTTCTGCTGGCGCAGAGGTGACGGTGCTTGGCCGATCGGCGGAGCGTGGCAACGCGGTGATTGATGACATCAATCTGGCTGGCGGGCGCGCTTCGTTCGTGTCGGTCGACGTGGTCGACAGAGGAAGCTTGGAAGCGGCCGCGGCGACGTTGGAAAGTACCGGAGGCACCGACATCTTGGTCAACGCAGCGGGAGAAAATTCCTCGGCGTCGTTCGCAGATTTGCAGGATGAGGAATGGAATCGGTTGCTGGACGTCAATCTCAGTGCGGTCTTTCGCGCTTGTCAGATCTTCGCCCCGCAGATGCGAAATCGGCCCGGCGGAGCGTCGATCATCAATATCTCGTCAGCGTCATCGGGTCCACCACTAAGTCGCGTCTTTGGATACGCCGCCGCGAAGGCCGGAGTGAACAACGTCACGCAATATTTGGCGCGCGAACTGGCACCCGATGGGATTCGCGTCAACGCGATCATTCCGGGCTTCTTCCCCGCGGAACAGAATCGTGTGCTTTTGACCCGCGAGCGCGTCGACAGTATTGTCGCGCATACTCCGATGCGGCGACTGGGCGAACCTGAAGAGCTCGACGGGGCATTGCTGTGGCTGGCGTCTTCTCGCGCGTCGGGCTTCGTTACTGGTGCTTTGATCCACGTCGACGGCGGCTTTTCCGCGATGACCATTTGATTGGTCATCGAAAGCCGTGGGATGCAGAAGGACGAGGTTTCTGTCTGCGTGTCGCCGTCGGACGTTCACGACAAAGCATCGAATATCACGTCCGGTAGTGTCGATCGTTGAGTGAATTGCGACGGTGGGTCGGTGGCTGCCGTGTAAGGAGGGGCGACCATGCCCGCAGAGCAGAGAAGAGCCCGCTCGCGTAACTTTTCGCCCTGGTCTCAGTGGACGAGCCGACTGAACGACACCGTTCAGCTCGACCCGCTGACTGATGGTGATCGGGCGCAGTTCGAAGCGTGGCGTGCGCGCTGTCAACGACGACTCGAGTCACTGCTCGGTCCGACACCATCGCGGGTGCCGCTTGATTTCGAAGTGACCGAGAGCGTGGCGTGCGACGGCTACCGGCGAGACCGAGTGGTCTTCGACAGTGAGGACACCATGTCCGTGCCAGCCTATTTACTGGTGCCCAACGATCGTCACGTCCCGGGTGCGGCGGTGCTGGCCGTGCACGGCCACGGGTCCGGCAAGTCACTGGTCTGCGGTCTCGATTCGTCGGAGACTTCCGGCGATGATTACGCTCATCAGTTGGCCCAACGGGGCTTCGTGGTCCTCGCCCCCGACCTGCGGTGTTTCGGAGAGCGTGCCGACGGATCGCCTCCTGACCATTACGGTTGCGACACCAATCTGGTGCACGCCGTCATGGCCGGATGGAATCCGTTGACGCAGAATCTTTGGGATCTCGCTCGATGCTTGGACGTGCTCGAAGGGCACCCCCTGGTGGATCCCACTCGGGTCGGCGTGGGTGGCCTTTCCTTCGGAGGCACCCTCTCGTTGTTGCTGGCCGCTACTGACGATCGGGTATCGGCCGTCGTGGTGAGCGGCTTCTTCTCCTCGTGGGGCGAGGCCCACAAGATCCCCTTCAACATGTGTGGATCGCAGGTGCTGTGGGGAATGCTGGGTCAACTCGAGCACGTGGATTTGGGTGCCCTGATTAGCCCGCGCCCCCTTCTCATCGAGTCCGCCACTGATGACCCTCTGTTCCCCTTGACGTCGGCCGAGTCCTCGATGACACAGTTGCGCTCGGTCTACGATTCCCTCGGCGCTAGCGACGCACTGGTCCACGACGTGTTCGTCGGTGGTCATCAGTGGCACGGCGAACTGGCGTACTCGTTCTTGACACGTTGGTTGGGCTAGGAACCGAGCGTCGCCGTCCTTTCGTGATCGAGATTCGAACTCATCCACCTGCCAGTTGATGTCGTCGAAGTCCCCACGGTTTGTCACCGCGAGCACACCGTCGCTCTCGAGCGTGCGACAGCGTTCGTGTTGACGTCCCAGGTCACACATTGGCTAAAAGGTCATGCTCATTTTTCTGTCAGTACCGATTTACGCTTGTCGCCCGGCACCGCCCATGATCACCAGTCGTGAACGGTCCCGTCCTGAAGTCGATTAACCGGCAAGTATGCACTCTGGTACGGAAACTTAGATGCGACCTGGTCGTCGTAAGAGACGCCGAGGCCCGGCAAGTCGCCCGGATGCAGGTAACCATCCTCAAAGCGGAATGACTGGATGAACACCTCGTTCGTGGCGTCACCGTGGCGCATGTATTCCTGGATGCCAAAATTATGGATCGCCAAGTCCAGATGTAACGCTGCGGCCATGCCCACAGGCGAAATATCGGTTGGTCCGTGAATGCCCGACTTGATCTGAAACTGCGCAGCAAAATCCATGATCTTCTTGAGTGCCGAAATCCCTCCCGCGTGAGTAACGGCGCTTCGCACGTAGTCGATCAACTGGTCAGTGATAAGTGTCTGGTAGTCCCACACAGTGTTGAAGACCTCACCGATGGCCAACGGAGTGACGGTGTGTTGTCGCACCAGCCGCAGCGCCTCCGCGTTCTCACCCGGCGTGCAATCCTCGAGCCAAAATAAGTCGTACGGCTCCAACGACTTACCAAGTTTCGCCGCCTGAATTGGCGTCATCCGGTGGTGGCCGTCGTGCAGGAGTGTCAACTCCGGCCCAAACTCGCTACGTACGGCTTCAAACACAGTGGGCACGTGTCGTAGGTACGCGGCGGTATCCCATTTTTCTTCGACGGGCAACGCGGTCCGTCGGGCTGGTTCGTAGTCGTAGCGTGCGCCGCCCACCGTGGGGCTTGACGCAACGCCGTACACGGATCCGAGACCTGGGACGCCCGTTTGGACTCGGATTGCTTGGTAGCCAAGAGCTTGGTGTTCTCGAATTGAATCAAAGAGCTCTGGAATGTCGACGCCACTCGCGTGCCCGTACGCACGAACTCCATCGCGTGATGCCCCTCCCAAGAGCTGGTAGAGAGGAAGATTCGCGGCCTTCGCCTTTATGTCCCACAGAGCAATATCAACCGCCGCGATGGCGGCCATCGTGACGGGCCCGCGACGCCAGTACGCGCCGCGATAGAGATACTGCCAGGTGTCTTCAATGCGGTGTGCGTCGCGACCAATAAGCAGCGGGACCACGTGAGCTTCGAGGTAACTTGCGACGGAGAGCTCTCTTCCGTTGAGTGTGCCATCACCGAGCCCCACTAATCCGTCGTCGGTGGTGATCCGTAGCGTCACGAAATTTCGATCTGGACTGCTTACGAGGACTTCAGCCTTCTCGATCTTCATCTACCTTGTCTCCTCATCGTTTCGTCCTGTTGCGATAATAAGCCGTCGCAACTCAACCTCAATTTTGCTGACGATCACATCAGGATTCATTTCGATGTCGACGCGCATACCACGCTCGTCGTCGTCAAGCGGCTCAAGGACTTCAAACTGAGAGGCGAGAAGCGATAAAGGCATGAAATCGTGACGTCGAGTTTCAACCCTCGCTTGGACAACTTCGAACGGTCCATCGAGAAAAATGAAGATCGCGTCGGGAACGTACGCGCGCAATATATCGCGGTACGACCGCTTCAACGCGGAGCACGCGGTGACGGAACTTTGATGGATTGACGGAAGTTGCTGCATGTGCTGTCCCACTAGGTGCAACCAGGGCAGTCGCTCGTTGTCACTGAGCGCTTGGCCGCTCGACATCTTCGCGAGGTTGTCAGCCGGGTGGAGCCAATCAGCGTCGCTGAACTCAGCATTGATCTGGGCAGCGAGCGCCTGCGCGATCGTGCTCTTGCCTGAGCCAGACACACCCATGACGACGATTGACTGAACTTGGGCAGCTTGCTTCACGTTGAGCCCTTCCTGCGGATCACGACCCCGGAAATTCGTGCGTTGGTGAGCGCTCGATCCTCACGTGGAAATTGGATTGGTCGCTCGTAGATGAATGATCCATAAGCAGCAGTTCAAGAATTTAGAACTAGGGCGCGTTCGTACGCAAATGAGCCAGTCTTGACGTTGACTGAACGAGTCATCTGTTCTGCGGGCACGACTCGGATCATGGCGCGCGTCGCCGAACGAGAGGGCATGAGACGGTTCTCTTCGCGCGAGTATTTTTCAAATCAAGATACTGCGTTTCTCCAACACGCAGGCTCTCACTTTTCGTCGCGCGCCGACGTAAAAATAGAGACGAAGTGTATGCTCGCTTGCGATGAGAGCCTCAGGCCCACTCGCCCGGCTCGCCGGCTCTGGGCGTGAGCGAATTGGTCTCGGTGCTTCTGCTTTCGCTGCCGTCTGCTGGGGGTTTTCGGGGATCTTCGTGGTACTCGCGTCCGCCCCGGGACTGGTATTGACCTTTTATCGGCTTTGGATGGCCGCGGCGCTGCTCGTCATCGTTCTGTACGCCTCGGGTCGTCGACTCACCTGGTCCCTAGTGCGGGCAACTTGGTTGGGAGGTGTGTTTCTGGCCGGAGATATGGCCATGTTTTACAGTGCCGTCAAATTCACCAGCGTCGTGGACGCGACGGTGATAAGTGCCGTTCAACCGGCGCTCATACTGATCGCCGCACGTCGTATGTTTGGCGAACGAATGGGTCGATGGGACGTGATCTGGATCCTGCTGGCAATGGTGGGTGTCGCGGTGGCGGTCGTCGGTCCCGGGGTGGCAAGCCATCACGAATTGCTCGGAGACTTACTCGCCGTCGGCTCGCTCATTTTCTGGTCTGCCTATTGGCTCGTGTCCAAACGCGCGCGAGAACTGCACGGCGCGATGGAATACACGACGGGCGTAACGATGCTGGCGGCCGTGACGATGACACCGATCGTCCTTTTGTCGGGGCAGTCGCTTGGTCGCGTCCAGGCTGGCGACTGGTGGTGGATTTTGCTGCTGACCATCGTGCCCGGGGGAGGGCATCTGACGATGAATTGGGCCCACCGCTACGTTGACGCGTCGATCTCTTCAGTGATTGGCTGTCTCAGTCCGCTCGTCGCGGCTGGGGCCGCGATGGTCTTTCTTGGTCAACCGCTGACCGCGGTTCAAGTCGTCGGTGTTGTGGTGGGGCTTGCCGCGATTTCGGTTGTTGCCGCGCGACATCGCGAGCCTGTTGACTTTCCCCTGTAGAAGAGACGTGAATCCACGAACGACGTTGCGTCTAAGGGACCCGTTAGCAACGCCGCGTTGACCGCGACGCGTCGAAATTTTGTGTGGCGACGATGCCATTTCGTCGACGACGTTCCGGTTGTTGGAACACTTACGTGAGGTGATCGACGCTGCACACTGCAGGCGTGTCGGTGACGCTACGTGACGTTGACCATCACTCAATTGTTGGCTAGGTTGTTGAGCAATATCATTCATCATGGGTGAATTTAGGGAGGAACATGAACTGGAAAGTCTTGGCGACTGGGGCATCGACTTCAACTCGCTCGAAGTCGATGGCTGGTAGACGCGTCGTGCACAGGTTGATTGCGATGTTCTGTGTGGCGTCCGTTGGGCTCGCCATGGCGGTAGCGCCGATAGCGGGGAGCGCGAGTGCTGCGGCTAAGAAAACCAACATCACGTACTGGTTCTGGGGAGAAGGCGACATTCCGGGTATCACTAAGTGGATGCAGCAACGCATCGCCACCTATCAGACGTTGAACCCGGGCGTCACCATCACACTCGTTCCTCAGTCGAACTCAACGATCATTCCTAGCTTCGCTCTTGCAGCACAGAACAAGTCAGGTCCCGACATTGATACGCAGTGGGCGACCTTGCCGGTGCTGTTGCCCGCACTGCAAGGTGGCGTGACGCCGATCTCGAAGTACGTCAAGAGCAGCGAGACCTCGAAGTGGCTTAACACGAGTGAGAACGTATACAAGGGTGCTCTCTACGCCATGCCGCTGTACGTGATCGGTGTTCCTCTGGTGTGGAATAAGAAACTCTTCAAGAAGGCCGGACTGAACCCTAATAAGGCACCGACCACTTGGGGCGAGTTCCTCGCCGACTGCGCAGCATTGAAGGCTCATGGGATCACACCCATAGGAATGGGAAACAAGGCTGGTGACTTCGGTGCGTGGATGTTCGCCATCTACGAGAAGCAAGCCTTGAACTCCATCTCAGAGTTGACCCAAGGTGTCGCGAACAAGGGGAATGCCCAGGCAAAGCTGCTGGCTTCGCTGGACAAGATGTACACCATGTTCCAGGGGCTTATGTCGAAGGGCTACATCAACAGCAACGTGGCGTCACTCGACTTCGCCCAGGGATGGCAGTTGTTCCCTGAAGGCAAGGCCGCGATGTCCTTCACGACCGACGGCAACGCCCTCGCTTGGGCCAAGATCATTGGTCAAGCCAACATTGGTGTCGGTGAGCCGCCGATCTGGGGCACTGGCAAGTTGGCGAAGACGTACGACGCCACGCAGTCGTCGTCGGAGTTCATCACGTCGTGGTCGCCGAACAAGAAGGCCGACGCGAAGTTCCTCACGTGGCTCCACACGCCAGCGAACATGGTTGCGTTGAACAAGGAGACCGGTGCGTTCCCTGCGGACAGCCGATTCCCGACGTCAAACATCACCAATTCACTCGCCAAAACCCTTGACGGGTTTGATACTGCGGGAACGTCAATTTGGTTGGAAAACTTCATTCCACCGAGTATTGACACGAGTGCGGACAGGCCTGCTGGTCAGCTGATCACCTCAGGGGGAACCGCTGCTCAGGCGGTGGCGCTGTGGAAGCAGCAGCTCCAACTCTGGCAGTCCCAGCAGCCCACGCAGTTCAGTCAGTTCAAGACTTGGGCGGCCAGCTCATAACGTTGCTCCGTCTTTGGTCTTCGTGTACCGACGAAGTGCGTTCTTGACCGGTGACGTACGCGAGTTCCACGAGTGCGAGTTTAAGTAGTGCCAACACAGAGGAGTGGCCGACGCCGGGTACGAGACGTACCCGGCGTCGGCGCCAGCTGTGGCCCTACGGCTACATGGGACCTGCGCTCGTCGCGCTCGGCGTCGTGTTCGTGTATTCGTTTGTTGAGGTCGTGCACTACAGCCTTTACGCCGGAAGTGTCGGACAACTGACGTACGTCGGTTTCAGCAACTACCGAGAACTCTTTATCGATCCGCAATTTGTTCACGCGATGTTCAACAATTTCCGGCTGTTGTTCACCGTGCCGATCGTCACCATTCTCTCACTCGCGCTCGCGCTCGTGATCAATACCACTTTTCGCGGCGTACGAGCGTACCGAGCGATCGTCTTCGTGCCATACATCCTTCCGGCAACCGCGATGGGGTTGTCTTTCTCGTACATCCTGCAGGGCAACGGAATTTTGGATGGACTGCTGAAGAATCTCCATCTCTCCTTTCTCATTCACGACTGGCTCGGCTCGCCGAGTTGGGTGATGTTCAGTATCGGCAGCGTCATTGTCTGGCAGCAGTTCGGCTTCGGCGTGGTGGTGTTTTCGGCGGCACTGCTTGCCGTACCGGGAGAAACGATTGAAGCGGCGCGCATTGACGGCGCGAACTGGTGGGTCGTTCAACGAAAGATCTTGATTCCCCAGATCCATCGCATCATCGAGTTCTTTGTCATTCTCCAAGCGATCATCGTGCTGTCGTCGGTCTTCACCTACATCTACGTGTTGACCGGTGGGGGACCGGGCTATTCCTCGGGCGTGATGGAGTTCTTCATCTATCAAAATGGATTCGAGAACGGCTCCATCGGGATCGCGTCAGCCGCCGCTGTGGTGCTGTTGGCTCTCGCCAGTGTTCTCATTGCGGTCTATCTGTGGGTTCGCACGCGCGCCGCGAAGGAGGTTAACTAATGCAACACCTCCGAAATACTCTGCGCCACTTGCTCTTGATCTTCTTGTGCTGCATCTCGCTGTACCCGGTGTGGTTCATGTTGTCCACCGCACTCAAGTCACAGAACTATTACGTGCTGAACCCGATGGGACTGCCCTACCATCCCACGTTGGCGAACTTCGGTTCGGTGCTGACCAACTGGCCACTTCTGGTGTGGGTGAGGAATAGCCTGGTCGCCACCGTCGTGTCGGTCTTGGTGTCCACGATCATTTCGATAATGGCGGCCTTCGCCATCGTCTTTAGTCGCGCGCGAGGTCGCGAGACGTTGTTTCGCGTCAATATCGCCTTGATGGCCATTCCGTCGGTTGCGTTGCTGATTCCGATGTACATGTTGATGATCAAGTTCCATCTGATCAATCAGCTACCTTCGGCGATCCTGTTCTACATCGGGCTTCTCATTCCGTTCTCGATCTTCTTCCTCGTGAACTTCTTCCGAGAGATCCCCATCGAGCTCGTTGAGGCGGCGTACATGGATGGCGCGCCCCACCACCGAATCCTTCGCAGCATCATCTTGCCGATCTCGGGCGCTTCGACGGTGACACTGGTCATCGTCAACGCCATCTTCGTGTGGAACGAGTTGCTGGTGGCCCTGGTCTTCTTGCAAAGTAACTCGGCGAGGACTCTGATGTCCGGCCTGACGCTCTACCAGGGCCGGTACCTGTCGAACGAGCCACTACTGATGGCGGCGGCCTTCATGTCGATCATGCCGCTCGGCATTCTTTACGTCTTTGGTCAGCGCTTCTTTGTCAGAGGACTCACTGCAGGTATGGGAAAGTAATGATTTCAAATGCAAAGCGGAAGTTCGGCCGAGGTTGGCCTTGCGCTCTAATCAGTAAGGGAGAGAGAAATGGCACGAGTTGAAGGACGAACGGAGGGCGCCCCAAAGCCCGTCGCGGCGTATTCACAGGCGGTCAGGGTTGGTTCGACCATTTCGGTGGCGGGTCAGGCCGGCTTCGATCCAGAAACGGGCCAGCTCGCCGGTGCGGACGTTGGAGCCCAAACCGTGCAGACTTTCAAGAACATCGGGGCGGCTTTGGCCGCGTGCGGTGCCACGTTGGATGACGTTATACGAGTCGACGTCTATCTCTCGACGTTGTCTGACTTCGCGGCGATGAACGAACAGTACGCGCACGTATTCTCTGCGCCGTATCCAACGCGTACGACAGTCGGGGTGGAGCTTCCTCCTGGAATGAAGGTAGAAATAACGGCTCTGGCCGTCCAGGACTGATCTTCGACATGCCCGTGCGCAATATCTACGCCGAGCTCGGCGTGCGACGGGTCATCAACGCGGCGACCACGTTGACCGCACTGGGTGGAACCGTCCTTCCGGACGAAGTCGTCGAAGCAATGGCGTCGGCGTCGACGTCGTGTGTCTCTATGGACGAACTCCACCTCGCCGCGAGCCAGCACCTCGCGCGGTTGACGCGCAATGAGGACGCCTACGTGACGTCGGGTTGTGCCGCGGGCATTGCGTTGAGCGTGTTGGCCGCCATCACCGCGGGTCGGCCCGAGGTGATCGCGCGCCTTCCCTACGACGAAACGCTGGCTCGCAATGTCGTTATTCACCGAGCGCACCGCATTCCCTACGACCGAGCCATTGAACTGGGCGGCGGACATCTCGTCGAAGTGGGCAACATGATCCAGACGTTCGAGTGGGAACTTGACGCGGCCCTCGATGAGAACACCGCCGCGGTCTTCTGGGTGGCTGGGAGCCATCTTCCCCAGACCACGCTCTCGCTGAAAGAGACGGTGGCCATTGCGCACGCCCGAGGGGTGCCGGTGATCGTCGACGCGGCGGCCCAGCTTCCTCCCCTCGAGAACTTGACGTATTTCACGGTTGAGTGTGGGGCGGACGTGGCGCTCTTTAGCGGCGGTAAAGCCTTGCGGGGGCCACAAGCCAGCGGGCTCATGGTGGGCTCGACGAAGTTGCTCGACGCGGTCCGTGCCAATGCCGCGCCGCGACAGCGACTCGCTCGGGCCATGAAGGTCGGCAAAGAGGAGATCGCTGGTCTCGTCGCCGCGATCGAGCGCTACGTCGCGCTCGATCACGAAGCGATGGCGAGCGCGTGGAACGAGACCGTCGCGACGTGGGCTAAGGGGCTCGAGGACCTGGACGGCGTGACGGTGCGTCGCGTCGAAGACAACGAAGCGGGTCAACCAGTGGCGCGCCTCGAGATCACGCTCGACCCGGGCGTCGCGCTGATCAGCGCCGCCGAGGTCGTCGAACGTCTCTGGGACGACACGCCGCGCGTGGCGGTGTTGCCGGGACTTGGAAACAGCATCTACGTGACTCCCGACACGTTGGTGGGCGACGATGAAATGATGGTGTTGAACCGACTTCGAGCTGTGTTGCGCAGTGCGAGAGACGAACACTCAGAATGAGGATGAGGGAGATGACTGATGTGGGATGAGTACTTCACGGGCAAGAGCGTCGTCGTGGGCGGTGGGTCCACGGGGATTGGCGCGGCGGCCGTCGAACAATTTGCTCGCGCCGGCGCCCACGTGGTGATCGCCGACGTCGCCGACGAGATCGGCACCACGTTGGCGCGGTCGCTGAGTTCGAAGGGAAACCACGCCGTCTATCGCCACTGTGACGTGAGCAGTGAAGCCGACGTTGAGGGCGTCTTTTCTTGGGTTGACGCAACCTACGGTTCGCTTGACGTGCTCTACGCCAATGCCGGAATCGAGTGGACCAAAGACGTTCGCCACACCACGCTGGATGAGTGGCAGCGGGTGGTGGACGTGAACCTGACCGGCATGTTCTTGGTCTGTCGAGCGGCGATGCGCAGGATGTGCGACCAAGGCTTTGGTTCGATAGTGGTGACCTCGTCGCCTCACGCCATCGCAACGGTGCCCGACGCGGGAGCCTACGCCGCTTCCAAGGGAGGCGCTCACGCTCTGGTGCGCTCGCTGGCACTAGAGGGCGCGCCCTACGGCGTTCGAGTAAACGGCATCATCCCGGGCACTATCGATACCCCGATGGTTCGTCGTGAGGCCCAAGCCTCGTCTGATCCCGAAGAGCAGTTGGCGCGCATGGCGTCGGCGCATCCCCTCGGTCGTATTGGACAACCCTTCGAGGTCGCCGCCGCCGCGCTCTTCCTGGCGTCGCCCCTGGCGAGTTTCATGACCGGCTCGATGGTCACGGTTGACGGGGGACTGATGTCCGGCTTGCCGGCCGGTCCGCCGCTTAGCTACAACAACTAACGCACGTAAGAGAGAAGCACGGATGAAGATCGCTCGGATTGAGGTCGTTGGCGCCAACGTCGCCTACCAGCACCGCGAAATTAGCTCGCAGGTCGAGCGCGACGGCGTTACCGCCGGCGTTATCCGAATGGAGAGCGACAACGGACTGGTCGGATGGGGCGAAGCCTGCAGCGGCGCGGACATGGCGTCGGTGCTGGCGACCGTGAGCGCGATGGCGCCGTTTGTCTTGGGCGGCGATCCGTGGAGGGCCGAAGAGATGAAGCGCGACGCGTGGCACCGCGGGTTGTGGCAGTTTCGCGAGCAGACCGGAAACTTCGCCTGGGCGGGCCTCGACATGGCGATGCTCGACCTCTGCGGCCAACACGCCGGCGTGCCGGTGCACGCGCTACTCGGCGGCCAAGTACGCGAGAGCGTCGACTACTTTTGGTACCTGAGCGGCGATGACCTCGAAGAACTCTTGGCCTACGCCGAGGTCGGGCTTAGCCGTGGGTACCGGACCTTCTACTTGAAGGTGGGACGCAACATTGACGACGACCTCGAGCGCGTCTTCGCCGTGCGGGCGGTCATCGGCGATGAGTGCAACCTACGCCTCGACGCCAACGGGGCGTGGTCGATGACCGAGGCCCGGCGCAACTTATCGCTGCTCGAGGACGCGCA
>PLNQ01000046.1 GCA_003141815.1 Acidimicrobiaceae bacterium | reverse complement strand
TCGTACGTCGAACGCTGGCTCGAGCGCCGCAACGACGTCAGCGCGTTAGCGCCACTGTGGGAACGGGGCTACGTCGTCGACACCATTGAAGTCTCGGGACCTTGGGCGATACTCGACTCGCTTCGCGAGCGCGTCGGCAACGTGCTCGCCGTGCTCGAGGGCATGGTCAACGTGTCCGTTCATCAGTCCCACGCCTACCTCGACGGCGCGTGCCTCTACTTCACCTTCGCCGGACAACCCGACGCCGATCCCACGACCTTTTATCGGCGCGCCTGGGACGACGCGATGAACGAAGTACTGCTCGTCGGCGGCGCGATCAGTCACCACCACGGTGTCGGACGCGCCCGAGCTCGCTTTGTCGCCCACGCCTTGGGCAACGCGTTCAGCATTCTCGAAGGCGCCAAGGCGCAGCTCGATCCCCACAACATCTTGAACCCCGGCGTTCTCGGCCTCGGTGGCCCCGCGTGGTGAGGGCCCTCGCCATTGACGTCGGCTCTTCGTCGATTCGAACAGCGATAGTGGACGAAGTTGGTCGGGTCTCGGTCACGAACCAACAGCCTCTGACGGTACGCTCCTCGAGTCCCGGTGAAGTCGAACTCGATCCCGCCGAGATCGCCCGACTGTCCCTCGAGCTCGCCGCTCGCACTTTGGTTGAAGGCGGACCATGTGACGTCGTGGGCATCACGAACCAACGAGCCACGACCATCGTCTTCGATCGCGCCAGCGGCGAGGCTGTGGGACCCGCGCTCAGTTGGCAAGATCTACGAACGGTGCTGGACTGTCTCGTGTTGCAGGACGTGGGCCTACGACTCGCGCCGAATCAGTCCGCGACGAAGATCAAGTGGCTCGTCGATCAGAGCGATCGTTCACCGAGGGATCTGCGCTTCGCGACCATTGAGACCTGGATCGCGTGGCGCCTCAGTCGGGGATCAACCTTCGCCACGGACCGTTCAAACGCCGGCGTCACGGGCTTGGTCAATCGCACCGTGACGGGTTGGGACGAACAGGTCTTGTCGCTGCTCAATCTGGACGAGGTCACGCTGCCTCGAATCACGGACACCATGGGTTCACTTGGAGTCGCGAGCGCTCTGGCGGGTTCGCCGCCCATCACTTCGATGATCGGCGATCAGTCCGCCTCACTCTTTGGACAGTCGTGCGTGAAGAGCGGGGCCAAGATCACCTTCGGCACCGGCGCGATGCTCGACATGATCCACGGCGACACAGCGCCCGCCACGCTCCATCGCTTTGCGTCGGGTTGCTACCCGTTGGTTGTTCGTAGTGACGCTGGCGCGGCGACCTGGGGTATTGAGGGGATCGTCTTAAGTGCCGGATCGTGCGTGGAGTGGCTGCGCGATCTCGGGCTAATACGTGACCTTGCTGACAGCGACGAGCTCGCGCGCTCAGTGCCGTCGAGTGAGGGCGTCTCGTTCGTGCCCGCCTTCTCGGGCCTCGGTACACCCCAGTGGGACTTTGGCGCGCGCGGCGCGTTCTTTGGACTCACGCGCGGTTCGTCGGCGGCGCAGCTCGTGCGCGCAGTTTTAGAGGGTGTAGCTCAACGAGGTGCCGATCTGCTCGACGCCGCGGAAGAAGAGATCGGCACAAGACTCTCCGAGATACGCGTCGACGGCGGCATGAGCGCGAATCGATTCTTCGTGCAACGACTCGCCGACTTCTCCGGCCACGCCGTCGCAGTTTCCTCCGAGCGCGAAGCCACGACCCGCGGGGTGGGCCTCATGGCGCTCGTCGGGGCGGACCAGATCACTCTCGACGACGTCGAAGGGCTCTGGTCGCCCAGTTACGTCGCAACGCCCTCGCTCAGTGACGACGAGCGAGCGTCGACGCGACTCGCCTGGCGCGCCGTCGTGCAGCGCGCGCAGGGAACAATCCCGGAACTCTCCCCCATCTCGTTCTAGGTCGACCACGGCGCGCTCTCGAGCGCGCCCTTGAGTGTCGTGGGTTCCTCCAGTAGTTTCTTGCTCAGCGCAAGACCGCGCGGTTGACTGAGCGACACCGCACCCGTGACGTAGCCTTCGCGAGCGTAGAGCGCGAGCCACTTGCCCCCCTCACGACTGCCTTCGACCATGACGACGTCGTCGCTCGGGTGTGGATGGCCCAACATCTGGATCTTCTTGCCGTACTGATCGGACCAGAAATAGGGAATCGTGACGGCCGTCGAACGTTCACCACTCGTCCAATACCGCGCCAACTGCGCGGCGTGTTCGGTCGCGACTTCCCAGTGTTCGATCCTCGCGACCTCTTCACCCAGCGCGCTGGTCAAAATGAAGCGCGCGACGTCGCCAATCGCCGCGACGTTCGGAGCCGCTTGAAGATCGCGGTCGACGACGACGCCGTGATCAAGTGTGAGGCCCGAGTCCTCGAGCCACGCGAGGTCGAGTGACGAACCGACTGCGGCCAGGATCGCGCCCGCCGCCAGCGACGAGCCGTCGTCGAAGTCAACGACGAAGCCGCCCTCGTGGGGCCGCACGTCACGCAGNNTCACCGAGCGCGCCGATCAGGGGACGAGGAGCGGCTTCGAGGACGATCGGCGTGAGTCCCCGTGCCTTGATCGACGTCGCCGCTTCGGCACCCACGAAGCCGCCACCGATGATCACGAAGACGCTCTCGGGCGCAAGAGTCTTCAGGGCGGCGTCGAGGCGCGTGAGGTCGTCGTAATTACGAAGCGTCGCCAAAGTACCCGACGAAGGGAACGACATCGCTCGGGCCTGCGAACCCGTGGCCAACACGACGTGGGTGGCCTCGAGGGTTGACCCGTCAGCGAGGAAGACCGTCGTGTTCTGCGCGTCGAAGCGCGTCGCGCCTACGCCGAGTCGAAGGGTGGCCCGCGACGCCTCGAGTTTCTCCGACGTGGCGAGCATGATCTTGTCGAGGTCCCACTTTCCCGAGAGGACGTGCTTCGACAACGGAGGTCGGTCGTAGGGAGCGTGGGGTTCGTCACCGACCAACGTCAGTGCGCCGTCGTAACCCTCACGACGTAGTGACTCCACGAGGCGCCAACCCGCGACGCCCGCGCCCACCACGACGACGTGGTCGGACGACTGAAGTTGACTCACGAGGCGAACGTGGCGAGCCACTGTTCTCGGCTCTTGGGTGCCAAGACGTAGTTTCGAGCCCGGACCTCGCCCATCGCCATCGACGACTCCGGCGCATACAGGTGTCCCGGGAAGAGGATGGTCTCGTCGCTCACCTGGCTCAACCGTTCACTCAAGGTCTTGTACATCTCGGTCGCGTCGCCACCGGGAAAGTCGGTGCGACCACAGCCGTCGATGAAGAGCGTGTCGCCACTCAGAAGTCGACCTTCGACGAGGACGCACTGGCTCCCGGGCGTGTGACCGGGCGTGTGCAGCAACGTCAGCGTGACGGCGCCCACGTCCAGTTGATCTCCGTCGTGATGGAGCGAGAGCGCGTCGCCACCAATACCGGCGCGCGCCTTCATCCACTCGGCTTCTTGCGCTTGGACGTGTACGGGCACCTCGACGAGTGCCAACAGTTCGGCGACGCCCGCGACGTGCTGCTCGCCCATGAGCGTCCCGCCGACGTGATCGGGGTGGTAGTGCGTGGCGATCACGCCGACCAACCGCATGTCGTCCGCGACGACGAGGTCGAGAAGCTCTGATGGTCGGTAGGCGGGGTCGACCAGAATAGCGTCGCCGGTCTCACGGTCGCCGAGGGCGTAGGTGAAGTTGCGCATGGACGTGGCGAGCGCGTCGCCGACGGCGAAGTCACGACCGGCGAGGAGCTGGCGAAAGTAGAACCGTTCGTTCATTCGCCCTCGGTGACCTTGGCAATCCTCGGCGTCAGTTCTTCGACCTTGGCCTTCGTAAGGGCCAAGCGGGCTTCGAGGGCTTCGATGATCGTCGTGGCTCGCTCTAACTTCACGAAGAGGTCGTCGACCGAGACCTCGCCCTCGTCAAAGGACGCGACGATGGCGTTGAGTTCACCTGATGCTTCATTCCAGTCACTGACTTCGCTCATTTGGATGACCCTTTCGTTTGTGTGACGCTCGACGTGAACGAACCGTCGCTCACGAGTACTCGTACCTCGTCGCCAACGTTGACGCCCTCGAGTGACTTCACGACAACGCCGTTCGCGTCGGTCACGATAGACCAACCTTGGGCGAGACGGCGCGTGGGATCGTAGGCCGCGAGGAGTTGACGGTTACTCGCGAGCATTCGCGTCGCCGACTCCACGAGGTGACGACCCTGGATGACAAGTCGCTCACGAGTGCCGAGGAGATGGCGCTCTTCCGCACGAAGCCGGTCGCGTACCGCGAAGATCATGGTGCGACGTCGCTCGCCGAGGTAGAACGACGCTTCGTCGAGCATGTCGGTCGTCGCTTCCAGCACGCGTCGAGCCGGCCGCCGCACGTTGATCTCGTACCACTGCGACACCAGCTCGACGATCTCCTCACCCAACTTTGTCGGGGTGATCGCCCGGGTGTGCGCGACGAGATCGGCCACGGATTCGTCGCCGGTGTGACCAATGCCGCTGAATACCGGCGTCGACGAGTTGGCTATCGCGCGAGCGACGCGTTCGTCGTCGAAGCAGGCGAGGTCGCCCTTAGAACCGCCGCCGCGCACCACGCAGATGACGTCGACACCTGCGTCGTCAAGGGCTTGCAAGGCACCCACGATCTGTGGAGGCGCCGCTTCACCTTGGACCAAAGTCTTCACGAGGACGATCTCGAAACTGAACCGCGAGTTTAAGAGTTGGCCCGTGAAGTCCTGGTACCCCTCGGTGCCGGGGCTCGCCACGAGTCCCACGCGAAGGGGCACGGGCGCCATGAACGTCTTCTTGTTGAGTTCGAGTAGTCCCTCACCACGGAGGCGCGCGATGAGTTCTTGGCGGCGGCGTGCGACGTCGCCCAAGAGACCCTCCACGTCAATCTCCGTGATCGAAAAGCCAATCTTTCCCTGGGGCGCGTAGACGTCGACGTAGCCATGAAAACTAACGACCATGCCGACTTTGAGCGATATCCCCTCTTCGGCAAGCCGGCGCTTCAAGGGAGCCCAGGGCGTCGCCCAACAGTGGGCGTTCAGGACCGGACGTTTGGTGTCTGACGACGCCGATCCCGCGTCGACGAGGTCGACGTAGACGTGACCCTTTTCGTAGACTTTGGCGATCTCGCCGCGAACCCAGTGCGGTCGGCGGCGACCGAAACTCGACTCCAAGTGCGCGGTGAGCAGTTGGTAGAACTCACCTACCTCTAGGACGGGTTCCTCACTCGACGTGTCAGACAGCACGAGGTGAGGTTATCGCTCGGGCGTGACAATTCTTCAAGGCTTGAAGGATTTCAAAAGTTGTGTCAGACTAGAAGAGGATGGTGAGTCGACCGGGTGGCCGCACCGCTTGGCAACAAGCGGTGAGGAAAGTCGGGGCTCCAAAGGGCAGGGTGCTCACGAAACGTGAGTCGCGGTGACGTGCAGGAAAGTGCCACAGAGAACAGACCGCCGATGACTTGGGCAACCAAGCACAGGTAAGGGTGAAACGGTGCGGTAAGAGCGCACCAGCATCTTGGGTAANNAGAGGCACTCCCGAGGTAGATCGCTTAGATGGATGGCCGCCCATCCTTCGTTACGAAGGTGGACAGAACCCCGCTTACAGGTCGACTCACCATCCCTCTGTCCCATGAACCAACTATTCGAAAGGATGAACCGTGCTGCACCTGCCCTACCGCGAACTGCCCGTGGGCGACCCCGGCACTCCCGACACCGGTTCACCCCTTCGCTACCTGGCGTGGCTCGCGCGACACCAGAAGTGGCTCTTGTCCTTGAACGCCCTCTTCGGCATCGGCTGGATGGTCTCGCAGGCCCTCGTGTGGGCCGCGGTCGGCGCCGCCATCGACCACGGCATCCGACGTCATAGCGATGTTGAACTCTTCAAATGGGTAGCCATCGTGGTGGCTCTCGGTCTCTTCCAAGCGGGCTGTGGGGCGCTGCGACACCAATTGGCCGTGACCAACTGGATGAGCGCCACTTATCGCACGATTCAGCTCATCGGTCGCCACATCGCCACCACGGGTCCCGCCCTTACGGACGAGATTCCCGCGGGCGACGTCGTCAACACCGTCGCCGCCGACGCCATGCGCATTGGGGGAACCTACGACAGTTTCGCCCGATTCGCCGGCGCCATCGTGGCGTGGATCGTCGTGTCCTTCATCTTGCTCTCGACCTCGGTAGAACTCGGTCTCATCGTGTTGTTGGGCGTGCCCATCCTCGGCTCACTAACGGTGCCGCTAATGAAGCCACTGCACACGACCCAGGCCGCCCAGCGTGAAGCGGCCGGGCGCCTCGCCGCCCTCGGATCGGACACCGTCGCGGGACTGCGGATCCTTCGAGGCGTGGGTGGCGAAGAGGTCTTCTTACGCAACTACCGAAACCAGAGCCAAAAGGTTCGCGTCGCCGGCACGCGCATCGCCGCGCCCCAGGCTGGCTTGGAGTCGGGTCAAGTGTTGCTGCCGGCGATCCTGACGGGCGTGGTGACGTTCCTCGGCGCGCGCGACGTGATGAACGGTTCGCTCCAACCGGGTCAGCTCGTCGCCTTCTTCGGGTACGCGTCGTTCCTCACGACGCCTCTGCGAACGGCCATCGACTACGTCATCATGTCGACGAGGGCTTACGTCGGCGCCAGCAAGGTCTTGCGGATCTTGAGAATCCAGCCCATCGTGGCAGACCCGGAGAACCCGGTGGCGTGGCCCGAGACGCTCTCGCGTCTCGAAGACCAACGCAGCGGCGTCGTCGTCGAGCGAGGACACCTTGTCGCGCTCGTCACCGACACGCCCGACCACGCGGCCGTCCTCGTCGACCGGTTGGGCCGATTCGTACCCGACACGGACGACGTCCTCGTCAACGGCGTCGCCATCTCGTCGTACGCTCTGGCCGACGTTCGCTCCCACGTCATCGTCAGCGAGATCGAACCACGACTCTTCACCGGCGAACTACGGTACGAACTCATGCCCCACGGCCTCGCGGACGACGAGCGCATCCTCCAAGTGCTGCGGGCCACGAGTTCCCTCGACGTACTCGACGCCCTCGAGGACGGACTCTCCACGACCGTCGAAGAGCGGGGCCGGGGCTTCTCGGGGGGCCAGCGTCAGCGCCTCAGCCTCGCGCGTGCGATTCTCACCAACGCCGACGTCTTGATCCTGGTCGACCCGACCTCGGCCGTCGACACCCACACCGAGGGTCGTATCGCGGCCCGACTGCGAGAGGTCCGTGGTGAACACACCACGTTGGTCGCCACGTCGAGTCCGTTACTACTCGAGAAGATGGACGTCGTGTTCGTCGTGCTCGACGGGCAAGTGACCGAGCATGGTACGCACCACGAGCTCGTGGAGCGATCGTCGACGTACCGTCAGATCGTGTTGCGAGAGGAGAGCTAGTGCAACTCCCCGTCGCCAACTCCCAGGTCGTCCTCGCCTACGCGCGCGTACTCATGCGCCAGCACCGTCGTCCCTTGGCGCGCATGCTCACGCTCTACGCGCTGGCCGCGGTGATGGCGCTCATCCCCGCGTGGGCCATTGGCCAGATTACGGACTTCGCCTCGAGTCACCAATTGACGACGTCCAAGATCACGCTCTACGTCGGCACGCTCTTCGTATCGTCACTGGCCTACGCCCTGCTCACGTTCTTCGCGCGCCGACGCAGTTACGTACTCGGCGAGACGGTCTTTGCTCAACTGCGCGAGGAGTTCCTCGAGAGCGTCCTGGCACTTCCCCTCATCGAAGTGGAGCGCGCCGGTACGGGCGACCTCTTGAGTCGCACCACCAACGACATGGAGTCACTGTCACGAACGGTGCGTTTCGCGGTGCCCGAGTGGCTCGTCGCCATTCTCCAAGCCGTGCTCACTTTGATCGCGATGTTGCTGGTGAGTCCCCTGGCGACCGTCGCGAGTTTAGTGTCGCTCCCCATTCTCTTCTTCTCCACTCGCCACTACCTGCGCTACGCCACGCCCGGGTACCGACGCGAGCGCATCAGCTACGCGACCATGTCCGGATCGGTCGCCGAAACGGCCGAGGGTGCTCGCACCATCGACGCCCACCAGCTAGGTCATCGTCAGTCGACGCGCATCGAGGACAATGTCCGAGAGTCTTTCTATTCAGAGATGTACACGTTGCTGATGCGCATGGTCTGGTTCCCCACCGTCGAGGGCGCGTTCGCGATCGCCGTCGCGGCGACGTTGGCCTGGAGCGGCTGGCTCGTCATCAACGGGCACCTGACGCTGGGCGCGGCCACAACGGTCACGCTCTACGTCGTGCAGATCAACGATCCACTCGACCGCATCGTCTCGTGGCTCGACGAGTTGCAGATCGGCCAGACCGCGCTCGCGCGCCTGGTGGGCGTGTCGGTGGTAAAGGACGACCGACCCCGTAGGGGCCCCGAGCCCACGAACGAAACGATCACCATGACGGACGTTCGCTACGCCTACCGCGAAGGCCACGACGTCTTGAACGGCATCACGCTCACCGTGAAACCCGGTGAGCGACTAGCCATCGTCGGTCCGTCGGGTGCCGGAAAGTCGACCATCGGCCGGCTCCTCGCGGGCATCGACGCTCCACGCAGTGGCTCGGTGCGCGTCGGCGAGGTCGAGTTGGCCCGGATGCCACTCGCGACACTGCGTCAACACGTCGCGCTCGTGACGCAAGAACACCACATCTTCATCGGCTCGGTGCACGACAACGTGGCACTCGTTCATCCCGAAGCGAGCGTGCGTGAGATCGAAGACGCCCTGGACGCCGTTGACGCGCTCGAATGGGTGCGTCACCTTCCCCAGGGTCTCGAGACCGAGCTCGGCACGACAGGCTTTCAGATCACGCCGGCCCAAGCCCAGCAGTTGGCGCTCGCCCGACTGGTCCTCAGTAACCCGCACACGCTCGTACTCGACGAGGCGACGGCCCTGCTCGACCCCAGGGCCGCGCGACACCTCGAGCGCTCACTCAGTGCCGTGTTGCAAGGTCGCACGGTCATCGCCATCGCACATCGACTCCACACCGCGCACGACGCGGACCGCGTGTGCGTAGTCATCGACGGCGCCGTCGCCGAACTCGGCACGCACGACGAACTCGTCGCGTTGAATGGCGAGTATGCCGCGCTGTGGAGCAGCTGGCGCAATGAGAAGCCGACCGCCTCGTAGGCTTCGTTCGTGGCGGAGTACCTACGCAGTGACGAGATACTCGCGTGCGTGCACCGGGTGGCATTGCGTCGAGGCGCTCCCTTCGACTTCGTCGCGCCTCCGGTGACGCCTGAGATGGAGCGCCGACGTAGAAGCGCGCGCGATCATCGCGACGCGACCCTCGAACGCCTGCGCCTTCTCCATCCCGAGTCGGTGACGCCTTCGGACCGGAGCGAAACAGCCGAACTCTTGCTCGCGGGCTGCGATCTCATCTTGGTACCGCGCTTGGCGAGGGACGACGAGGGTCGTCGCATCGCGTCGGTGCACGCCCTCGTACGGGTGGGACGAGTGGACGAGCGATTCACGTACGCGCCGCTACTCATCAAGAACCACGAGGTCGTCGAAACCGCCAGCACTCGAAGAACGCTCGAAGGCACCCTCGAGCGCCTGCGACCGAGTGAGGCGCAGTTTCACGACGGCGTGGGCACGCGCGCCGCGTTGCCCATGACCCGCAGCGGACTCTCCCTCGCTCAAGCCACGCGCGTCCTCGCCGCGCTCGGCCACGCCGATCCGAGCGCGCGCGCCGGCGTCGTTGACCGCCAACGTCGACTCTGGTGGTTCGAACTGGCCGGAACGAACTACCCGCGATTCAATCTGTCGACCTACGACCACCTATACAACGAGCGATTGAACGTGCTCGTGGCGCACGACGAGTGGGCGCTGTCGAAGGGTCCCTTTCCCACGGCGCCCTACTGGCACCGCGACTGCCCCGAGTGCCCCTACGCAGTGCACTGCGACGAGCAGCTCGAAGCACGCGACGACGTCTCGTTGGTACGCTTCACGTCCTTCGATCAACAACTCCTTCTCCGTGAGCAGGGAGTGGACACGCGCGCGCGACTCGCTCGACTCAGTCCCGACCTCGCCCGGCGTACCCGCAACAAGGTGATCAATCCCCTTGAGCCCCACGCGACCGAAGAACTCTTGGGCCGCGCCATCGACAAACTTGACGATCTGATCTACCGGGCGCGCGCGCACGAACGCGGATCGTCGCTTCGCGTGATCGACGCCGAGCGCATGGGTTGCGTGACGGCAGACGTCGAAGTCGACGTCGACATGGAGAGTTACGAGGACGCAACGTACCTCTGGGGTGCACACGTCACGATCAACCAACCGACGATCGGCGTCGAGGCTGGCTACCGCGCCTTCGTCGAGTGGGCCTCCCTCACCCACGAGACCGAGGCCGCGAACTTCAAGGCGTTCTGGGCGTGGCTCGAGGTCGTGCGCGACGCGTGTCGCGAACAAGGGCGCACGTTCGCGGCGTACTGCTTCTG
>PLNQ01000015.1:3795-4321 GCA_003141815.1 Acidimicrobiaceae bacterium | reverse complement strand
GACAGCTAAAGCCACCAGTCCCCTCGGAGCTTTTGATGGAGTCAGAGGGCACGGCGTTCGACTATCACGGAACGCTGCCCGTGGTCGAAACCGAGGATACCGATTCCGTTTACGTGACGGCATTGCGTACCGCGAACCTGGCGTCGCGGTACGACCCCCCTTCAATGACGTCGACGAGGATTTCGACGGCGTCAAAGACGTCCACGAAACGTAAGTAAAGCGGTGTGAAACCAAAGCGCGCGATGTCGGGGTCTCTGAAGTCACCGATCACGCCGCGTTGAAGGAGCACCTGAATGATGCCGTAGGACTCGGGGTGACGAAGCGCGACTTGGCTACCGCGCTTGGTGTGATCGCGTGGAGTGACGATCTCGAAGATGTCCGGCAGTCGCGCATCGACGAGTTCTATGAAGAGGTCGGTCAATTGCAGACTCTTCGCGCGAACCTGGATCATCGACGCGCGGTCCCAGACGTCGAGCGCTCCGTCGAGTGCCGCGAGCGCGACGATCGAGGGCGACGACGTGACGAA